>NZ_JACHDC010000029.1:0-115200 GCF_014200875.1 Paraburkholderia sp. HC6.4b
CATCGTCGCTGCAACGGACTTGTGCCGCATCGTCCGATTACCCTTGGGATTCAATAACTGTTTCTCTTATTGACACGCAGCGACCATATCAGTGTCAAGCGTCTGCGCGGCGGAAACAGTGAGCGCGCCGTTAGCAGCGCTCTGGCTGCCCGTCAGCGTTACGTTGTTGCCCTGAAGCGTGGCATTGCCACCCGCGATGTTCTGGCCTGTTGCGGAAAGGGTATCTGCCGCGCTCAGGTTCAGATCGCCGCTCTGGCCAACGCTGCCATCCGCATTGATGCCCGCACCGAGGGTGCCGGTTGACGTGACGTTCCCCGCACTGATGGTCAGGTTCTGCTGCGTGTAGGTCGAGCCGCTGTTGTCTACATCGCCCGCCGCTGACACCGCAAGATTGCCGCTCGCGGTTGTCTTGCCGGTGAGAACCAGCTTGCCCTGCGTCGTGAGCGTCAGGTCGCCCGCCTGGGCGGCGATCACGCCCGCATTGGACACCCCGACACCGTATTCATTGCTGACCAGAACGATACGATTGGCGTACATTCCGCCAAGCTGGCTCACGTCGATGGACACACCTGGCGCTGCGCCGCTGCCTGCGATGGGCGTCGCGGCCAGCGTGTCGTGATTGACGCGATTTGCGCCGGCGATAACATTCAGGCCGTTGGCACGGATGGCCGCGTTAGCCTCCACCGCGCGGGAGATCAGGTCCACCTGATCAATATTGGTCGCGTCCAGGCCCGCGCCCTGGACGGTAATCATGCCGCCAGTTACGTTGAAACCGCTCAGGTTGCCGCCCGCATCGAGCATCGGCGTGCCGGTGGTGAGAATGCCGCGCGTGGTATTGATGAAGCCGCCGCCATCGACCACGATCCCCGAACCGTTTGCCACGACGACTTCGGCCCTGTTGCCCGCCACTTCGAGATAGCCGCGCAACTGGCTGGGCGAATTGCTGTTGACCTGGTTGAGAATGATCCGCGCGGACTGGCCTGGCGAAAGATTCGGGTTACCACTCACCTGTCCTGCCAATTGCGTGTTCGTGATAACGGGCGAGTTGTTCAGGATCGCGCCGTTCTTCTGCACGTCGAACTGCGAATACGTATTAACCGAAACACCCGCATTCGACGCCTTGTTGATATCGACCTGCGGCAGGCCATTGCGCGTCTGGATGACATTCGGCGCGTGCGCGCCCGAGGGCACGATCTGCGCATCCGCGAGAACAGGTGCGAGTCCGCACAGCACCAGCGCGGCGAAAGCTGCGTGACGCATGGCGAACAGTGTGATCGGGCGCCGTGAGGCCGATGAATGGGTCTCGCCCTGACTTGCGTTGCCGTGGGCAATGGCGGTTTCCGCAACGGCGACGAGCATACTCCGGCACCGGCTGAAAACCAGCCTGAACATGTTCTTGTTCATTCTGCATAGCGTATTTTTTTAACCTGCCGAAAAATACCTCATACCACTGCTCGGGTAAGTTAAATATTGTCAATGCAGTGCGAAGCAACAACAGAAATCAAAAACAGGAATTGTCTGATGGACGCAAAGCGCCAATATGCGCAGACGAGATATGCAAACGAATAAACGTCTGCTTCTCGCCGTGTAATTGAAAAAGGCGCCATCAAGCCACCTTCATTGGAATGCCGACAGAACCGGTTAGTGTTTTGCCGTGGTAAAGCCAGGAGTCACAGGTCTGCCGTTTTTTGACGTTTATTGTCAATGTTTGTCAAAACGGATCTATCCTAAATTAAAACTGTTGACTGCGATTCCTTTAGATGGTTAGTTCGTCGGGTGTTTTCTGGAAAATCAGAAGAGGTCAAATGGAACAACAGAAACAGGACGGCACTGGGGACGAGGAAGAATGCCTGCTTTGCCGTATCACCTATTCGATCTACTCAAACTTTCCGCCAATGCCATCCGCAATGGCGCTGAACATCGAAACCGGCGAATGGTTTCCGTTCGATAGGCTGAAGTCGTATTCAAACGGTTACGAGATGGCCGTAGCCCTGGGCACCGCATGGGCGTGCGATTGTCGCGGGCGCTCACGACAAGCGGACGACGCGAGCATGGCAAGCTCGCTCTATGGCAGCAGCCCGCGCGTGCCGGAGAATCTCGGCAATGCTCAGTCGTTCGTCTATCAGCCCGACATGCCGGACGGCGACGCTGTGCAGCTCGCCGGCGCCGATGGTCGGCCCGGTAACAATCAGGCGCAGAACAAGCAATTTAAGGCGGTGGTCAAAGCACTTGGACTAAGCAAGAATCAAGCACGCCGCCTTCACTACGATATTCAGATGGACGATCTTGAGTATCACGGCATGATGGAGCGCGCCCTGGACCTGTTTGGAGACAAATTGGAATGATCGATACGAAAGAGCAGGTAGGACTTCACCTTTCCGCCTTGATCGGGCTTAACGTCAGCGGAGTGGCGCACGCGGCCGACATGCTTACGTTACAGTTCGGTCCGCTTCGGGAGGTAAAGACCGGCAGAGGAACCATCAAGTATCTGGGCGATTGGGCGCTCCATATTCAGTGCGACTGGCGCATCGAGCAGGGACACGTGATCGTTGCGTCTTATTCGGACTTCGCAGCGTCTGAAGAGAGAACGAGAGTGACAACGGAACGAGTCCGTGATCTCCTTGTGACACATGGCCCAACGGCTGTTTTGAATATCGAGGCGGGCGAGAACGGTGATGCCGTCATTTTGCTGGCGAGAGATATGCGACTAGTCATTCTTGCGGATGCGATACCTGATGATGAGGACTGGCGCCTATTCCCCTCGAATCCCGACGCGAAGCATTTCGTGATCGAGGGTGGCAAGGTCGATCCCTGGTCCTTGTCGTAAGGAGAGACTGGACATTGAGCGTCCCCTCATTACCGGTATTCCTGGTAATCGTCAGGTGATGCTCGACATGGCAGAGGTATCGACATTGAATAAATTTTTGAGGTGCTTCTTGCTAGTCATGGCGCTTTGCAGCTTTCGGCCGATATTTGCCGATGAGGTGATCAACGATTCGAATTGCATGCAGTACCTGGGCGGTGGCGGATTTGGAGATTTTGATTGCTATGAGCATCATGCAAGATCCCTTGAAGTCGACAACAAGAAACTGGCGAATTCAATTAAATCCGCACGAGGCATCAAAGGCGCGAGCAAGGCTGAGCTCGATCGGTACATGCGCGCACAAGATGAATCGGCAAAGGCTTGCGATCTAGCCCCTAAACTAGCTTATGATTGGAATATTGAAGAACCGCCAAAAACACACGTGGATATGTACGATGTCACGGGAGCGCGTTGCCATTATTCAATTCGCAAGCAGCAAAACGAAATCCTGCGCGACCTCTATTCGATAAAAACGGGTTGAACGACCCGTTTCGGCGGGGCCATTTAAAGGCGGGTCACGCAGGCAAGCGGCACCACCACGACTGAGCATCGGCCACGTCGCTTATCAACTCGATCCCGCGAGCACGAAGTCGTTAGGCATCAGACGTCGGGCTTACGGGTGCCGCGACGAGGCGTACATATTCCTCAAAATCCGCGCCGCGTTCCCCGGCATTGCGCTCGTGACGAAGCCTCAGGCTGCGGAAGGAGCGAAGCCATGCGATCCGCCCCCGCCAAGCACCACTACTTCCACGCATACCTCATCCCCACCCAGAACCCCCTCGGCGCACCCGGCCCGACGAACTGCTCGTTGACCGGCGCCGTGCCGTTGAACGTATTGCCCGGTCCGGTAAAGAAGTTCTCCCCGAGCGCGCCGAAGCTCGCATAGCGCTTGTCGAGCAGGTTCGACACCGACGCGAACACCTGCAACTGTTTCGTCACCTGGTAGCTGGTGTCCATATCGATCAACAGATAGCCGGAGATCTTGCCGTTCACGTCCTGGTTGTTCTCGTCGCCCTGCGCGTAGATGCTGCCGCGCCACGTCAGATTCGTGCCGATTCGCCATTTCGCGGTGGCCGCGTAATCGAGCCGCAGCTTGACGGTCGTCGCCGGAATGCTCGGGATGTGATCGCCGGGATGCACGGTGATGTTGCCGTTCGCGTCGGCGCTCGAGTTGCTGGGGCTGCTTTCGACCCATGTCGACTGGTAGGTCGCATTGACGTAGCTATAGCTGCCGGTCACCGTGAACGGACCGTACTTCGTCTGCCCAGCCAGTTCGACGCCTTGCCGGCGCGTGCGCCCGACATTCTGGAAAAAGCCCTGCGAACTGCCCGCGCCGGTGCTGCTGATGAACTCGATGTCGTTGTCGAGCGTCGTGCTGTAGGCAGCCGCGCTCCATGTCGTGTTGCCGCCGATCCTGCCGCGCGCGCCGACTTCATAGGTCTTCGAAATGACCGGCTGCAACGACGGATCGGAGATGAAGTCGTTCGGCAGCGAACACGGCGCGTTCGGATCGGCGCAGGCCAGCTCGATCGCGGTCGGCGAGCGCATGCCCTCGTTGTAGGTCGCGTAGGCGGTGAGCGCCGGCGTCGGATTCCAGTTGATGCCGACCGCCGGATTGAAGCGCGAGAACGTATGGTGGCCGTCGAGCTGCGGCTGCGTGCCGGATTCGTCGCCGATCGTCGCATCGGCCCAGTTGTAGCGTCCCGACAGCGTCAGCGACCACTGCGGCGTCAGGGACAGCGTGTCGGTCAGGTAGATGCCGTAGTTCGTGTTGTGCGTGTTCGCGTTGGTCTGCTGTGCGAAATTCCCGATGCCGACCGTCGCGCGCGAATCGGTAAACGTTGCGTCCTGAGACGACTGCGTGAAGCGCGAGTCGGCGGCATCGACGGCCATGCCCGCGATGAACTGGTTCTGCATGCCGCCGAGCTTGCCGAGCAGCGTCAGTTGCAGGCTCGCGCCGTAGCTGTCGGTCGTCACGGTGGACTGTACGTTGGTCGCCTGCAACGTATCGACGGTGCCGTCGGGATTGATCGTGCCGTAGTCGTTGTTGACGTTGCTGCTGGTGTTGGCATTGCGAAAGTGCCGGTAGTACGCGTTGCCGCTCAGCTCGACGTTGTCGTTGAAGTAATGATCGCCCGACAGCGTCAGGTAGCCGGCGCTGTTCTGATTCTGGTCGGGATACGTGTACGGTTGCCTGGGGTTACCGAGGAACGAGCGCGGAATGGTTTGCGCGCCGTGCAGATCGTTGTCCGCGCCGCCGGCCGATAACGACAGCGTCGTGTTAGCGTCGGTATAGCGCAGCTTGCCGAACGCCTGGCGGATGCGGCTCTCGTTCTGCTCGGCCCAGCCGTTGTCGTTCGCGGCGTTGGCGGTGAAGTAGTAGTCGAGGTTCTGGCCGATCGTGCCGCCCTGTTCGATCTGCGCGGCCTTGCGTCCCCACGAGCCGCCCTGAATTTCGGCCTCGCCGACCGGGTTATCCTTGCCGTTTTTCGTGGTGATCGACAGCGCGCCGCCGAGCGTATTGAAGCCGAAAGTCGGATTGGAGCCGGGGATCAGCTGCATCGTGTCGATCGCCTGTTGCGGCAGCAGGTCCCAGTTCACGACGTCGCCGAACGGTTCGTTCACGCGCACGCCGTCGACGAATACCGACAAACCTTGCGGCGTGCCCAGCAGCGGCGACGCGGTGAAGCCGCGATAGAACAGGTTCATCTGATACGGGTTGCCCTGCGCGTCGGAGATCGTGACGCTAGGCAGATTCGCCGCGAGGTAGTCGCTGAGTGTCTGGCGGCCCTGCCGTTGGATATCGGCCGCGTGGACCGTCTGCACGTTGGCCGGCACCAGCGTGAGCGGTGTGCCGATGCCGAGCAGCGGCGTGGTGCCTACGACGACGATCGGCGCGAGGGTCGTGGTGGGTGTCGTGTTGCTGTTGGCGTTGCCGTCGGCTGCGCCGGAAGAGGCAGCGGAAGACGCCGAGGCTGGCGCCGACGCCGCGACCAGCGGCTCGGCTTGCGCTTGCGCCCATACGCTCGTGGACAGACCGGCGAGCGCGCCGCCGACGCAGAAGGTGATGCCGGCACGCCGCTGAAGCCGGCGTTTGCGGCGTGCTTGTGATCGCATGCTCATCGTTATTGTCTCCTGCCGGCTTGATTTGTACGCGTGTCGCGCGTTGTTTGACGTTGGTGTAAAGCTTCGCATACGCGTCTGTAAGACGCGCGGGAGCTTTTCCCGATCTGCCGGGGAAGCGTTCCCAAACTCGCGCAAAACCCGCTGCGCGTGCCGGCGCTGAGTAGAATGCAAGCGTCATGTCAAGCGAACCGATCCATTCCTCTTCCGCTGATCGAGCGCCGCCATCGTCGCCGATATGGCGCGACCTCGGCTGGGTCGTCGCCGTGACCGTGCTCGCGGCGGTGCTCGGCGCCGCCTTCGATCTCAGCGAGAAGGTCTACCGGTTCACGCGTGGCATGGAGCGCTTCCAGCTCGACGAGTTGCCGGGCGCGCTGTTCGTGCTGTCGATCGCGCTCGCGTGGTTCGCGTGGCGCCGCTATCGCGATGCGCGCCGCGAACTGCGCCATCGCCGCATGCTCGAGGAACAGGCCGAACGACTGCTCGCCGACAACCGGCGCCTTGCCAGTCAGGCGCTGCAGGCGCAGGAACTGGAGCGCCGCCATCTGGCGCGCGAGCTGCACGACGAGCTGGGTCAATACCTGAACGCGATCTCGCTCGACGCGGCGCGCATCCGCGATCTATCGGGCGAGCGCGAGCCGGAAATTCATCGCATCGCGCTCGGGCTGATGCAGAGCGCGACGCATGTGTACCGCGAGATCGGCGGCATGATCCGCCGCCTGCGGCCGATCGGTCTCGACGAATTCGGCTTGCCGAGCGCGCTCGAACATTGCGTCGACGGCTGGCGCGAGCGCTTGCCCGAGGCGTCGTTCTCGATGACGATCGAAGGGGATTTCAGCGGCCTCAGCGATGCGTTGACGATCACGCTGTACCGGCTCGTGCAGGAAGGACTGACGAATGTGTCGAAGTTCGCGCGCCGCTCGCGCGTCGAACTGTTCATGGTGCGCGCGCCGCGCGAACACAACGGCACGCAGATCGACGAGATCGTCGTCACGATGGCCGACGACGGCCCCGGCACCGATCTGACCAGGCCGCGCAGCGGGCTCGGGCTGATCGGCATGCGCGAACGCGTCGAGGCGCTCGGCGGCGAATTTCACATCGCGAGCGAGCCGCAGCGCGGTTTTCTGTTCTGCGCGCGCGTGCCCGCTCAGGCGGGGCTGGCCGAGCCCGTGAACTGAAGCCCGAGGCGGCTTGCCATCTGCGCAAGTTGTACGCCGTTGTCGGCGCCGAACTTCTGCCGGATCACCGATTGGTGGTTGGCCACCGTTTTCTGACTCAAGCCCAGCTTTTCGGCGATGCTCGGCAGCGTATAGCCCTGCACGAGCAGCCGCAGCACCTCGAACTCGCGCGCCGACAACTGACGCCCCGGCGGCCCTTCGTTGAACGCGGTGCGCAGCGCGAGCGCCTGCGAGATGTCCGGGCTCAGGTAGCGGGCACGCCGCGCAATCGAGCGCACCGCTTCGACCAGCACGTCGGGCGCGCTTGCCTTGGTCACGTAGCCGAGCGCGCCCGCGTCGAGCGCGCGCCGCACGAAGATCGATTCCTCGTGCACGCTGAAGATCAGCACGCGCGCGTCCGGTTCGCGCGCGAGCATGCGCCGCATCGCTTCGATGCCGCTTGCGCCCGGCAGCGCCACATCCATCACGACCACGTCGGGCCGCAGCGCGCAAAAACGCTGGTAGGCCTGCGCGGCGTCGCCCGCTTCGCCGCACACCTCGACGTCGGCATTCAGTTCGAGCAGACGCCGGTAGCCTTCGCGCACGACCGCATGGTCGTCGACGAGCAGAACGGAGATGGTGTCGGCACTCATGATTGGACTCCGGGTGACGCCCGGTTATCGCCGCCGGCGTCGGGCTCGCGGGCAGCGGCCGCGAACTTGCGTGAGTTGGCGTCGTTGCGGAACAGGATCGGCTGTTCGCGGGCCGCTGCTGTCGCCCCGGTTGCGGATGCAGATCCCGATGCCGCACGCCGCACGATCTTGACCACGGTGTCGTGAAACGGCGACTTGTCGCAGACGGGGTCGGCGTTGGCCGCGTCGCCGGTCAGCAGGAAGGCCTGGCAGCGGCAGCCGCCGAGGTCGAGGTCCTTTTCATCGCAGCTGCGGCACGGCTCCTTCATCCACCGCAAACCCCGAAAGCGGTTGAACGCGTCGCTGTCGTACCAGATCTCGCGCAACGGCATGTCCTTCACGTTCGGCAGCGTCAGGCCGGGCAGGCCGCGCGCCGCGTGACACGGCAGCGCGGCGCCGTCGGGCGCGACGCCGAGGAACACCGCGCCCCAGCCGTTCATGCAGCGCTTCGGGCGGCGCTCGAAGTAGTCGGGCACGACGAAGAAGATCTTGCAGCGCTCGCCATGCGTGCGGCGATAGCGCGCGACCACCGCTTCGGCTTCTTCGAGCTGCTGTTGCGTCGGCATCAGTTGCGCCTGGTTCTCGCGCGCCCAGCCGTAGAACTGCGTGTTCGCCAGCTCCAGATATTCGGCGCCTAGAGCCAATGCCATCTCGATGATCTTGTCGACATGCGGCAGGTTGTAGCGATGCAGCACGCAGTTCATTACCATAGGAAAGCCGTGCCGCTTGAGCGCGACGGCGACGCGCTGCTTCAGCTCGAAGGTGCGCGTGCTGCTCAGGAAGTCGTTCAACTGCTGCGTCGAATCCTGGAAGGACAGCTGGATGTGATCGAGCCCGGCGGCCTTCAGATCGCCGAGGCGCTGATCGGTGAGACCGACGCCCGACGTGATCAGGTTCGTGTAGAAGCCGAGCCTGTGCGCTTCTTCGACGAGTACTTCGACGTCGTCGCGCACCAGCGGCTCGCCGCCCGAAAAGCCGAGCTGCACCGCGCCGAGCGCGCGCGCCTCGCGCAGCACGTCGAGCCATTGCCCGGTGGTCAGTTCGCGGTTGTGATCGGTGTAGTCGAGCGGGTTGTAGCAGAACGCGCAATGCAGCGGACAGCGATAGGTCAGCTCTGCGAGCAGCCACAGCGGCGGCGGCACGACGGCGGCCGCGTCGCTTTGCACTTGCGCGCCGGGTTGAGAGCCAGGTTGAGAGGCAGGTTGAGAAAGATCGGTCATCGCGCTACTCCAGCCAGCCGCGCCCATGCGCGTCGGCGATGAAGGCCCGCACCTCGCTGCCGATGCCAGTCGTGTTGAACGCCTGTTCGAGGTCGGCGATCAGCGTATCGATGTCGCGTGTGCCGTCGCAGCGCTTGAGGATTTCTCCCGCGCTTTGATTGAGCTTCACCATGCCCTCGGGGTACAGCAGCACGTGCGCGTTCTGCGCGGGCTCCCATTGCAGGCGAAATGGCTTGGCGATCGCGAGCGGCGTGGCGGGGTCGGCGCGTGTCGAGTCGTTCATTGCGCAAACGCCTTCTCGATCGCGTCGAGCATGGTCCACAGAATGTCGAGCTTGAACTGCAGGATGTCGAGCGCCCGTTCCTGCTGATCGCGTCGCGTGAAATGGGCAAGCGTGACCTCGAGTCCGTGCTGCACATCGCGCTGCGCGAGTGAGATGCGCGAACGGAAATACGCGAGGCCCTCCGCTTCGATCCACGGATAGTGCTCGGGCCAGCTCGCGAGCCGGTCGCGATGCACCTGCGGCGCGAACATTTCGGTCAGCGACGAGCACACCGCTTCCTGCCACGGCGCGCGGCGCGCGAAATTCACATACGCATCGACGGCGAAGCGCACGCCCGGCGTCACGTGTTCGAGCGACCACAGTTCGTCGCGTGTGAGGCCGACCGCATCCGCGAGACGCGCCCAGGTTTCGATGCCGCCTTCCGCGCCATCGTAGCCGTCGTGATCGAGAATGCGCAGCACCCAGCGGCGGCGCGTCTCGCGGTCCGGACAGTTCGACAGCACGGCCGCATCCTTCAGCGGAATATTGATCTGGTAGTAGAAGCGGTTCGCGACCCAGCCGCGAATCTGCTCGCGCGAGCAGCCGCCGCTATTCATCTTCACGTTGAACGGATGGTGGATGTGATAGGCGGTGCCCTTCGCGCGCAACTGCGCCTCGAATTCTTCACGGCTCCAGGCGGGTCGGTCGATGCCTTGAGTTCCCGTGGTACTCGCGTCGCGTGTTGGTGTCGTGTCCTGAATGTCTTTCGCGTTCATGCCGTCTCCGTTTTATCGTCGTTCACAGCCGCGCCTCGTTACCGCATCGCTCCGTACTCTTCACTGCGCGCCTCAAAGCTCGAAGCTCATTGCGTCGTACGCGACCTCGATGCCATGCTCGCCCAGCATGCGCCGCTCGGGGCCGTCTTCGATCAGGATCGGATTCGTGTTGTTGATATGGATCAGCACTTTGCGTTTCGCGCCGAGCGAATCGAGCGTTTCGATCATGCCGCCCGCGCCGCTCTGCGGCAGATGGCCCATATCCGCCGAGGTCTTGTTCGACAGGCCGAGGCGGATCATTTCGTCGCCGGTCCACAGCGTGCCGTCGACGAGTAGCAGATCGGCCTCGCGCATCGCCGCCAGCACGTGCGGCTCGATCGCGCCGAGCCCCGGCGCGTAGAACACGCGCCGGCCCGATTGCAGGTTCGTCAGCACGAGTCCGATGTTGTCGCCGCGCTCCGGCGCATCGCGATGCGGCGAGTACGGCGGCGCCTTGCTCGACAGCGGCAGCGCGTCGATGCGGATGCCGGGCAGCGCGTCGACGGCGAGCGGCGCGCCGTCGAGCGCGATCCGGCGGTGCTCGACTCCGCAGTAGTGCGACAGGATCGGCGCGACCGGAAAGCCGGAGCGGAGGTCTTGCCAGACCGCATCGGTTGCGTATAGCGGCAGCGGGGTGTCGCGTTCGCGCAGCATCAAGAGGCCGGTCACGTGGTCGATCTGCGCGTCGATCACGAGCACCGCGGCGATGCCGCTGTCGCGCGCGCGCCGCGCTGGTTGAAGTTCGGGATGCGCGGCGATCTGCGCGAGCAGATCGGGCGATGCATTGACGAGCAGCCAGTCCTCGCCGTTCGCGCTGACCGCGATCGACGACTGCGTGCGGCGCGTCGCCTTCACCGTGCCGCGACGCACTCCGTCGCAATTGCGGCAATTGCAGTTCCACTGCGGAAAGCCGCCGCCCGCCGACGAGCCGAGTACCTTGATCTTCATGCCGCGCGACGCATGCTGCTGCGCCCCTCTTCGACGGTGGGAGTGAACATCGCGGTGAGCGCCCGCGCGACGCATGCATGCAACGCGGGGTCGCTCGCCAGATGACCCGCCGCGCTGACAGACTCGACGCGCGCCGACGGAACCGCGCGCGACAGACGTCGCAGATTGCCGCGCGGACACACCGGATCGCGCCCACCATGCACGGCCGCAATCGATACCCCGGCCGCCGCCGCGCGGCGCGCGAGCGACAGCAAACGCGTCTCGCCGAGCCAGCAGCGATGCGCGAGGTAGTGCGCCTGAATCCGGTATTTGCCGATCAGCTTGCGCGCGTGGCGTTGGGATTCGCGTGGGTTTCGCAGGTTCGCACGTCGTTGTGCGGCGCCTCGCGGCGATGCGCTCGCGAGCACCGCGTTTTCATAGCCGCGCCAGGCCAGCGCGAGCGCGCGTTGCCGCGCTTCATTCGCGCCGTATTGCAAGGTGTCACCGCAACGCGCGGCCAGTGTCGCGGGCTGCTCGCAGCGAGCAGCGGCACGCAGTCTCGACCACGCACGCGGCGCGCGCTTGCGTGACGCGATGAACAAACCGCGCACTTCGCGCGCGGAGGTCAGGAACAGGCCGCGCAGCACGACGCCCGTCACCGACCGCGGACACTGCCCCGCATAAGCGAGCGCGAGCGCCGCGCCCCACGATCCGCCGAGCACGCCCCAGCGCGCGAAGCCGAGCCGCGCGCGAATCGCTTCGAGATCGGCGATCAGATAGTCGGTGCGGTTGTGGCGCACGCTGCCGTGCGGCGTCGAGGCACCGGTGCCGCGCTGGTCGATCAGCACGACGCGAAAGCGCTGCAGATCGAACAGCCGCAGCACGCCGGGCTGACTGCCGCTGCCTGGGCCGCCGTGCAGCACCGCGACCGGCACGCCGTCGCGCGCGCCGGCCAGCGCATACCACACGCGATGACCATCGCGCGTGCGCAGCGTATGGACTTCGAGCGCGGCGGCTGCCTGCGTGTGGCGCGATAAGCCTCGCATCGTCATGGCAGCATCCTCGCGAGCAGGTTGTCGCGATCGATCCACTGATGCTTGAACGCGCCCGCCACGTGCAGCACGATCAGCGCAATCAGCGCGAAGCCGATGGCGTGGTGAAGGCCGAAGAACAGCGCGCGCAGATGCGCGTCGTCCCAGCCCCACTTCGGCAGCAGGATGCCCCAGAAGCGCGTGCCGTAGGTGTTGAACGACGAGCCGAGATACCCGGCAAGCGGCATCGCCACCATGCCGACATATAAAAGACCCTGCGTAGTGCGCGCGGCGGCGCGTTGCCACGGTGGCATCGGCGGCAGCGGAGGCCGGTGAAGGACCAGCCGCGCGACGATGCGCAAAAGCACCAGCAGGAAAACCGTCAGTCCGAGCGACTTGTGCAGATTGATCAGCGTCGCCTTGACGGGCAAGCCCTTCGGCAAGCCGACCATATAAAGCCCGAGTGCGAGCAGCCCGACGATGCCGAGCGCGATCAGCCAGTGCAGCGCGATCAGCAGCCCGGCATAGCGCGGGCCGCCGGCGCTGGCATTTGCGTTGACGTCGATATCAGGCTTCGCGTTTGCAGAATCCGCTGTCCTCATGCCCTGTCTCCATGCAACATCGTTGCGGGACGTTTCTTTTTTGCCGAACACCGTTTCAGTCGCGGCTGACATAGCTGGTTCAGCCGGCGATCAGTATTTCACCGCGGCCGTCGACCGCGAGGTCGCCCGTGAAACGGACCGGCAGACGGTCCGCGCGCCACTGCGAAAACGGCGCGATTTCGGCCGCGAGACTGCGTATGAGCAATGACCAGAATACGTCGAAACCGTGTCCGCCGCCGGTGAAAGTAGGGGGCGGCAGTGGCTCTGGCCGTTGCGCGAGCAGCAGCGTGCCACGCCTCATTGCATAGGCATAATGCGCGCCCAGTTGCCCCGCCACGCCGACGGTTCCCGCCACCAGCCGCGACGCCGCGAAGTCGCCCGCGTTGCCGCCGACCAGCACGAGGCCGCGGCGCATCCGGTCGGCGAGCCGCGCGCCGGCGTTGCCGTGGATCGTCAGCGTGCCGCCGCTCATGCCTTCCATATCGCCCGTCAGTGCGCCGGCGGCGAAGTCGCCGCTGTCGCCGCGCACCGTCACGCGTCCGCCGCGCATTTCGCAGCCGGTGAAGTGCCCCGCGTCGCCGTCGATTTCAAGCAAGCCGCCGCTCATTCTGAAGCCGCTGTAGTCGCCGACCGAGCCGCGCGCGACGAGCCGTCCGCGGTCCATCTGCGCGCCGAGCCGGTCCAGCCACCGCGCGGCGTCGTCGATCAGCAGCGTCGCCATGTCGTCGCCGGACGCAGGCGCGTCGTCGCGCGAAACCTCGAAGACGTCGCCGACCACGCAGCGCTCGTTGCCGGCCGGCAGCACGATGCGCTCGATCTCGGCCACGCTCATGCTGGCCAGCGCCGAGGGTGACAGCGCTGCGGCATCGACGCGAAAGCCGGGTGGTGTCTTCACGCGCAACGTGGTCGTGCTCATGCGTGACTCCCATTGAGCCCCGCCGCCAGTTCGTGCAGATGAAAGTGGTACGGCCCGAGCTTGCCGCCGTAGTTGCCCGCCGAAATGCGCAGCACGCCGGCCGCGCGGCCGAGTCCGGCGGCCGCGCCGATCCCGGCCGTCATCGCCGCGCCGACGTCGGCGTCGGTCAGACCGTCGATGACGATTTCCAGCACGCAGCCAACGTCCGCGCTCAACTCGCTGCGCCGCGCGAGGCCGATCAGGCTCGGGCAGAACGCGTCGTTGGTCGACGCGGTCGCGCCCGCGTACTTCGAGCCGATCTTCGAGCCCGAGCGCACGATGCCGCCGGGAAAGGGCATGATCACGTTCGGCAGCCGGCGCATCGCGGCGACCGCGGCTTCGGCCGCCGCGAGCGCGGCGCCGAGGTCGCGCGCGAGCAGCAGCAGGTTGCCGCCGCCGACGGCCTTGACCGTCGCCGCCATGTCTTCGCAGACGAACTCGCCGTCCATCACCGGCACGCGCCAGTAACGCGTGGGTCCGTTCCCCGCGTCGATCATCTTCGCGATCTGCCAGCCGTCGCCGAAAAAGCGCAGCCCGCTGCCAAGCGGCGCCGGGTCCGACAGCGGCGCGCGGCTCGTGGCCGGATCGATGCCGCCGTAGACGGCCGTGCTCGGACAGGTGAGCACGCACTGGCCGACGCGCCGCCCGATCTGCTTGGCGAGCTCCTTCGACGACACCGCGAACAACAGCACCGCGACGCCGGGCCGGCCGTCGGGCGTGGCAGCGGGCGCGAGCGCACGCTCGACGCCCGCCTCGCAGCCGCAACCGATCACCGAGGTCGCGAAGCCCGCCAGCGAGTTCGCCGCGTGCATCGCCCACGTCGGCGTGTGCGCGGTGATCACGAGCCGGGTCGCCTTCATCGGAAAGGCTTCGGCGAAGGTCGCGTCGATCGCGGTGCCGTTGATGTCGAGCGGGGCGGGAGCGTTCATCGTGGACGCGTCAGGTTAGACATTCGACGGGCAATAGCCGTCCGCCGCGGCAGCAGCGGCAGGCTTCGTCGTCGCTGATCGCGGCGTGGGCGAAGTTGCTCGCGAGGTTCGCGTCGCTATACGCGCGCAGCGTTGTCTCGATGCCGCGATCGAATTGCGGCGCGACGAAATGGATACCGCCCGTCGGCGTCGCGACCAGCGTGCCGTCGCGCGCGACCAGTTCGCCGTCCTTGAACACATAGGCCGGCGACGTGAACATCCGCTCGCGGTCCGGCTCGTCGCGATAGACGGCGATGTCCGCCGCCGCGCCCGCGCCGAGATGGCCGCGATCGCGCAGACCGAGCAGCCGCGCGGGACCGGCGCGCGTGATGATCGCGATCTCGTACAGCGAGAATTCGCGCTTGAGCTCCGGCAGCGCGCTGGCGACCTGCGCCTCGGGATGCAGCTTCGCCAGTTGCTCATCGCGAAACGGCTTGTCCATCAGCAGGCGAATCAGATGCGGATAGCTCGTGAACGGTCCGCCGTTCGGATGATCGGTGGTCATCGCGACGCGCCACGGGTCGTCGACGAGCAGGAAGATTTCGAGGCCGATGATCCATTGCAGCGCGTTCACGTAGCTCTGTTCGCGATAGCGGAACGGCAGCACGCCGCAACCCGCGTCGCACTCGATATCGCCCACCACCCACTTGTGCGGCCGCGCGAGCGGCGCGTTGCGGAACTGCATCATCGTGTCGCCGGAGGCCGTGACGGTCTGTCCGAAGATGATCTGGCCGACGTCGATCGACACGTTCGGCCGCGCGTTCACGGCCTCGGCAATCTGCCGCGCGCCCGACGAAAACTTGCGCGAACCCTCGGTGCCATAGCTGTGAAACTGGATATGCGTCAGATGGATCGGCAGACCGTCGGCGGCGTCCATCGTCGCGATGGTCGAGGCGAGGTTACCGGGCACGCCGAGGTTGCTCGTGTGCACGTGCAGCGGATGCGGCACGCGCAGCTCGGTCAGCGCGCGCGTCAGCGTGCGCAGCACGTCGCGCGGCGTGATGCCGTAGTGCGCGTGCGGCTCGTCGACGTTTAGCGAGCGCTGGTTGAACTTGAACGCCGAGATGCCGCCGGGGTTCACCACCTTGACGCCGAGCGCCTTGCTCGCGTCGATCGTCCAGCCGACGTAATCGCGCAGACGTTCGAAGTCGTCGCGCGCGGCGAGCATCCGCAGGAACAGCTCGTCGTTGCCGAGCATCACGTACGCGCCGTGATCGATGATCGGCGTGTCGCCCATTTCGAGGTGCGTGTGGCGCGCGTTGGACGGCATCATCGCCGGCTCGAACGCGGCCGTGTAGCCCATTTCGGCGTAGCGGTAGCCGGTCGCGAGCGTGCCCGGCGTGCAGACGCCGCACGACGGCAGGCGCAGGTAGCGGCCGTTGTCGTCGCGCGCGGCTTCGTAGGCGGCCTCGCGCGGCGCATGGGCGCCCCGCGCATCGGCGCGATGGTCCTCGGGCAGCAGCAGGCGCGACAGATTGGTCTTGCCGCCGCCGATATGCGAATGCAGGTCGATGCCGCCCGCCATCACGATCATGCCGGTCGCGTCGTATTCACGATCGACGGGCGTGGTGGCGGCCATGTCGACGATGCGGCCGTCGCGGAACGTCAGGTCGCGGCGCTCGCCGTTGACGTTGTGGATCGGGTCGAACACCGTGCCGCCCTTGAGCCGGACGAGAGTCATGGCTGATCCTCGCGCGTACTCGAGCGTTCGCTCAGTTGCCCGCTCAATCGCCCGCTCAACTTCGCGGCAATCGACGCCACCGACTCCAGCGCGGCACCACGCGCGGCGGTGAGCGGCATCACGACCGTGCCGTCGATGCGAAACAGATGCCCGCCGCTATCGACGCCCGGTGTCGCGACCGGCACGAACACGGTGTTCGCGCCGCGTGCCCTCGCGGCATCGGCGAGCGCCGGATGACCCAGCACGATCAGGGCAAGCGCGGGATCGAGCGACGCCGGCCACGCGTGCGGCGCGAAGCCCGCGATCCACAGCAGCGCATCGACTTCGCGTTCGGCGAGCAGCCGAGCCGTCCGATAGCGGTACGGATCGTGATCGAGCGGCGCGGTGCCCGCGGCGTGCGCCGGCATCGACACGCGTGTGCGCAGCGGCAAGCCGGACAGCCACGTGACGGTCTGATTGACCGTCAACGCGCCGTCGTCGCCGCCGAGCGCGAGACATGCCGCGCGCGTCGTGCGATTCACGGCCTTCACGATCCGGTTCAGCGCTTCGATCAGCAGCGCCGCGTGCGGCGCGGGCAGTGCGGCCGGTTCGTAGACGACCACCGTATAGCGCGCGCCGGCGATGCGTGCGTGCAACGACGCGAGCGCGGTTGCCACGTTGGCTGCGCTGCCATCGCCGTGGCTGAGCGCGGCGGCGTCGCGTCCTTCCGCGAGCGCTGACCACAGCGCGAGCGTGTCGTACGGATCGGTGTCCGGCAGCAGCGTGTCGATGCGCGTTTGCGCGAAGCCGGCTGCGGCCGGGTCCGCTTCGCAGCCGACGAAGACCAGCTCGCGCGCGAGTTCGGTGCCCGCCAGGGCGCGCGTGAAAAAGCGCGGATAGCGCCGCGACGGCTGACAGCCGAAGAACACCAGCAGGTCGGCGCGCGCGCGCACTTCGGAGAGCGTCGTAAAGAACGAGCCACGGTCTTGCAAAGCGAGCGTCGCGGGCGTCAGCGCATCGCCGTGCAGATGATCGAGGATCGCGCCGCAGGCGGCGGCAAGCGGATACAGCGCGCGGGTGCCGGCGACGTCGGTGGCGAGGCCGCCGAATAATGGGCGGCGCGCGTTCGCGAGCAACTGCGCGGCGCTCGCCAGCGCGGCATCCTTGTCCACTTCGTTGCCATCGACGGTGCAAGTGCATTGCGCGTCCGTCGCGCCGTACTGCGCGAGCGCGTGAGCGAGCCGCGAACATTCGGTGTCCGGCACATCGAGCGTGCCGTCGTCGTGGGCAGCGGCGGCCAGGTCGTCGCACAGCAAAGGGCAGAACGGACAGATCCAGTCGCGTGTGAGCGCCGCGGCGCGCGTTGCGCTCGGGCTGGGGGTCGATGGATCGATGGAGGGGCTATGCATGGGGCAGGTTTAGCAAGCTCCATGCCGACCTTTCGACCCTGCGGTAAGCGTGCCTGATCCTGCGTCGGCGCGCGCGTCAAAGGCCCACCGCGCCATACAAAATGTGTGCCGTTCTGGAGCAGAGTGTCAAGCAGAGTGTCACGCGCGAACAGTCCGGCTTGCGTTGCGTTTACCGACAGCGCTGTCAGAACGCGTGGCATGGAAATTGTATGGAAGGCCTACGCGGAATCGGAATGCGCGCAGTCGATCTGTCGATCGTGCAGCGCGGACGCCACCAGCCAGGCGCTTGCGCCGGTGCCGGCCGCGGCGGCCAGATCGTCGCGATTGCGGATGCCGCCCGCGCCGATCAGCGTGGTGTGCGCGGCGGCTTGCGCGCGCACGCGCTCGAACGTCGCGAGATCGGGGCCGGCGTAGCTGCCGACCTGGTCGAGCGTCATCGCGATCACGCGCGGCGGCCACCACGCCGACGAGCGGTCGAGCGCGGCCGCGGCGAGCAGTTCGCCCGCCCGCTGATCGAGCGACAGGATCGGCGCAAGGCCGGCGCGCTGAGCCGCGTGCAGTGCGTGGATATCGCGCAGCGTCTCCGAGCCGAACACAGGCACGAGAGTCGCGAGGTGGGAAGCGGCAGCAGGGCTGTCGTGTTGATCGATGGCGTCGTCGATGCGCTCGAATAGCGCGCGCATCGACGGGTAGTCCGCGAAACCCGCGTCGAGCCACAGTTCGATGCCGGGCAGCGCGGCCCGCAATGCGGCGAGCGTCGAAGCATGCGCGCCGCGCTGCAGGATGGCGCCGAGATCGGCGATATAGAGCGTGCGCGCGCCGCTGGCTTCGAGCAGCGCGCGGGCGGTGGCAAGTGGGTCGCTCGTCGCGACGAGGCGGGACTGGATGGGCCGATAGGCGCTCCGCTCGCCGCGCACCGCGCGTACGACCTGGCCGTCGAGCAGATCGAGAACAGGTATCACCTGCATAGGGGGCTTTCCTTTGACCAGAATCTTTGTCTACGAGTATCTCACCGGCGGCGGCATCGACCCCCAGCTCGCCGGCCCGGGCAGTCTCGCCGATTTGAGCGCGCTGATCGTCGAAGGACGCGTGATGCGCGACGCGCTGGTCGACGCTCTGCGTGAACTCGACGGCGTGCAGGTCACGTTCGCGACCTCGCGCTTCGAAACGCCAGGGGCGGGCGAGGCCCATTGTATGGCCGCGCCCGGCGAATCGATGACGGCGTTCGTCGCGCGCGCGGCGCGTGAGCACGATTACGCGTGGGTCGTCGCGCCGGAATGCGACGGGCTGCTGCTGCGCTTTCACGATGCGGTCGGTACCGCGCGCTGGCTCGGCTGCGCGAAGGAAGCGATCCGCGTCGCGTCGAGCAAGAGCGCGACGGCGGCGTGTCTTGCCGCGCATGGCATTGCCACGACGCCGGCGCTCGAACCCGGCGGCTCAGCCGCGCAGCACGACGGCCGCTGGGTGGTCAAACCGGACGACGGCGCGGGCGGCCTCGACACGATCGTGTACGAGCGCTTCGCCGATGCCTGCGCCGAGTACGAGGCGCGCGCGGCGGCGGCGCGCAATCCGGTGCTGCAGGCGTGGGTCGATGGCGAGCCGTTGAGCCTGTCGCTGATCTGCCGCGGCGACGCCACCAAGCTCCTCAGCATCAATCGTCAGCAGATCGGGCTGAGCGGCGACGACGCGTCGGGTGATGTTGCGCGGATCGTCGAGTTCGACGGCGTGCTGGTCGATCAGATCGACCAGCACAGCGACATGGGCCGCGCGCTTGACACGCTCGCGCATCGCGTCGCGCGGGCCATCCCGGGTTTGCGCGGCTTCGTCGGCATCGATGTCGTGTGGCATCCGCAACTCGGGCCGGTCGTGATCGAAGTGAATCCGCGTTTGACGGTCGCTTATGCGGGGCTGTCGGCGGCGCGCGGCAGCGGCCTGACGCGCGCGCTGCTGGCCGCGCATGGCGTGCGCATCGAGCGCTGCGGCGCGGCGCGCGCCAATTCGGCGACGTACGAGGTGCGCCCTTGAGCCCCGCCCGTTCGAACCCGGCGGCGCGGTTCGGCTGGGACGTCGGCGGCGCGCACGTGAAGGTGTCGCTCGTCGACGGCAGCGACGCCGTGCTGGACGTCGTGCAATGGCCGTGTCCGCTTTGGCAGGGGCTCGACCATCTGCACCGCGCGATCGACCTCGTCTTCGAGCGCTGGCCGCAGGCCCGCACGGACGCCGCGCAGCATGCGGTGACGATGACCGGCGAGATGGTCGACCTGTTCGCGGATCGCGCCGAAGGCGTGCGCGCGATCGTGGCCGCGCTCGCGCAGCGGCTCGGTCCATCACTGCGTTTCTACGCCGGCGCCGCCGGCTGGCTCGCCGCCGCCGACTGCGCGGCCGGCTGGCGTCACGTCGCGTCGGCGAACTGGCTCGCGACCGCGAGCTGGGTCGCTACCTGCATGGCGAACGCGCTGCTGATCGACATCGGCAGCACCACCACCGACATCATTCCGATCGTCGACGGCCGCGTCGTCGCGCGTGCCGCGACCGATGCGGGCCGGCTCGCGACCGGCGAACTCGTGTATCACGGCGTCGTGCGCACGCCGTTGTGCGGCGTCGCGCAGCGGATCGAATTCGGCGGCGCCATGCTGAACGTGATGAACGAATGGTTTGCCACGACCGCCGACGTCTACCGGCTGACCGGCGAACTGGACCCGCTGCACGACGTGCAGCCGAGCGCCGACCAGGGGCCGAAGACGCAGGCGGCGAGCCGCGCGCGGCTCGCGCGCATGATCGGGCACGACGCGCACGACGCGTCGGACGTCGAATGGCTGCACTTTGCGCGGCGCTGGCGCGCGCTGCAGGTGCGCGAAATCGGCGCGAACCTGATGCGCGTGGTTGCCGCGCAGCCAGTGCTCGCGGCCGCGCCGCTGGTGGGCGCCGGCTGCGGCCGCTTCCTCGTCGCCGCATTGGCGCGCGACGAGGCGCGCGGCTATATCGATTTCGGCGCGTTGGCGGGCGTGCCCGATGCTTGCGCGGCATGGGCGGCGACCTGCGCGCCGAGCGTGGCGGTCGCGCTGCTCGCGGCGCGCGAGCCGGGCGCCCAACGGCGCGGCGCGCGTGGTATCGCGGCGCGCGCGGCATGAGTTGAGAGGCGCGGCGCGCAATCCGGGGACGCGGCGCGCCGGCGCACGAGTAGCGCAAAGAGGGGCAGGGGACACGATATGGCGAGCGGGACAAGTTCGGTGATGAACGAGGTTGCGAAACGACGCGACCCGGCCGGGCACTCAACTGGACACGAGGGCAACAGTCATGTGGGTGGTCAAGATCGGAGGCAGCCTGAGTCACGACCCGGCACTGCGCCACTGGCTCAGTGAGCTATGCGAAGTCGGCGGCGGACGGGTCGTGATCGTGCCCGGCGGCGGCGATTTCGCGGACAAGGTCCGCCAGTACCAGGGCGAGTGGAACTTCGACGATCTGGCCGCGCACAACATGTGTCTGCTCGCGATGACGCAATATGCGCTGCTGATGCAGGGCGTTTCGCCCGAACTGGTGATCGCGTCGAGCGAGGCGAAGATTCGCCGCACCCTGCGTGACGGTCACGTCGCCGTGTGGGCGCCGACCGCGCTGATGCGCGACACGCCCGACGCGATGAGCAACTGGGACACGACCTCGGACAGCCTCGCCGCCTGGCTATCGACGATGCTCAACGCGGAGCGGCTGGTCGTCGTCAAATCCTGTCCGATCGCCGTCGACGATCCGCTCGAAACGCTGGCCGCGTCGGGGGTGATCGACCGCAAGTTCGTCGACTACGTGAACGATGCGAACTATGTGGTCGAATTGCTCGACAAGAGCAACGTCGCGCTGATGCGCGACCGTTTGCTGAATATTCCGGTGATGTGAGCGGCTGCTACACCCGCGTCGCGTTGGTCGAGCCCGGCAACGGCGCCGCGCCATCGACGCGAATCTCTCCAGCTGGCCGATGCAACGCGCTCGCCCATTGCGCGACGCGCTCGGGGTCGAGCCGCGAGCGGCGCCCGTCGGCGCACAGCGCGGTGCGAAAACCGGCCACGTCGGGCGCCAGCGCGCGGATCTGCGGCAGTTGCGCCCAGCCGAGCGCACCTGCGATGCCCGCCATCGCGCCGCGCTGACGCGCGAGCCGCAACCAGCGCGCGAGCGAGTCGACATCGACGTGATCGAACAGCGTGCCGCCGTCCTTGCTCGCGGTATCGAACATCAGGCCGGCGAACCCGAGCGCCGCGGTGTGGCTGACCAGCTCGTCGTCCATGCCGCCGTCGCATAGCAGCACCGGCACGACGCTAGCCGGCAGATTCGCGAGCTGCTCGAGGCAGCGGCGCGCGGCCGGTCCGCGCGCGACGCCGACCTTCACATAGTCGACGCCGGCATCGCTGACGTCGATCACGCGCGCGGCGATCTCGTCGAACGCGTCGGCCGGCACGTCGCCGATCGCTGCGCTGATCGGCTTGACCGGGTAGCGCGCGCGAAGTTGTTGCGCGATGGTCGTGATGGCGCCGATCGACAGGCCGCCGAGCGCGCCGTCGTCCGGCTCTTTCAGGTCGATCAGCTCGGCGCCGGCGCGGGCGGCGTCGAATGCTTCGTCAGCCGAGCGGACGCTCGCGAGCAATGCGGTCATCGGGGTTCTCCGCGGAAGGAAGGGTTTTCAGTGATGGGCCGAAGCGGCGGCCTGATGCGCCGCGTCTTCGAGGCTCGCGCGATATCGCGCGATCGCGGCGACGAGCCAGCTCCATGCGGTGCGCTCGTTGTCGCCGGCGGTTTTGTCGATCGCGATCTGCAGATACGCCATTTCTCGATCGACCTTGTCGGCCGGCAGCATGAAGAGCCGGCTCACCAGAATCGCGCCTTCCACGACCGCCGACTGCGCGCGATTGAAGCCCGCGAACGGCGCGTGGTTTTCACGGTGCACGCACTTCATCACCAGCACCGGGCGCTCGGCGTCGTCGCGCAGCTCGTCGAGTTCGAGCTCGGCGTGGGCCAGCGACTCGGCCAGACGTACGCTCGGCACGCGGTTCGTGGCCACGGTCGGCCAATCGGTTGCGCAGTGCGTGACGCAGCCCGCGAAGATACGCACGTCGGTGGTGAAGTTCAGCACCGCCGCGCGCGTCGCGATCACGTTGTCGAGCGTGACCGACGGACGGAACGGCGCAAGGATGATGCGCTCACCCTCGTGGCGCGCGCCCATTGGCGCGATATGAGGACGGCCATCGCACGCTGCCGTGGTGACGATCGTTTCGTGGATCATGGCTGGGAACGCGTGTCCCGACAGCGCCGGAAGGCCGGCCGTCAGCAGAGGTCAAACACAAACGGGAACCGCAAGGGGGCCGCGGCGTGCGGCCCGGTTGCGGGCTTAACGCGTAGCGACATACATCACGATTTCAAAACCGAGGCGTACGTCGGTGTAGCTCGGAGTCGTCCATTGCATACGTGCTTTCTCCTTCGGTTGAAACAGCGGGTGGAACAGCGTTGCGCCGCCGGCCCGGCGTGATGCCCGGTGTCGACGGCAGCCGGCATCATGCAAGCTCCGTGCCCATGCGCGTTCCGGCCGGCCAGGCGTGCGTGCATTCGACGGCCAATACAGCACCCGGCGAATTGCGCCACGCCGTGGCGCTCGCGCGGGTTGCCAGACGCAAAGAGCCGCGCGGTGTGGCGAAAACGAAGCAAAGTGTGCCATCGCGATTCGCTAATTCGATTGCGCTGTCACGCCGCGCCCGCCTCGCTCACCAACACATTCTGCTCCGATTCGCGTCGCACGGCTCGAAAAAGAACCTCACGATGTGATAGCGATAACCGATCCGTTAAGTCTGCCAAATAAAATCGTGAATTCACCTTGGGCGTGTCCGTGCCTACAGTGCAACTCAAGCGCTTCGTTCTTCCGGCAGTGCGCTTGCCACCTTCGAGGACACGTCATGAACGATTTCAGTCAACCGCCGATCCAGCCCGAACCTCAAGCGCGCGATCCGCACAATCCGCGCGAACGGTACGCGGCGGGCGTGATGAAATACCGCGAGATGGGGTACTGGCAACCGGACTACGAACCGAAAGACACCGACGTGATCGCGCTGTTTCGCATCACGCCGCAACCCGGTGTCGAACCCGAGGAAGCAGCGGCCGCGGTGGCCGGCGAATCCTCGACCGCGACGTGGACGGTGGTGTGGACCGACCGGCTCACTGCCTGCGACATGTATCGCGCGAAGGCGTATCGCGTCGAGCCGGTGCCGGTGTCTCGCGCCGACGAGCCGCAGTACTTCGCGTATATCGCTTATGAACTCGATCTGTTCGAAGAGGGCTCGGTCGCGAACCTGACCGCGTCGATCATCGGCAACGTGTTCGGCTTCAAGCCGCTGAAGGCCTTGCGGCTCGAAGACATGCGCATTCCCGTCGCTTATCTGAAGACGTTTCAGGGGCCGCCGACCGGCATCGTCGTCGAGCGCGAACGGCTCGACAAGTATGGTCGGCCGCTGCTCGGCGCCACGGTCAAGCCGAAGCTCGGTCTGTCGGGCAAAAACTATGGACGGGTGGTCTACGAAGGCCTGCGCGGCGGCCTCGACTTCCTGAAGGACGACGAGAACATCAACTCGCAGGCGTTCATGCACTGGCGCGACCGCTTCCTGTTCGCGATGGAGGCGGTGAACCGCGCCCAGGCGGAGACTGGCGAGCTCAAAGGGCACTATCTGAACGTGACGGCCGGCACGATGGAGGACATGTACGAGCGCGCCGAATTCGCGAAGGAGCTCGGCTCGTGCATCGTGATGATCGACCTCGTGATCGGCTGGACCGCGATCCAGTCGATGTCGCGCTGGGCCCGCAGGCACGACATGATCCTGCATCTGCATCGCGCGGGGCATGGCACCTACACGCGGCAACGCAACCACGGCATCTCGTTTCGCGTGATCGCCAAATGGCTGCGCATGGCGGGCGTCGATCACGCGCATGCGGGCACCGCGGTCGGCAAGCTCGAAGGCGATCCGCTGTCGGTGCAGGGCTACTACAACGTGTGCCGCGACGCGCACAACGCGGTCGATCTGTCGCGCGGCATTTTCTTCGACCAGCCGTGGGCCGGCTTGCGCAAGGTGATGCCGGTCGCCTCGGGCGGGATTCACGCGGGGCAGATGCATCAGCTGCTCGATCTGTTCGGCGACGACGCGATCCTGCAGTTCGGCGGCGGCACGATCGGCCATCCGGCCGGCATCCAGGCCGGCGCGACCGCGAACCGCGTCGCACTCGAAGCGATGGTGAAGGCGCGCAACGAAGGTCGCGACATTCTGCGCGAAGGGCCCGACGTGCTCGAAGCCGCCGCGCGCTGGTGCACGCCGCTCAAGCAGGCGCTCGATACGTGGCGCGACGTGAGCTTCAACTACGCATCGACCGATACGCCCGATTTCGCCGCCACGCCGACGGCGGCCTAGCCACGCCGAGCTTTTCCCGCGAGCGCCTCACGAGCGCATCCGCGACGCGGTGCAACGGCACCGCGCGGGGCACCGTTGACGCCGTTCCGAACGCGACATCCATCCACGAGGTTCGTCATGCGTATTACTCAAGGAACGTTTTCTTTTCTGCCCGAGCTGACCGACGAGGAAATCGGCCTGCAGATCGACTACGCGCTGCGCCAGGGCTGGGCCTGTTCGGTCGAATTCACCGACGACCCGCATCCGCGCAACACCTACTGGGAAATGTGGGGTCTGCCGATGTTCGACCTGCACGACGCGGCCGGCGTGTTGCAGGAGGTCAGGGCTTGCCGCGAGGCGCGGCCGCAGCACTACATCAAGGTCAACGCGTTCGACTCCGTGCGCACCTTCGAAACGATGCGCCTGTCGTTCATCGTCAACCGGCCGGACGGGGAGCCGGGCTTCCGGCTGTTGCGGCAGGACGCGCAGGGGCGCACGCAGCGCTACAGCATGACGGGCTACGCGGGCGACCGGCCAGCGGGCGAGCGTTACGGCGCGGCGGGCTGACGCCGCTGATCGCGCAACAACGCACACGACGACCCGCAGCGAGGAGGAACCATGACAGACGCCGCCATCGTGGACGCACTGCCCGCGTCCACCGCGCGCAGCGACGCCGCCGCGCCCCACATCGACCTCGCGGCGCTGTACCGCGACTCGGGCATCGGCGACGTGCTCGGCGAACTCGATCGCGATCTGGTCGGGCTCGCGCCCGTGAAAACGCGCATTCGCGAAGTCGCCGCGCATCTGCTGGTCGAGCGCGCGCGGGCTTCGCTGGGTCTCGCGGGCGGCGCGCCGACCTTGCATATGTGCTTCTCCGGCAACCCCGGCACCGGCAAGACGACGGTTGCGCTGCGCATGGCGGAAGTGTTGCACCGGCTCGGCTACATTCGCCGCAATCATCTGGTGTCGGTCACACGCGACGATCTGGTCGGCCAGTACATCGGCCACACCGCGCCGAAAACGCGCGACGTGCTCAAGCGCGCGATGGGCGGCGTGCTGTTCATCGACGAAGCGTATTACCTGTATCGCCCGGAGAACGAGCGCGACTACGGCCAGGAAGCGATCGAAATCCTGTTGCAGACGATGGAGAACCAGCGCAGCGACCTGGTCGTGATTCTGGCCGGCTACGCGTCGCGAATGGAAGTGTTCTTCGAGAGCAATCCGGGTTTCCGCTCGCGCATCGCGCATCACATTACGTTTCCCGATTACGAGGAAACGGAGTTGCTCGAAATCGCCGAGCGGATGCTCGGCGCCATGCATTACCGCTTCGATGCCGCGTCGCGCCGCGCGTTCGCCGACTATCTGGCGCGCCGCATCCGCCAGCCGAATTTCGCCAACGCGCGCTCGGTGCGCAACGCGCTCGACCGCGCGCGGCTGCGCCAGGCGAACCGCCTGTTCGCGAGCGCCTTGCAAGGCGGTGAGCCGGTCGACGTTGCCACGCTGACGCTGATCGATGCCGCCGACGTGCGCGCGAGCCGCGTGTTCGACGCGCCGCCGCAGTCCTCGCATTCGCCTTCCACCGCGCGCGCCGTCACGGCGCCGCCGGGCTGAATCACGACACCATCGACGGAGAACGCCATGCAGGACGGACGCACGACACTTTCGAAGTTCCTGATCGACACGCTCGATCGCCCGCCGTGTACGGACGACACGCGCGACACTGCAGGACTCTCCGCGCTACTGATCGACGTAGCGGCGGCCATCAAGTCGATCTCGGCGATGCTGACCAAGGGCGCGCTAGGCGGCAACTACGGTTCCGCGCAAACGCTCAACACGCACGGCGAGCAACAGAAGAAGCTCGACGTCTCGAGCAACGAGATCTTCGTGCAGCAATGCGAGTGGGACGGCTTGCTGGCAGCGATGGTGTCCGAGGAAATGGAGCACGTCTACGCGATTCCGCTGGACTATCCGCGCGGCGAGTATCTGCTCGCGTTCGATCCGCTCGACGGCTCGTCGAATATCGACATCAACGGCGTGGTCGGCTCGATCTTCTCGGTGCTGCGCACGCGCGACCCGGCAGAGGATGCAAGCAGCGAAGCCGCGTTCCTGCGGCCGGGCTGCGAACAGGTCGCGGCCGGCTATGCCGTGTATGGACCGTCGACCATGCTGGTGCTGTCGGTCGGCAATGGCACGCATGGCTTCACACTGGAGCGCGACATCGGCAACTTCGTGCTCACGCATTCGAACATCCGGATTCCGGAGGAAACCGGCGAGTTCGCGATCAACGCATCGAACGAGCGCTTCTGGGAGCCGCCCGTGCGCCGCTACGTGCAGGAGTGCAAGGACGGCCGCAGCGGTTGCCGCGCGCGCGACTTCAACATGCGCTGGATCGCGTCGATGGTCGCGGAAGTGCATCGCATCCTGATGCGCGGCGGCGTGTTCATGTATCCGCGCGACTCGAAAACGCCGGCAATGGAAGGACGCCTGCGCCTGCTCTACGAAGCGAACCCGATGAGCTTCCTCGTGGAGCAGGCGGGCGGCCTCGCGATCACCGGCCGGGAACGCATTCTCGACGTCGCGCCGCGCGCGCTGCACGGCCGCGTGCCGGTGATTCTCGGCTCGAAGAACGAGGTCGAGCGCATTGCGCGCTATCACGGCGAATACGACCGCGGCGAGGACAAGCCGTTCACGTCGCCGCTGTTCGGCACGCGCTCGTTGTTCCTGCCGGATTTCACGGCGTGATCAGCGACTGACGGCGCACTCAGCGCACAGAACACAGTCATCCGGAGACAAACGCATGTCAGTCAAACATCCGATCATCGCGGTGACCGGCTCGAGCGGCGCCGGCACCACCACCGTCATGAAGAGTTTCACGCATATCTTCAGACGCGAGCACATCAATGCGCAGATCGTCGAAGGCGACGCGTTCCATCGCTACGACCGCAACGGCATGCGCGCGGCGATGCAGGAGCGCGAACGCGACGGTGTGCCGAATTTCAGCCACTTCGGGCCGGAAGCGAATCTGCTCGAAGAACTCGAAACGCTGTTCACGCGCTACGGCGAAAACGGCAGCGGGCAGTTTCGCCACTACGTGCACGACGCGGGCGAAGCGCAACTGTACAAGCAGGACGGCGGCACCTTCACGCCGTGGGAGGAGGTCGCGCCCAATACCGACCTGATGTTCTACGAAGGGCTGCATGGCGCGGCGGTGACCGACAGGGTCGATATCGCGCGGCATGCGGATCTGCTGATCGGCGTCGTGCCGATCATCAACCTCGAATGGATCCAGAAGCTGCACCGCGATCAGACGATGCGCGGCTACACGCACGAAGCGGTGGTCGACACGATCCTGCGGCGCATGCCCGACTACGTGAACTACATCTGCCCGCAGTTCTCGCGCACGCATGTGAACTTCCAACGCGTGCCGACCGTGGACACGTCGAATCCGTTTACCGCCCGCGAGATTCCGCAACCGGACGAGAGCTTCGTCGTGATCCGCTTCGCGCGGCCGAAGGGTATCGATTTCCAGTATCTGCTGACGATGCTGCACGACTCGTTCATGTCGCGCCCGAACGTGATCGTCGTGCCGGGCGGCAAAATGGGACTCGCGATGCAGCTGATCTTCACGCCGATGATCCTGCAACTGATCGACCGACGCTCGCGCGCCTGAGCGGTACCAGACGGATATCGAGGTTCATTTCGCAAGGAGAGATTCGATGAGTGCAGTCGCGCAACCGCTTGACGCACCCGCCACGCGCTCGATGGCCGACGCGCTGCGCATGCTCGCGCTCGACGAAGCGCGGCGCGTCGCGGACCGCGCGCGTTGAGCCCGCCGTTCGCCAAGATTTCATTTCATTTCGAGGAGCACGCAATGGCCTTCATCACCCTGCGGCAACTGCTGGATCACGCGGCCGAACACGACTACGGCGTGCCCGCGTTCAACGTCAACAACATGGAGCAGATTCACGCGATCATGCGCGCGGCCGAGGCCACCGCTAGCCCGGTGATCCTGCAGGCGTCGGCCGGTGCGCGCAAGTACGCCGGCGAGCCGTATCTGCGCCATCTGGTGCTCGCCGCGCTCGAAGCGCACCCGGACATTCCGCTCGTGCTGCATCAGGATCACGGCGCGAGCCCCGCGGTGTGTCAGCAGGCGATCCGCTCGGGCTTCACGTCGGTGATGATGGACGGCTCGCTGCTGCCCGATCAGAAAACCCCCGCCGCGTACGACTACAACGTCGAGGTGAGCCGACGCGTGGTGGACGCCGCGCATGCGGTCGGCGTGTCGGTGGAAGGCGAACTCGGCTGTCTCGGTTCGCTCGAAACCGGCACGGCAGGCGAAGAGGACGGCGTCGGCGCACAAGGCAAGCTCACACGCGAGCACCTGCTGACCGATCCGGACGAAGCGCGGCGCTTCATCGACGCGACCGGCGTCGATGCGCTCGCGATCGCGATCGGCACGTCGCACGGCGCGTACAAGTTCAGCCGCGAGCCGACCGGCGACATCCTCGCGATCGACCGGATCGCCGATATCCATGCGCGCATTCCGAACACGCATCTGGTGATGCACGGTTCGTCGTCGGTGCCGCAGGAATGGCTCGCGGTGATCCGCGAATATGGCGGCGAGATTCCGACCACCTACGGCGTGCCCGTCGACGAAATCCGCCGCGGCATCGCCCAGGGCGTGCGTAAGGTCAACATCGACACCGACATCCGTCTCGCGATGAGCGGCGCGATGCGCAAGTCGCTCGCCAATGCGCGCGCGGAGTTCGATCCGCGCGCGGCATTGAAGGCCGCCACCGCCGCGGCGAGCGCGATCTGCGTCGAGCGATTCGAGGCGTTCGGTTGCGCGGGTCAGGCGGCGCGCATCAAGCCGCTGCCGCTCGACACGATGGCGAGCCGCTACCACTAACGCCACTGCCACGGAGAATGCAATGCGCGAATTCCTGATTGCTCCGTCGCTGCTGTCGGCGGATTTCGCCCGGCTCGCCGACGAGATTCGCGACGTGACGGCGGCCGGCGCGGACTGGATTCATCTGGACGTGATGGACAACCACTACGTGCCGAACCTGACAGTCGGCCCACTCGTGTGCTCGGCGATCCGGCCGTACACGACGCTGCCGTTCGACGTGCATCTGATGACCACGCCCGTCGATCCGCTGGTGTCGGCGTTTGCCGAGGCCGGCGCGAACCTGATCAGTTTTCATCCGGAGGCGACGCTGCACGTGCATCGGACCATCGAACTGATCCGCTCGCACGGTGCGCGCGCGGGGCTGGCGCTGAATCCGGCCACGCCGCTCGCGGCGCTCGATCACGTGCTGGAGATGCTCGACGTCGTGCTGGTGATGTCGGTGAATCCGGGCTTCGGCGGCCAGGCATTCATCGCCGAAACGCTCGACAAGCTGCGGCGGCTGCGCGAGCGCGTCGACACGACGATGCAGCGCACCGGGCGGCCCTTGCTGATCGAAGTGGACGGCGGCGTGAAGGCGTCGAACATCGCGCGTGTCGCCACGGCGGGCGCGGACGTGTTCGTTGCCGGGTCGGCCGTGTTCGGTGCGGGCGATCGCGCGCAGGCGATCCGCGGCATGCGCGGCGAACTGGCTACTGTCGACGAACCCGCGGGGGTGGCCGCCATGCAGTGATGGCGCTGCTGTTTCAGCGCTTTTTCAGCGTCTCGCCCGGCGCGCACCATGCGCTGAGATCTTCTTCAGGCCGGTCGACCGCGCAGCCCCAGTCGAGCGGCTGGTCCTGATCGAAGCGCTTGCCGAGCCGCCATGCAATCTCGGCGCGCGCAAGCTGCACGCCCATATAGAACGCGTGGCCGCCGTCTGTTTCGAGGTTCAACTGCGGGTACAGCGCGAACGGATCGTCGCCGCGACGATGGCCGTCGCGGTTGTACACGTGAATGCCGTCGGCGCTGATCTGCACGCGGAAATTCGGGTCGCGCACGCCGCGCGCGAATTCGTCGATTTCTTCGGCGCTGTACGGAAACGGCCGTTTCGCATGGACCGTCGCGAGTTCGGTGCTGATGCCCTTGGGCAGCACCTGCGCATCGCGCGCGGCATGCATCACGCGGCGCGCGACATCGGCTTCGCGCAACGCGCGCCGCGCATGCTGGCTCACCGACGTCGCCAGCACCGCGCCAACGCGCAATTCAGCCGCCATGCCGAGCAGCACCGCGTTGATGCCGCTCGTGTCGGCCTCGGTCAGTTCGGTCACGTTGCCGATGCCCATCATGATCGCGATGTCGGGATAGCGCTCGCGCAAACGCACATAGCGCGCAATCGACGCGGCCAGCCCGAACGGAATCGGATCGAGAATCGGATCGGCGAGAAACGCGCGGCCGCGCGCGGACAGCGCGTCGATCGCGGCGTCGAGCGAAGCGGGGTCGGCCGGTTCGCGCGCGACGAGGATCGGCGTCGACGGCACTTCGTCGGCGATCCATAGCGTGTCGAGGTTCAGGCTCATCAGATAGTCGGCGCCCGCGCGGCCGCCGCGCAGCAGTTCGTCGTTGCGCATCGAATCGACGCTGACGCGATAGCCTTCGGCCTTCAGCCGCCGCACCGCGTCTTCGAGAAGCGGAAACGGCGTGTCCGGCAGGCAGCCGATGTCGATCACGTCCGCGCCTTGGGCCGCATACTCGCGCGCCCTTGCCGCGATGCCGTCGAGGTCGAGGCGCGGCGCATCGACGATCTCCGCGAAAATCTCCGTGTCGTAGCGGCTCAGATCGAACGGCTTCGCCTTGCGGCCGAAAAATTGCGGCAAGTCCTTGACCTCCTCGGGACCGCGTTCGAACGGCACGCCGTAGTGCGCGCCCAGCGCGTCGAGATCGCCGCGGCAGCGGCCCGGCACGATCACGCGCTGCGCGGCGAGCGGCGCGCTCACGCGGCGCTGGATCAGGTCGGCGGTCATCAACCCGGCCACTTGCAGGCCGATTTCGCGCACCTCCCAACTGAACGGCGTCGGCGCCATGCCGTCGAGCACGCGCCGCAGGCTCGGTTCGGCAAGCCGGCCGGTCAGGAAGAGGAGGTGGTCCATGCGAGGTCGAGGGTCGCGAGGCGTTGGGTGAGCGCCGCTTCGAGTTCGTCGAGCGAGCGCGCGAGCGTCGTGTATTCGAAGCGCGCCAGACGCTCGACGTTGTCGAGTTCGATCGCCCGTGGCCGCAGTTCGACCCATTCGTCCGGGCTATGCGTGATCACGCTCGGTTCGGTGTCGCACGCAAAGACGATGCCGGGGATGCATTGCTTGCCGGCCTGCGCATACATATTGGTCGGCAGCGTATCCGAGATGCCGTAAGCGCATTTGGCGACCGTGTTGCTGGTGGCGGGTGCGATCACGACCGTGTGATACACGCCGTGATACAGCATGCCGACCGGCACGCCGCTCGCGCTGTTGTCGCGCAGTACGCGAAAGTGTTCGCGCAGCTTGTCGAGCGACCAGCCATAGAGCGGCAGCACTTCCTCGGCCGCCGCGGACAGAAACAGATCGACGCGCGGCAAGCGCCGGGCGAGCGCGATCGATTCTTCCAGCATATGACCGGAGCCGGTCACGCACCACGCGAAGTGCGCATCCGGCCTGAAGTCGGCGAGATCGCGGGCGCCCTTGCGAGCAGACTCGCCGGGGGACCTGAGGGACGACCCGGTCATGCGTCGAGATCGAACGGCATGCCGTCGGTCGGCGAGCCTTCATGCGACAGCCGGATGTGCAGCCGGCGCATCTTGCGATACAGCGTATTGCGGCTGATGCCGAGCGCCTTCGCGACGTTGCTGACGTTCCAGCGGTGCTCGTCGAGCAGCGACAGCACCGTTTCGCGCTCGTTCAGCTGGATCGCGTTCAGCGAAGAAATGTCCGCTTCGTCGGCGAGATGCCCGTCCATGTCCGCGTTCGCGAGGCGCAGCGCGATCGGCAGGTCGACCGCCGACGTGCGTTGCGTGACCTCGGGCGGCAGATGCTCGCAGCGGATCGGCTCGCCGTCGGACAGCGCGATGGCCATCTGCAACACGTGACGCAGCTGACGGATGTTGCCGGGCCACGCGTAGGTGAGCAGCGCGTGTTCGGCTTCTGGCGTCAGATCGGGCGGATCGTCGGTTTCGTTCGCGAGCAGATGATGGATCAGCGGCAGCTTGTCGACGCGCTCGCGCAGCGCCGGCAGATTCAGCTCGACGCCCTTGAGCCGGTAGTACAGATCCTCGCGGAATTGCCCGCTTTGCACGAGTTCGAGCAGATTGCGGTGGCTCGCGCTGATCAGCTGGAAATTGACCTTGACGGTGGTCTCGGCGCCGAGCGGCGTGACCTCGTGTTCCTCGATCACGCGCAGCAGGCGTGCCTGCAACACGAGCGGCATGTCGCCGATCTCGTCGAGAAACAGCGTGCCGCCGTTGGCCTGCACGATCTTGCCGCGCCGTCCTTCGCGCTGCGCGCCGGTAAACGCGCCCGCGCGATAGCCGAACAGCTCGCTCTCGATCAGGTTCTCCGGCAGCGACGCGCAGTTGACCGGCACGAACAGACCGGCGGCGTGCGGGCTGATGCTATGCAACGCCTGTGCGAAGACTTCCTTGCCGGTGCCGGTCTGGCCGCGCAGCACGATCGGAATCTTGCGCTGGATCACGCGCGCGGCCAACTGGATCTGCGAGGCCATGCGCGGGTCGCCGAATTCGAGGTGCGCGATCTCGTCGAGCTTCGGCACCGGCGGATGTTTCTCGTGTTTTTCGGCGGCGTTGGCGCGCATGGCGGAGTCGGGGACGAGCACGCGCGTCACGCGCCCTGTGGCGTTTTGCGGCGTCTGCGCGACGAGGAAAAAGCGGTTCGTCGCGTTTGCGCTGTAGACGGTGACCGGATGGAACGAGCCGCGAATGCTGCGCGCGATCATGTCTTCGAGCGACGCGTTGAATGCTTCCTCGATGCGCCGGCCGCGCAGCTCGCTCAGCGAGCGGAAGCCCAGCTGGAACAGCGCGCTGCGATTCGCGGCGAGCACGGTGCTGTCGTCGCCGACCGCGAGCTTGCCGCCGTGCAGCGTGCCGACGAATTCCGGGCGGCTGTGGAAATGGATCATGTTGGCGTGCCGGTAGCGCGCATCGAGCAGACGGTTTTCGATCATCTGACGCGACATACCGACCAGCACCAGCGAGTGCTGCTGCAGCAGCTTCGAGCGGCTCGTGACGTCGAGCACGCCGGCGATTTCGCCGCCGTCGTCGAAGATCGGCGCGGCCGAGCACGTCAGCGACGTATAGCGCGGATAGAAATGCTCGTGCTGACAGACGGCGATGCAGTCGCGCTCCGCGAGGCAGGTGCCCATGCCGTTGGTGCCGGCTTCGCGTTCGCTCCACAGCGCGCCGACGCGAAAGCCGTCGACGGCGACCGCCTCGGCGAACGGCACGGACGACACCTGATGCACGATCACGCCGCCAGAATCGACGAGCACGACCGCGAGCTCGGGATCGGCGAGTTGCTGATAGAGCGTCGTCATCTCGAGCTTCGAACACGCGATCAGATCGCCGAGCGCCTCACGGCGCGCGCTGAGTTCGTACTCGGTGAGCACCGGCGGCGGCACGAAACGCGCGGGGTCCAGCTGGAATTCGTTGATGCAGCGCGTCCACGACTGAGCTACGGGTTCGCTTGTCGGGCGCGTGGTCAACTGATGGTTGACCACGTTCAGAACTTCCCGGACGTGAGTACTGCTGTCAGCGAGCAACGACATGGGATTTGCCTCCGTTGCGTCATTTCGCAAGCGTGACTGCTTCGCACGCCGCGAATGCCGCTTTATCAAGCCTGCCTGCCCCTGGCGCGGCGCAATCTCGGTTCGCCTGCGCCCTCCCGACCGGCCCTACTACGAGGCGGGTGTTGAAAACTGTACGCCCGATGCAGGATTGGTTCAACAGAAAGTCACACTGGGTTTACCTCACTGTGCCCGGAATTTGCTTTTCTCGATGCGCGACGCGTTAAACGGGTTGCAGGTTGCATGCCTGTCGCAGCTTCGGCACAGAGTGTGCCGCGCGTCGTTCAGTTCTACTGCTCTACTGTTGCATCGTTTCGCTGGTCATCACTGGCTGTTCAATCCTGGGCCGCGCCGCGGCGGAGATCAAATCATGGATCGTTTCGATACTGTTCGCCTTGCCGCATTTTCCAGCCTCGGCGCCAATCCCGGCCCGCAAGTCGGCGCGTTGCCCGAGCGCCTGGACATCGTATTCATCGAGAATTTCATCGGCCAGACGGTCATCGGTATCGATAGCAGTGAGTTGCATGTTGCGCAACCGGTGCGTGTGAACCTGGCTATCGGCGTGCCAGCGATCCGCGCCTGCACGACGGACCGGATCGAAGATACGGTCAACTACGCGGCCGTGCGCGGGGCGCTGCTCGATCTGTTCGCGTCGCATCGCGTGCGGCTGCTGGAGGCGCTTGCCGAGACGATCGCGCAACTGCTGATCGCCGACTTCGGCGCGCACTGGGTGCGCGTGTCGCTCGCGAAGCCGGCCAAGTTCGCCGACCTCGCGGCCGTCGGCGTGCAGATCGAGCGGCGTCGCGGCGATGGCTCGGCGGCGGCCGTGGGTCTCGCGCGGTACGCGTCGCTGGGCGAGGGGCTGGTGCCGAATTGAGGGGGGCGCCCAGCCGGGCGCGCCGAGCGGGGGGCGCCTAGCCGGGGGCGCCGAGCCGGGCGCGCCGAGCGGGGGGCGCCGAGCCGGGGGCGCCGAGCCGGACGCGCCGAGCGGGGCGCGCAGAACGCCCGGCGCGTTTCAGGCCGTGGTCATTTCGCCACGGTCGACGTCTTCTGCGGACCGAGTCCGCACGCCTGATATGCGCTGGTTTGCAGCGCGCGGAAGCGCTTGGTTTGCGCCTTGGCGTGGTCGACGCGGAATTCCGCGCCGCCTTCGCCGCCTAGCGTCGCGTACTTCGAGAAGGTCGACTGGTCGACGAATTCGTCGTACGGCAACGACGCGGCCATCTTGTCGATCACGCACGAGCACTTGTAGACGTTCGCGAACTCGTGGCCGTTATCGTCCATGCAACTGAGCACGTATTCGACGCGACCCTCGGTCGGATAGTTGTAGCCGCCCGCCCACGCGAGCGGCGCGGCGAGCAGGAGCGAGGTAAAGGCGAGAAGCGCGCGACATCTGTTGGTCATTGAATCCCTCTGCGAAAGCATTGAGCCTGCTTCGCGAACCGCTGCGCGAGATGCGTGCCTTGCGGCCGCGAGGCGACGGGATGCGCGAGGAGGCGGGGCCGGCAACGGCGCCGCGTCTCCTGCGCTTGCATGCGCCGTCAGTTCGGCGCGAACGGATGCGCGACGCTGCCCTTCTTCGCCATCACTTCAGCCGCGCTCGGGTCGCCGCTGACCGCGCGCTTGATGGCCTCGCGCGTCGCCTGATAGTTGAACTGCTGGATCTTCTTGTCGTCCTCGGCCTGCCAGTGAATGAACACGCCGACGCAGAGGAACAGATCGTCGGCTTCTTCCTGCGGGATCGTGCCGTCCTCGACACTGTCGGCCACCGCGAGCGCGACCGCGTGCTGCGCCGGGCCGAACATCTGCACGGCCTGCTTGGCGCCTTTGATCGTCACCTTGTTGAACAGGATCGTATTGGGCTTCGTGATGAGATTGGGCGCGACGACGGCGAGCAGCGACGTGAAGCCGTCCTTGTTGTTGGTGAGGGCGTTGCAGAACGCGGTTTCCGCAGCCGAACCTCGCGGTCCGATCAGCAAGTCGATGTGCGCGACCTCGTTGCCGTCGCCGACGAGCGACTCACCGATCATGACGCGGTTGATCTTGGCCATTCTGTTCCTCCAAAAGAGTAGGTATGGACCTGCTGACGAGGCGCCGCCCGCGATCGTCCGGATCAGCATCGCGCGAGCGGTGCGGGAATGCACGGCGGTAGTAACTAACAGGTTCCGTGCCAGTTGTGGCAAAGGGCCTGCTGGCGCGCCTGTCCGGGTCGTGTTCAGTCCAGACGATTCAGGGTTAACCGCGCCCTTCGACGCAGCGCGCAAGAAACAGCGTGGCCACCGCGAGGTCAGCGCTGGTGCCGGGATTGATCGCGCGTGCCTTCAATTCGGCGTCCCAGGCGTCGAGTTGCGGATCGCTTGCCGAGCAGCGTGCGGCGGATCGCGCCTGGCGCCAGCGCGCGTGCTGTTCGCGTGCCACGAGCGTGACACTCTGCGCCAGCGCGCGGCCGTGCTTGCGCACAATGTGAGAGTCGGGCCAGCCGCCGAGGAACGCGAGAAACACGTTGAGCATCGCGATTTCGCCTGGATCGGCGGGCGCGGGTTCGGGCGTTGGAATCGAGGCTTCGAAGTAGGCGGCGAGGCCGGTGTCGAACAGGTCGGCGAAACCGTTCGCGTATTGCCGCGCGATGCTGTCGCGCTCGCTGGCAAGCCGCATCGCGTCGCGCAGGCCGATCGTCGGCGGTGCGTGGACCGATTGCTCGGGCGCGTCGCCGAGGCCGCCGGGATTGGCGAGCGCGATCGCGCGGTAAGCAAGCCGAGCGTCTTCGACGTCGAGCCGGCTCAGCACGTCGCCGACGGCCGCGCGCCACGCTTGCGCCGACACCGGCGCTTCGCCGGTTTCGTCGAGGGCCGCGGCGAGCGGCGCGACCAGCAGCACGATGCCGAGATTCGTATTGCAGCCGACGGCCGCGCGCGTGCGCGTGACCGCGTCGAGAATGCGCTGTCCGACGCGCTCGCCGCGCGCGAATAGCGCGTCGAGCGACGCGTCCGCGCTGGCGAGGAACTGGGCCGCGTGCATGCCGTGGCCGGGGCTTTGGGTGCTGACGTTGCCGGGTTTCGGCGTGGTGACGTCGAGCGCGCAGGCTTCGAGGAAGGCCGCGCGCGCGTGCTCGACGGGAATCGCATGAGTGTCGGGCATCGCGCTCAAGCCCGGCGCTGCGGAGGCTGATCGGGCAACCCGGCGCTAGCGGCTTGCTCGGCCAGCCTGCGATCGAGCAGATCGTCGACGAGCGCCGCCGCGACATCGAGCGGCACGACCGACTGCAACCCGCGCCACGCGGCCACGCCGTTGACTTCGAGCACGAGGGGCAGCGCGGCGTCGTCGGCATTCGGGATCAGGTCCACGCCCGCGTAGTCGAGCCCGAGCGCGGCGGTTGCGCGCACTGCCGTCTGTGCGAGCGGGACCGTGAGCTCGGCGGGCTCGCAGCGCGCGCCTTGCGCGACGTTGTGAATCCAGCCTTTGCCGCCGCTGCGCCGCATTGCCGCGACCGCCTTGCCGCCGATCACGAGCACGCGCCAGTCGAAACCCGGCCGGTCGCTCGCGACGAAGCGCTGCAGATAAGCGACCTGCCGATAACGCGCGAGCGATGGCAATGGCGCGAGCAGCCCGCCGCGCGCGCCGAGCCGTTTGAGCCCGTGGCCTTGCGAGCCGAACAGCGGCTTGAGCACGACCTGACGGCCGGCGGCCGCTTCGCGCATCAGTACGCGTTGCGCGAACGCGGCGGATTCGCCGGCCCAGGTGGCCGGCGTCGGCACGCCCGCGCGATGCAGCAGGAAGCTCGTCATCGACTTGTCGACGCTGCGCTCGATCGCGCGCGCGTCGTTGTACACCGGCACGCCCGATTCACGCAGCGCGTGCAGGATGCCGAGCCGCAGCGTCACCTGCTCGAAGCTGCCGCCGGCGATGCCGCGTACGAACACCGCGTCCGGCAGCGTGCGGCCGAAGCCCGGAATCGCGAGGCCGTGCGGCAGCCACGTGGTGTCGATGCGGCAATCCGCGAGATCGACGCAACGCGCCTCGGCGCCGCGCGCGCGGAACGCCTTTTTCAGCCGGCCGGTGTGCCAGCCGGTTTCGTCGGTCATGATCGCGATGCGCACGCCTGATGTGATCATCATCGCGCGACGGACTCGCCGCCCCACTGTTTGCGCAGCAGGCCGCCGTCGAGCCGGCCGCCATGATAGGTCGCGCCGCTTTCGAGGCTGCTGACCCACACCTCGGCGGGCGCGAACAGCGCGGGATCGATCTGATAGAAGTCGAAGTTGACGGCCGTGAAGACGTCCGCGAACGGCCGGCCGTAGTCGCGCGAATTGGCGGAGGGGAGGGTGTCGGCGAGACGTTGCGCGATCTCGTCGTGCTGGACGCTCAGGTGCACGCGGCCTCCGTACAGGATCGCGTCGTTGGTGCGGCCCATCGCCTGAATGCCGTCGGGCGCGGGCGGCGGCAGCGGCGCCGAGCCCGTCCCCGCGACGATCTCATCGAGCGGTACGCCGAGCACATGCACCTTGTGCAGCGCAACTTCGACCACGCGGGCGACGACCTGTACTGTTCCCGCGACAGAGTGTGTCGGCGTGACGATCAGCGTCAGGTGTTCGGGCGCGAGGCCGCAATCGTGCAGCACCTTGTCGATCACGACCTGCGGCGGCAGGCGGTCCACTTCGAGCACCAGCGCGCCGCGCTCGTGGCGGTCGCGATAGCCGAGTTCGTCGAATAGCAGCTCCTTGACCGCGAGCGCGCGCGCGGGCCCCGAGCCTAGCGAAAAGAATTTCTTGCCGCCGGTCTGCTCCCTGGTCGCCGACAGGCTCCAGCCCGCGTACTGGCTGCCGAGACAGGCGAGCACCGGCGACGATGTGCTGACCTCGAGCATCGTCGGCCACAGCGGCGCGGCGTCGAAGTTCGCGCGTACCGCGACGCGGCCGAGACCGCCCATGCAGATGCGCGCGATCAGCACGCCGGCGTCGAGGCTGCCGCGCGCGTCGACGCCGGCGTCGGCGATCACGGTGCCATCGCGCGTGCGCGTCAGTGCGACGCCGAGCTGTGCCGCTTGATCGACGAGCCGTGCTACGAGGCGCTCTGAAAGCGCGTTCACGCTCGGCAACGCGGCGGGCGGGAAAGTCTCAGCTGTGGGCGTGGAGGCAGGCATGGTCGGGTTCATCGCAGGTTTCGATTCGTTGGACGACGCGTTCGTGCTGCGCGTCGAGCGCGGTGAACACCGCGTCCACCGATGCCGCTCGCACTTGCAGCGTGCAGACCGGCTGCCCTGCGTCGATGCGGGTGCCCGGCATCGGTACGTCGCGGCATTGCGGATCGCGCAGGCAGGCGTCCGAGAACGCGGCCGAGACGCTGAACGGCCGCTGCGCGAACAGCACGCGCTGACCGGCACGCCAGCGCGGCGCGCGGGCGAGCGCGAGGCTCGCGGCCGACGGCGCGCGGCCGTGGCGGCACGCGTCGAGGTGGCAGGCGAGCAGGCCGGCCGGCCATGCATCGGGCGACGCGGTTTCGTAGAGCGCCATCGTCGACGAAGGGCGCGGGTTGATTTCGAGCACGTCGAACGAGGTGCCGTCCGACAGGAAGTCGCAGCTGTTGATGCCGACGAGGCCGGTGTTTGCGCACAGCGCGTCGAGCGCTTGCTGCACGCGCGCGATGAACGCTGGCGGCAAGTCGATCGGCCCGATCGAGCCCGCATGCACGAAGCGCAGATCGCCGATCGCGCAGGTGAGTTGCTCGGCGAAACCGATCAGATGCGCGCTGCCGTGCGCGCCGATGAAAAGCGCCGACAGCGAGCGGCCTTGGCCAATGCGCTGGAAGTAGCCGTGCGCGGAGTCGGTCGTTAAATGGAACGGGTCGGCCGCCTCGATGTGCGTACCGCCACAACCATCCGCCTGCTTGAACAGCCAGCCCTCGGCCGTCGCGGGCCGCTCGAACGACACAGCCGGATGCGCAATCCGCAACGCGTCGAGCAGCGCGAAAAAACGCCGCGGCTCGCGCACGGCCGCGATCGCCTCGGCAGCGTTGCCGAGAAAGCGCGGCAAGCCGGATTCGCGGCACAACTGAGGCATCAAAGGTTCGAGCCCGCTGCCGCCGATCCAGCCAAGCAAACCCGGCAAGCGCGCGACACGCGCAAGCGCATCGACGAGCCGCGCCCGGTCGATCCCGAGCGCGCCATCACCACGGCCGATGTCGAACCATAGCTCGGCGGCCTCGCGCGTGTCGCGGTCGCCGAAGACATCGAGCGCGGCGACATGCAGGCCGGCGCGCGCCGCGGACTGCGCGAGCAAGCGCGCGGACTGCCCGACGACCGCGACCAACGGCGCATGCATGAGCGGGCGGTGCGACTTCATGACGACCGCGCTCAGCCGAGACCGGCCGCGACCGCGCGGGCCTCGTCGTAGGCTTCCGGGAAGCCCAGGTAGACCGGCTTACCACCCGTGCGCATGCGCACGAAGAGGCGATGCTCGACCTGATATTTGACGTTGCCGATCGCCAGCGCGCCGATGCCGACCGCGCCCGCGTTCGGCACGCCGTCGATCGGCTTGCCGTCGTTCATCACATTCACGCCGGCGATCCCTTCGGGCGGCACCGCGTTGACGTCGGCGGCGACGAGCAGGCGCTTCGCATGCACGAGGTCGTCCCTGCCGACCACCTGCGCCCCCGCGACGGCGGTGGCGAGCACGATTTCCGCGTCGGCGAGCGCGCCGCGCAGTTCGTCGGGCGTCGTGGCGCTGATGCCGTTCGTGAAGATGCCGAAGCGCTCGTTGACTTCGGCCGAGGCCCCGAGCGCGCGATTGCGGTCGTGGTGGCTCGCGATCGTCACGTCGGCGCCGCGCGCCGCGGCGATCGCCGCGGCGATGCGCCCGACCGCGCCCGTTCCGCCGAGAATCAGCACGCGCTTGCCGCCCAGCTCCACGCCGTGCTGTTTGCCCAGATGCCGCTCGACCAGCGCGACGAGCGCGGCCGCGGTCGTGTAGGAACCGCTCGGATCGGCGAACACCGAGACCTCGAACGGCGGGACCATCGCGCGGCGCGCGGTGTCGAGCATGTCGGCGGCCTGCATCACGTCCCGTCCGCCGATGAAGATGCCGGTGCGCGACACCCCTTTCGGGCCGCGCGAGAAGATCGCGTCCTGCGTCAGATTCGCGACCATGCCCGCTTCGACGTTGCAATACGGCACGATGACCTGATAGCCGGCGTCGGCGGCCATGTTGACGTCGAACGGACTCATCTGCGGCGTGGCCGTGAACATGTGCAGGATGTAGGGCCTTTCAAGGGTTTCTGACATGGCAGGGGCTCGTTTTAGTGGCAATCTCGGGGACGGCGCAAGGCAAGGCCGCGCCGCGCGTGGCAGCGCCTTATGTAAGCGGCGGCCTGAGCGGTGCAGCGCATCATGCGGCGTCGATGTGCGGCGCGCGCGCCTCGGCGCCGCTGATCGCCGCGCCGCTGTTGCGGCCCGCGACGACGCTGCATGCGATATGCGGCAGCGCGCTCGCGGCGGCGCGCGCGGTCGCGAGCGCGCGGTCGGCCTCGCGCGCGCTCGCGAGCACCGCGAAGCCAGTCGGGCCCCACGAGGTCTGGCCGATGCCGGCGGTGCGTTCGGCGGCGACCGCGCGCAGTACGTGCTCGACGTCGGGACTCGCGAACACGCCGCCTTGCGCGCTCGCGAAATATTCGCCGATGGTCTGCTGCAGCTCGGTGAGACCGTGCGCGAACGGCGCGAAGTTATGTTCGGCGGCGCCGGGCAGGATCTGCATCAGCACCAGATGGCACAGATGCGCGGCGAGCCGCTGCGGAAACGGCGCGAGCGATGCGAGCGCGCTGCGTTCCTCGGTACCGTGCAAGCCCTCGCGGCTGTTGTCGCTGACGAGCAGCACGCGCCACGGCTGCGGAAACGGCTGGCGCGACAGCAGCGGCGGCATGCTCTGGCGCAGATCGCCGGGCGGGCCGCCATCGAGCAGCAGGCCGCCGCACTCGAAGCCGAGTATGCCGATGCCGGAGCGGGCGCCGCGACCGAGCAGACTGGCGAGCTCGGCGCTCCTCGCCGGCTGGCCGACGAGGCGCGCGAACGCGGTGCCGACCGCCAGCGCCAGCTGCGTGCCGGAGCCGAGGCCGGTGTGCGCGCGCGGTGCCTCCAGCACGTCGATCGCAAGTGTCGCCGGTCCATAGGCAGCCTGCAGCCGCGCGAGATTCAGCGCGATGCGCTCGCGCTCGGCCTCGCTGACCACGCCGCCGATCTGCTCGCGTTCGGCGAGCCGCGCTTCGATCCGCGTGCCGTGCGTATCGATGACGAGCCCCAGGCTGCCGAACGCACGCCCGAGCGACGCGTTCGGATCGAGAAAGCCCAGATGCAGCCGCGCGGGCGCATCGATCGTGATGGGGGCGCGTGGCGGCAGGCGGCGGAGCTGAAGCGGCATCTCGAGTGTCCTCAGGTGTCCTTGCGGGTGCGCAAGACCGGGTTCGGCCGCGGGGCGTCCGCAACGCGTCGCGGGTTCCAGCGATAGTGCGCCCGGCGACGTCAAGCGAAAGCCGTACCAGGCACGCGCAACGGCCGCCGCCGCGGGTTCGGCCCACTGGAACCTCTAAACGGGCACGCCGCGCCCCACGCGGTTTCGCCGCCGCATGGACGCTGTGTGACGCCGAAGGCGCACTGTGTCACGCGCTGTTTCATCCGGCGACAGGAACGCGTGTCAACTGCCTTGCGCGGGTTTGGGCGCGTCGTACTTGATATAGCGGAAGCGCTGATCGTCGGCGGGCGTGCCTTCGAGCGGGCCGTCCTCGAGGCCGGGCTGCCAGTGGACCACCGATTCGATCTTCGTCGCGAGCGCGAAGTCCTTGTCGGTGATGCCCTTGGCGCTGTGCGTCTTCAGCTTCACGGTCACGAAGGCGTACGAGACCGTCAGATCGGGGTGGTGCCAGGCGGCTTCCGCGAGGTGGCCGACGGTGTTGACCACCATCAGCGTTCCCTTCCAGCCCTCGGTGCGGTATTTGCGCCGCAGCCAGCCATCTTCCAGATACCAGTGCTGCAGCGGACCGACGAGGCGCTGCTGGATCTCTTCGTCGGTATAGACGTGCTCGGTGTTTGCCATGGCTGTTGCTCCTCGAATGCGCGAATCGATCGCCGAACGAAGCATCGTTGCAAGTGACAGGCCCGTGCCGCGGCGTGTGATTCGCAAAGGACACGATTCGTATCACGCAAGTGACACAGTATGTGCCGCATCGCGTGACGCAGGCCCTTCAGCTTACCGCCATGCAAGCATCGGCGTGCAACGCCCGAGTGCCGCGACACCTCGCGCGTGCCGAGTCGCCGGGCCAGCGCAGCCAATAGCGGCAAACGTTGCCGCTATTCCGGCATGGAATATGCGTCGGCCGTTCATGCGTCGCGAAGCCCGACATCGAATCGGGATAGCGCGTTAATCGTTACCTGCACTCGAGAAGGCGCGCACGATGCGATGAGGTAGCGTGGGTCATTCGTGAGTTGAACAGCAGGACAATTCTGGAGGAGACATGAACTTACGCACTGTAGTTCTTGGGCTCGCGATCCTCGCATCCGCAGCCTTTGGCTCTCTGGCTGCGCAGGCCGATTCGCAGCTCGACGGGCTGATGAAAAATCCAGCCAACTGGGCGGCCCAGGCGGGCGATTATGCGAATCACCGCTACAGCCCGCTCAAGCAGATCAACGAGAACAACGTCGGCAAACTGCAGGTCGCATGGACCATGTCGACCGGGGTGCTACGTGGCCATGAAGGCGCGCCGCTCGTGATCGGCGACACGATGTATGTCCACTCCCCGTTTCCGAACAAGGTCATTGCGGTCAACCTGAAGGATCAGACGTTCCTCTGGCAGTATCAGCCGAAACAGGACGAGCAGGTCGTCTCCGTGATGTGCTGCGACACCGTCAATCGCGGTCTCGCGTACGGCGACGGCAAGATCTTCCTGCAGCAGGCCGACACCAAACTCGTCGCGCTGAACGCGAAGACGGGCGACGTGGTGTGGACCGCGCAGAACGGCAATCCGAAAGCCGGCGAAACCAACACCAACGCGCCGCACGTATTCGGCGACAAGGTGCTGACCGGGATCTCGGGCGGCGAGTTCGGCGTGCGCGGTCGTCTGATCGCGTACGACATCAAGACCGGCAAACCGGCCTGGACCGCGTACAGCACGGGCCCCGACAACGATATGCTGCTCGACCCGCAAAAGACGATGACGTACTCGAACGGCCAGATGGTGCCGGTGGGCGCGGATTCGTCGCTGAAGTCATGGAAGGGCGATCAGTGGAAGCTCGGCGGCGGCACCACGTGGGGCTGGTATGCGTGGGATCCGAAACTCAACCTTGTGTACTACGGTACCGGCAATCCGGGCACATGGAACCCGACGCAACGTCCGGGCGACAACAAATGGTCGATGTCGATCTTCGCGCGCGACCTGAATACCGGCATGGCCAAATGGGTCTACCAGATGACGCCGCACGACGAATGGGACTATGACGGCGTCAACGAAATGATCCTGTCCGATCTGACGATCAACGGCAAGCAGGTGCCCGCGATCGTGCACTTCGACCGGAACGGCTTCGGCTATACGCTCAATCGCGTAACCGGACAGCTGCTGGTCGCGCAGAAGTACGACCCGGCGGTGAACTGGGCCGACCGTGTCGACCTGCAAAGCGGCCTGCCGATTCGCAACGCGGCGTACTCGACGCAGGCGGCCGGCTCCGATCACAACGTGAAGGGCATCTGCCCGGCGGCACTCGGTTCGAAGGACCAGCAACCGGCGGCATACGATCCGAACTCGCACCTGTTCCTCGTGCCGACCAACCACGTCTGTATGGATTACGAGCCGTTCGATGTCGACTACGTGTCGGGACAGCCGTATGTCGGCGCCACGCTGTCGATGTATCCGGGCCCGAACGAGGGCAACGCGATGGGCAACTTCATCGCGTGGGATGCGAGCAAGGGCAAGATCGTCTACTCGAAGCCGGAGAGGTTCTCGGTGTGGTCGGGTGTGCTGGCGACCGCGGGCGGCATCGCGTTCTACGGCACGCTGGAAGGCTACCTGAAGGCGGTGCGCATCAAGGACGGCAAGGAACTGTGGCGCTTCAAGACGCCGTCGGGAATCATCGGCAACGTCTTCACGTATGAGTATCAGGGCAAGCAGTACGTCGGCGTGTATTCGGGCATCGGCGGCTGGGCCGGCATCGGCATGGCGGCAGGTCTGGAGAAGCCGACCGAAGGTCTGGGTGCGGTCGGCGGCTACAAAGATCTCGCGAAGTACACCGCGCTCGGCGGCACGCTGTTCGTGTTCGCGATTCCTGGCGAGAAGAGCTGAACGAACGGCTGAAATGAAAGGCTGAACCAGCGGGGCGGCTTGAACAGGCACGGCCGCCCCGTCAGCCTCGCGCAAGCATTGAATCACCCCCAGATCGCGCCCGTTGGTGGATGCGTCGATGAAACGCATCGGGGCGCGGCTTATTCCCAGATGGAGACATGTGCATGAAAGGCCGATCTATCCTGTTGCTCACGGTGTTGCCCGCAGCGCTCGTCGTGCTGCCCGTCGGATACGCGCAGAACAATCCTTCGATTGCGCAGGTCGCGTACAAGGTGGTCGACGGCACCAAGGTGGACAGTAATACGCTGCTTGGCTGGAAGACGTGGCGCGCGCTCGCTTGCGAACGCTGCCACGGCGCGCAGCAGCAGGGCATGGTCGGGCCGTCGCTGATCGACGCGTTCAAGACGCTGGACAAGACCGAGTTTCATCGCACGGTGTTCGGCGGCCGGGTGGACAAGGGCATGCCCGATTTCAGCACGAGCCAGATGATGCAGAAGAACTGGGAAAACCTCTACGCGTACCTGAAAGGGCGCTCCGATGGACAGATCAAGCCGGGCGATCTGAAGGCCATCGACGCCAAATAACGCCGTGTCGTCATTCTTCCGGAGGCTCACGATGCGTGATAAGAGAAGCATGTCCGTGCATGTCAGCGTGATCGCGGCCGCGTTGTGTGGCGCGGCGCTCGCGAGCGCCGCGGTCCGGGCGGACGGCCCCGCGCTGCCGAACAACGACGGCGCGGACGGCGTGCTCAGGGTGTGCGCGGACCCGAACAACATGCCGTTGTCGAACGACAAGGGCGAGGGCTACGAGAACCGCATCGCGGCCCAGATGGCGAGCGACTTCGGCTACAAGCTCGAATACACGTACTTTCCGCAGCGCATGGGCTTCGTGCGCCACACGCTGCGCGAGAAGGAGGACGGCAGCGAGCGCTATCGGTGCGACCTGATCATCGGCGTGCCGAAGGGCTATGAAATGACGTCGACAACGCAGCCGTATCTGCGCTCGACCTACGCAATGGTGCTGCCGAACCGCCCCGAGTTCGCGAGCATCAAGACGCCCGACGACCTGCTGAAGCTGCCGCCCGATCAACTGCACAAGCTGCGCTTCGGCATCTTTTCGCAAACCCCCGCGGTGGACTGGCTGCTCGGCCACAACCTGATCGACCAGGCGGTGTCGTACCAGGTGCAAAGCGGCGATCCGGCCGTGTACCCGGGCCAGATGATCGAGCACGACCTGCGCGCGGGCAACGTCGACGTGGTGTTCCTATGGGGGCCGATTGCCGGCTACTTCGCGAAGCGCTCCGGTGATTCGGTCAGACTCGTGCCGTTCCCGCCGGGGCCGGGCATCCGCTTCGACTACACGATTTCGATGGGCGTGCGCTACGGCGAGAAGGACTGGAAGGACAAGGTGGATCAATGGATCGGCGCGAATCACGACAAGATCGACAGCATCCTCGCGACCTACCAGGTGCCGATGCTCAAACCGGTCGACGCGCCGGCGGGCAAGCCCGGCGACGCGTCGCAATGACGCGCGCGCGCGGCGCCTGGCTGCGCGCGGCACGCGCCGCGCTGATGGGGACGCTGTGTGTGCTGTGCCTCGCGCCAGCCGCCGCGCGTGCGGCGAGTCCGGCGTCGGCGCCGGGCGGCGACGAGATCACGCCGGCCGAGCGGCTGATTTTTCTGACCGATCATCTGCACGGCGTCGCCGCGCAGACCGAACTCGACTACGCGCTGATCGATTCCGGGCAACCGTCTCGCAGCGCCGATGTCGTCAAGGTGCTGGTGCTGAGCGAGAACAACGCGAAAGGCGACGCACAGGTGTCCGACCATAGCGGCAGCGTGAACCTGCCGATCGGCGGCCTGCAGTGCAATCCGGCAATCATTTATTTTCTCGAACACGACATCGCGGAGATGCAGGGTCTCACCGGCGGGCAGCGCCGCTATTTCCAGCAGCGTCTGCGTCTCGCGCTCGCCGCGGGGCCGCAGATCGAGAGCGTGCCGAGCGAGGTCGGCGGCAAGCCGGTCAGCGCGCGGCGCATCGTCGTGCAGCCTTATCTGAACGATCCGAACGCGGAGCGCTTCGCGCAATACACGGGCAAGCGCTACACGTTCCTGCTCGCAGACGGCGTGCCGGGCCAGGTCGTGCAGATCCGCACCGACGTGCCGGGCCCCAACAACGACTTTGCGCATCCGGCGCATACGGAGTCGTTGAGCTTTCAATCGGCACTGAACAAGTTGCCCTCGGGCAAGGCGCCGGCGAAACCGTCATCGAATGCGCCGCGAGCGAGTCGCTGAATCAAATGCAGAACGCGAGTTTCGCGACGAACCGGGTCAAGCTGAATTTCGTTCGCACGCTGACCCTGCGGCAGTTGCAGATTTTCGTCGTCGCGAGCCGCTATACGAGTTTCGCGCGCGCGGCCGAGGAGCTGCATCTGACGCAGCCGGCGGTGTCGATGCAGATTCATCAGCTCGAAGAGGCGGTCGGCCTGCGGCTGTTCGAGCGCATCGCGCGCAAGCTCACGCTGACCGAAGCGGGCGAGGTGCTGACCCATCACGCGAGCCGCATTCTCGGCGAAATCAAGGACACCGAAGACGCGATGATGTCGCTGAAGCAGGCCGACAGCGGCTCGATCAACGTGGGCATCGTCAGTTCGGCGACCTACTTCGCGCCGAAACTGCTGGCGATGTACTCGCATCTATACCCGAAAGTCGATGTGCACTTCTCGGTCGGCAATCGCGACGCGTTGCTGCGTCTGTTGCAGGACAACGCGATCGATCTCGCGATCATGGGCCGCCCGCCGCCCGAACTCGATACGACGGCCGAGCCGCTCGCGAGTCATCCTCAGGTGGTGATCGCGCCGCTCGATCATCCGCTGTGCGGCGCGCGCCGCTTCGATCTGCAGGAGTTGCGCCGCGACACCTTCCTGCTGCGCGAGCCGGGCTCGGGTACGCGCATGGCCGCCGAGGCGATGTTCCGGCAGCATCTGTTCACACCCGCGAAAACCATCACGCTCGGCAGCAACGAAACGATCAAGCAGGCGGTGATGGCGGGCATGGGCGTGAGTCTGATCTCGCTGCATACGTTGCAGTTGGAGTTGCGCACCGGCGAGATCGCGCTGCTCGACGTGAACGGCACGCCGATCGAACGCGCGTGGCAGGTCGTGCATCTGCGCACGAAGCAGCTTTCGCCGACCAGCATGATGTTCCGGCAGTTTCTGCTCGAGCATGCGGCGGTGCATCTGGAGCAGGAATATGCGCAGTTTGCAGGGGTGTTTGCGAAACCGCCGGTCGGCGCGAAGCGGTAGCGTCATGCGCGCGTTGCGCGACTGCGCTCGTCGGCTTGCTGGTGAACGACGCGTCCCAGGCAGCGTCGATGGCACAGTCTGTACCCGACTGTCGTGACAGGCTGCCAACTTTTCGCATTCGATTTAACTCCTGGGTCCCGTGCGCACGATCGGCATAAACCATGCTTGAACGGAAGGCTGGCGAGCCTCGAAGCGCGTCGACGTTCGAGCGTCGTGCAAATAAACGCCAGCCACCACGGAAGGGGATCGCAGCGATGGTTTCTGGCGAGCAGCTTCAGGACTGGCGTTCTCACGCCCAGCGGATCGAAAACGAAGTCGCGAGAGTCGTCGTCGGTCAGCAGCAAACGCTGAGGCTCATCAACGTCGCGTTGTTCGCACGCGGCCACGTGCTGCTCGAAGGCGGCGTCGGGGTCGGCAAGACGACCGTGTTGCGGGCGTTCGCGCGCGTGGTCGGCGGCGACTTCGAGCGCGTCGAAGGGACGATCGATCTGATGCCGGGCGACCTCGTCTATCACACCTATGTCGATGCCGACGGCAAGCCGCGCATCGAACCGGGCCCGCTGCTGCGCCACGGCGAGCAGCTGACCACCTTCTTCTTCAACGAGATCAATCGCGCGCGTCCGCAGGTGCAATCGCTGCTGTTGCGCGCGATGGCCGAACGTTCCGTGTGGGCGTTCGACCGCGAGCACCGCTTTCCGCACATGACCGTATACGCCGACCGCAACAAGGTCGAGAAGGAAGAGACCTTCGAGCTCGCGTCGGCGGCGCGCGACCGCTTCCTGTTCGAGCTGAACATGCCGACGCCGACCGACGAGGACGCGCGGCGCAGCCTCGTCTTCGACACGAGGTTCCATGACGTCGACGGCCTGCTCGCGCAACTGACACCGTCGATCGTGGCGTGGGAGCAGTTGAACCGGATCGGCGCGGCGATCCAGCAGGGCGTGCAGGCGAGCGAGACGATCGAGCGCTACGTGCACGACATCTGGCAGGCGACGGAAACGCCGGCGCGCTTCGGCATCGCGCTCGACGGCGTCGACATGGAGCAGCTGATTCTCGCGGGCGCAAGTCCGCGCGGCATGAGCGCGCTGCTGCGGGCCGCGCGCGTGGTCGCGTGGCTCGCGGGACGCACGCATCTGCTTCCGGAGGACATTCACGAAGTGCTGCTGCCGGCGCTGGGGCATCGCGTGTTCTTCACACCGATCTACGAGCTACGCCGCCAGGAGCTGGCCGAGGCGCTGATCGCGCGGATCGTCGAGAACGTCGCCGTGCCTCGCTGACCGGCGGCGCGCGCACCACGATGAACGACACCGCGGAATTCCACTACCGTCTGCCGATGCGCGCGGCCGGCGCGCGGCCCGGCTCGCATCCGGGCTCGAGCTTCGGCTCGGGTCAGCAGTTCGCGATGCACGGCCGGTTGTTCGACTACCCGGACCCGCGCCGGCTCGATCTGCGCGCGAGCTTGCGCGCGGCGCGCGACGAGTGGCTCGTGCGCGTGCATTTGCAGCGCGTCGCGGTGCCGGTGTTCGTGATCGTCGACGTATCGGCGTCGATGCGGTTCGGCAGCCGCAAAACGAAGCTGGAGGTCGCCGCCGATTTCGTCGAAGCGCTCGGCCATAGCGCGTTCCGGGTCGGCGACCGGCTGGGCATGCTGGCCTTCGATGGCGGCGAACGCGACGATCTGTTCATGCCGGCGCGCACGGGGCGGGGCACCGGCTCGCTGCTCGCGAGCATGCTGCGCGAACGCGCCGGTGAAACGGCTGATCGTCAGGCCGGAGGTCAGGCCGGACCCGCGGCCGTCGAAGGATTGCGGCGTTGCGCGATCCGTATCGCTGGACGCCAGGCGCTCGTGTTCGTCGTGTCCGATTTCCACTGGCCGCTCGCGCGACTGTCGTCGGTACTCGACATGCTGGTGCATGCGTGTGTGGTGCCGATGGTCGTGTGGGACGCGGCCGAGATCACGCCGCCGCAGCACGCCTCGCTGCTGGCCGTCAACGATGCGGAGTCCGGCGAGGAGCGTCGCGTGTGGCTTTCCCGCGATGTGCGCGAGCGCTGGCGCGAAGGCGTCGCGCGCCGTCGCGACGAACTCGCCGCGGGGTTCGGCGCGCGCGGCATCCGGCCGTTCTATGTCGAAGGCGCGTTCGATCCGGAAGCGATGTCGCGCTACTTTCTGGAGATGACGGTATGAGCGCGCGCGGTGTGCGCGGTAGCGTCGCTCGTCGGGCGGCGCTGCATATGCTGATCGCGTCGCTTTGCGGCGCCGCGAGCGCGACGGCCAGCGCCGCCGTGGCGACCGCGCTCGTTCAGGAGCCGCGCGCGTTCGGCTATGTGCTCGGCGATGTGCTGACGCAGCGCGTGCTGCTGGAGGCCAACGATCGGGACATCGGCGCGGTCACGCCGCCTTCGGTCGGACGCACGGGCGTGTGGCTCGAACGCCGGCCCGTGACGCTCGAAACCGATGCCAACGGCCGCAAGTGGATGGTGATCGCGTATCAGGTCGTCAACGCGCCGCAGACGCTCACGCAGATCACGTTGCCCGCGTTGACGTTGACGTCGGCGGCGGGCACGCAATTGCAGGTCGCCGAATGGCCGGCGAGCATCGGACCGTTGACGCCGCAAACCGCGTTCGCCGCAGGGGATTTGCAGCCGCTGCGGCCCGATCGTCAGGCACCCATGCTGGGCACGGCCGGCTGGCGTCGGCAGATCGCGTGGGCGCTCGGCCTGCTGCTCGTGACCCTGCTCGCGTGGGCGAGCTGGTGGTGGGCGCGCAACCGACGCGAGGCGGCACGGCTGCCGTTCGCGCGTGCATGGCGGCAGATGCAGCGGCTGCCGGAGGCGCCCGCTGCTTCATCGAACGATGCGTGGGTCTGCCTGCATCGCGCACTGAACGAAACCGCCGGCCAGGTCGTGCATGCGGCTTCGCTATCCGCGTTGCTCGCGCGCGCGCCCTATCTGCAACCGCTGCGCGCGCAGCTCGAACGCTTCTATCTGGCGTCGTCCGAGCGCTTTTTCACACCGGCGCCGAAGGCCGTCGGGAATCCCGGCGAGCTGTCGTTGCACGCGCTGTGCCGTGCGTTGTATCGGGCGGAGAGGCGCCATCAGCGATGACCATGAGCCTCGATTTCGCCCTGCCGTGGATGCTGGTGCTGCTGCCGCTCGCCGCGCTGCCGCTGCTGCGGCGACGCAGCGACACGCTGGTGTTTTCGAGCGTCGCGTGGCTGCCCGCCGACGATCTCGGACGCGCGGCCGGCTGGCTCGTACGCGGCGGCGCGGCACTGGCGATCGCCGCGATCGTCGTCGGGCTGGCGGGGCCGGGGCGCTCGCAGTTGCAGGTGCTGCGCACCGGCAGCGGCGCGCAGATCCTGATCCTGATGGACCGCAGCGCGAGCATGGACGAGCCGATGGGCAGCAAGGGCGTCGAGGCGCCGCGCGGCGACTCCAAGAACCACGTGGCGCGCGCCGCGTTGACGCGCTTCGTCGAGCAGCGGCCCAACGACCGGCTCGCGTTCATGATGTTCGGCACCAACCCCGTGCTGGCGATGCCGTTCACGTACAACCATCGCGTAATCGAGGCCGCTGTCGCGGCGACGGCGATTGGCCGTGGCATGCCGGACACCGAGCTCGATCGCGGCATGCTCGCGGCGATCGCGCAGTTCGACGGGCGCTTGTCGTCGGGCCGCCGCGCGATCGTGCTGGTCTCCGATGGCGGCGCGTTGCTCGACGAAACGATGCAACGGCGCATCGAGGCGGGACTGCGACGCAACCGGATCGCCCTCTACTTCATCTACTTGCGCAGCAGCGTCTTCAGTCCCGATCTGAACGCGACGCAGCCCGTCAGCGGAACCTCGGCCGAAGCGCAGCTGCATCGCTTCTTTCTGACGCTCAGGACACCGTATAGGCTGTTTCAGGCCGAAGACCCGAAGGCGATGATGGCGGCGATCGCGGAGATCAACCGGCAGCAGAACGCGACGACGAGGTTCGTCGAGCATCTGCCTCGCCAGGACCTGAGTCTGTACTGTTTCGCGCTCGCGCTGTTCTGTTCGGCGCTGCTGGTGCTGCTGCACCAGTTGCAGGTCAGGAGCTGGGCATGAAGCGCACGCTGATCCACACGCTGTTCGGCACCGTGGCGATCTGTTGCGCCGCGTGGGCCGCGTCTGGCTTCGTTCGTCTGCAGCACGCGGAGCGCGTCGATCAGGCCATTCTCGCGACGAACGCCGCTGCGCGCGACCAGGCTGCCGGCGACGACGCGCGCGAGGTTCAACTGGCCCGCGCGATAGCGCTGTCGAAAGCGGGCGCGTATGACGCGGCGGCGCGGCTCTATAACGGTCTGATCCCCGAAGGCAGCCCGCCTGACGAAGTCGGCCGCGCGGCGCTGTTCGACCTCGGCAACCTGTACCTGCGCGAAGGCAGCGGCGACACGGCGCAGACGGTCAGATCTCTCGCGATGATCGGTGAGGCCAAGGCGCGCTACCGGCTCGCGCTGCGCGCGGCGCCCGACGATTGGGACGCGCGCTACAACCTCGAGCGCGCGCTGTGGCTTGCGCCGGAAACGCCGTCCGCGCTCGCCGGGCCCGATGTGAAAGAGCAGCACAACGTCAAGCTGCGTGACCCGCAGAGCCAGGACTTGCCATGAGCGGCGTCTCGCGCGAGCGCGGCTTCGCCAGATGGCGTCACGCGTTGACGCCGCTCGCGCTCGTCGCATTGATCGCGGCGGTCGCGATGCCGGACGTCACTTTGCCGCGCAACACGTTTAACTACATCGTGACGTTCGATATCACGCAAAGCATGGACGTCGAGGACGTGGTGCTCGACGGTGCTCCGGTCAGCCGGCTCAAATTCGCGCAGGCCGCGATGCGCGACGCGCTCGGGCGCTTGCCGTGCGGCTCGAAGGTCGGCTGGAGCGTGTTCACGGGGCAGCGGGTGTTGCTGCTGATGGCGCCGGTCGAAGTCTGTGGCAACTACGACGCGCTGCTGGTGTCGCTCGATGGCATCGACGGGCGCATGCGCTGGACCAACTGGAGCCGCATTGCCGAGGGCGGTGTGTATTCGGCCGTGCGGGTCGCGCAGGAGGTCGGCGGCGCGGCTATCGCGTTCGTCACCGATGGTCAGGAGGCGCCGCCGGTATCGGCGGCGCGCCCGCTGATGGAGGGCATCAATGCCGCGCGAATCAGGGGCTGGCTGATCGGCGTCGGCGGCGACCAGCCCGCGGCCATTCCGAAGACCGACGCCAACGGTAACCGGATCGGCTACTGGCAGGCCGACGACGTGATCCAGGCGCCGCCGACGCCAGGCTCCGGTGTCGAGGCGCAAACGCACGAGGAGTTGTCCGAATTGCGCGGCGAGTACCTTGCGTCGGTGGCGGGGCAGACTGGTCTCGACTACCGGCGCCTGCTGAACGTGACATCGTTCGGCGATGCGCTGCTCGATGCGCGCTTCGCTCGCCGCGAACCGGTGCCGACCGATCTGCGTTGGTGTCCAGCGCTGCTCGCGTTGCTGCTGCTCGTCGCGCGCTTTATGCCGGATGCCGTTCTCGCATGGCCGCGCGCCTGGCGAAAGCGCATTCGAACGATCGTTTTGCAGATCGCGCCGGCATTCAATGGCCGGCCGACACGGGTCGACTGACTCACGCAAGCGCGAACGTTGACGCTGCAACGGTTGAAGGTGCAGGTATCCAATCGAGCAGCGTAGTTGCTTGCGAAACCTCGCAAGAGTTGCCGGCTTCGACCGACTCACGAGGCTTGCGCCAGAAGCTCTTGCCGGTCTTCGTGGCCGGAGAGCGTTGCCAGGAATCATTCTCAATCGGTCCACTTCGACGTCGACTCCAGCGCTGAGTCGCGAAGGCGCATGCGCTCGCCACACACGCGAGATACCTAACACTTTGACCTACCAGTACGCCAATGACTGACTACAATGTCTGAGTGCAAGCGACGCTGCAAGGCGCTCGGTTCGACGGGTGCGCCGTGTCATGTGACATTTCAGTTCCTTCACTGGAGGCATGCGATGACGTGCCAAAACGAGAGGATTGTCGGAGCGGTACTCGTCTTGATGAGCGGCTACGCGTTTGCGGGCGGCCCCTTCGGCGATGTGCCGCAAGCGATGATGGTCGCCAACATCGTCGCGTCGCCCGTCGAAGTCGTGCCGCCGATTCCCGAGCCTCGGCACTACTTCGAGCAGCAGCGCTATGCGATGGAGTATCACGGGGATCAGGGCAAGCCGTTCTTCGCGCAAATGGAGAATTACTATAGTGTGGACGTGACGCGCGATGTCCAGCTCGGCACTGCGAAGGCATTGGTGTCGTCCGGACCGGAGTTCGCGCCGGTGTCCGAACCGGGCGCAAAACCTGCCGCGCAAAATGCCTCGAATCCTCTGCATCTGGGTCCATCTACCGCGCCGCAATTGTCTATCGTTCAGATGAACAGTTCAGTGTTGTCGATAGGCGAGTCACCGCAGCGACGCTTGTCCTTGACGATCGACGACTGGGTGTTCTCCGGCACCGCGCGCGTCGCGGTTCTGCATTCTCACGATACGGGCGCGACGCTGATCGTCAAACGTCGCTACTGAGTGATGTCGGACGGCCGCGCATTTCACGTCGACGAGTCACGTCGACGAGTCACGTCGACGAAAAGCGCTCGCGATACACCTGCGGCGCCACGCGCAGCTGACGCACGAAGCTGCAGCGCATCGTTTCCTCGCTGCCGAATCCACACCGCGCCGCGATTCGTTTGATCGACCAGGATGTCTCGCTAAGCAAGCGCTGTGCCGCTTCGATGCGCAACTGCTCGACCGCGCGGGCCGGCGTGCGGCCCGTTTGCGCCTTGTAGTGGCGCATGAAGCTGCGCTCGCTCATATGAAGCCGTCGCGCGAGCGCGGGGACCGACAGGTCGGATGCGAGATGCGACGTCATCCATGTATGCAATTCGCCGAAACGGTCGTCGGCATGTTGCAGCGACAGCGTCGCGCTGAACTGCGACTGACCCCCCGGCCGCTTCAGAAACACGACGAGCTCGCGCGCGACATCGAGCGCCAACGCGCGCCCGTGATCCTCTTCGAGCATGGCCAGCGCGAGGTCGATGCCGGCGGTGACGCCCGCCGATGTCCAGATAGCCCCGTCGCGAATAAAGATTGGATCGGCTTCGACGCGCAGTTGCGGATACGCCTGCGCGAGTTCGTCGCAGCGCCCCCAATGCGTGGCGACGCGGCGGCCGTCGAGCAGTCCCGCCTCGGCGAGCAGGAACGCGCCCGAGCAGACCGAGGCAACGCGTCTGCAATGCGGCGCATGGCGCTGCGTCCAGCGGATCAGACGCTGATCGGCCGATGCCTGACGAATCCCCCAGCCGCCCGGGACGATCAGCGTATCGACCGGCGCTTTCACCGAGCGTAGCGAACCGGCGAGTACCGCAAGTCCCGACGACGACGTGACGGGCCCGGCTTCGGCTGCCACGACGCGGGGCGAGTAGAGTTCGTCGAGCCCACGCTGCGCGACGAGCTCATTGGCGGACGCAAATACCTGCAGCGGACCGCTGACGTCGAGCAGTTGCATGTTGGGGAAGGCGAGCAGCACGATGGAGGGGGGAGCGCTGGACATATCGTGTGTAACAGGGGCTGTAAGAGAGAGCGCGCGTGGCAGAAAAACTGGGGTTAATGGCAGTCTTGCCAAAGACTACGCGCATAGAATCAATCCGTCCACCTGGAAGACGCGGCGGATCACGTGTTTCGATTTCTCCCTGAATAAGGTATCCCTATGAACCTGCAAATCGGTTTTCTGGTCTTTCCGAAAGTACAGCAGCTCGATCTGACTGGCCCGCACGACGTACTTGCATCGTTGCCGGGCGCCACGATGCATCTGATCTGGAAGACACGGGAGCCCGTGGTGTCGAGTAACGGGCTCGTGCTGACGCCGAGCACGACCTACGAAAGCTGCCCGCCGCTCGACGTGATCTGTGTGCCAGGCGGAAGCGGCGTGACCGACCTGTTGCAAGACGAGCAAACGATCGACTTCGTTTGCCGACAGGCCGCGAGCGCGCGCTACGTGACGTCGGTCTGCACCGGCGCGTTGCTGCTTGGCGCGGCCGGCTTGCTGCGCGGGCGGCGCGCGACGACTCACTGGGCGTTTCACTCGCTGCTTGAACCGCTCGGCGCGATACCGACACATGCGCGTGTGGTCCGCGATGGCAATCTGATTACCGGCGGCGGCGTGACGGCGGGCATCGATTTCGGGTTGACCGTCGCGGCCGAACTGGCGGGCGCAGAAGAGGCGCAGGCGATCCAGCTCGAACTCGAATACGCGCCAGCCCCGCCGTTCGACGCGGGCGATCCGGCGTTGGCGCCGCAAGCGGTGGTGGAACTGGTCCGGCGACGGTCGGCGGAAGGCCTGGCCGCGCGGCGCCGGGTGGTGATGGCGATCGCGCAGAGAAGCTAAGTCTTGCATGCGGGTACGGGCATTCCATTAAACTGTGTGGCTCTACCCGTTTCCGCCAGTCGGATCGATGCGATGAAGTACGGCGAATTTTCCCCGGGGCACTGCCCATGCGCGTAGGCAAGCCCGTCAAGGCACTGCCGCAGCCGTCATGCGACTACTGCGGCAACCGTGCGTTGCTCGCGCGTTACGGCGACGAGTCCTACCCCTATCGCAGCGATCAAGGGCCGCTGTGGATCTGCACCGCATGTCAGGCGTGGATCGGCGTTTATTCGCGCAGCAAACACAACCTGCCGCTCGGCCGCCTTGCCGACGCGACGTTGCGCGAGTCGAAGAGCAAGCTGCACGATGCGCTCGAACCGCTCGTTGCCGGGAAGGTGCGCCGCGATGGCGTGAATGCGTTCGAAGCCCGCGCGAAAGCGATCCGGTGGGTCGCGACCGAGCTTGGCTTCGATCCGGTTCCGGCGAGCATTCACGCGTTCACGCCCGAGCAGTGCGAACAGGCGCTGCGTTATGTCGAGGCTTTTATCGAAGCTCGGCGTGCGAGATAGCGCAATAGCCCCAAACCGCTAGCCCCCTTTCATTCCTCCAATACCACCCCGCCATACCGCCTTCCCCGCGCCGCTTCACCCCCACCAAATTGGCAGTTCTCGTGCGATGCCGCCCGGCAGTCGGATCGAACCTGCGTTCGGGTGCATATTTCCGGTTGCGTCCGTCGCTATCGTGAACTACAAATCTAAGGTTACGCGCTGGCTCGATTTTTGGCGGGCCGGGCTTCCGTTCAGAACCGTTCAGAACGACAGGGAGAGTGCCGTCATGGGAATGCGCCCCGATCCTACCTTTCATGCATCGCCGAAGCTCGCGATGGATGCGCCGGCGGAAGAATACGCGTACACGGTGCTGCTAAGTCCGGACTCCTCGCAGCCCGACGCGCTCGCCGTGATCGACGTGAAGCCCGGTTCGCCGACTTATAGCCAGGTGGTCCACACGGTGCCGGTGCCGAACAAGGGCGACGAATTCCATCACTTCGGCTGGAACGCGTGTTCGTCCGCGTTGTCGCCGTTGACGGGCCACGCGTTTCTGGAACGTCGCTATCTGATCATTCCGGGCATGCGCTCGTCGCGCATCTATATCGTCGATACGAAGCCGCATCCGACCCAGGCGAAGATTCACAAGATCATCGAGCCGGAGGAAATTTTCCGCAAGACCGGCTATTCGCGTCCGCACACCGTGCATTGCGGACCGGAGGGCATCTACGTGAGCACGCTCGGCGGTGGTGGCAAGGACGGCACCGACGGGCCGCCCGGAATCTTCATCATGGACTGCCAAACATTCGAGGTGCTGGGCCGCTGGGAAATCGAGCGCGGCGCGCAGGAAAAGCATTACGACTTCTGGTGGAATCTGCCGCGCGACTACATGGTGTCGACCGAATGGGCGCTGCCGCCGCAATTCGAAAACGGCATCGTGCCCGAAGACCTGCTCGCGAACAAATACGGCCACCGCGTGCACTGCTGGGATCTGCGCGCGAGGCGCAACGTGCAGACGCTCGATCTCGGCGCGAATCATCAGATGGCGCTCGAAGTGCGGCCCGCGCACGACCCGAGCCGCGAGTACGGCTTTATCGGCGTCGTGGTCGATACGACGAATCTGGAAGGGTCGATCTGGACCTGGTGGCGCGAAGGCGGCCACTTCCACATCGAGAAGACCGCGACCATTCCACCGGAGCCCGCCCATGCTGATGAATTGCCGCCGCTGCTGCAAGGTTTCGGCGCGGTGCCGCCGCTCGTCACCGACATCGATCTTTCGATCGACGATAAATTCCTCTACGTCTCCTGCTGGGGCACCGGCGAGATGCGCCAGTACGACGTGAGCGAACCGCGCAAGCCGGAATTGACGGGCTCGGTGCGCATCGGTGGAATCGAACATTGCGCGCCGCATCCGAACGGCAAGGCTTTCGCCGGCGGTCCGCAGATGGTCGAGATCAGTCGCGACGGCAAGCGCATCTACTGGACCAACTCGCTCTATTCGACGTGGGACGACCAGTTCTACCCGGATGGTGTGCCCGGCGTGCAAGTCATGGCGCATGCCGACCCCAATGGCGGTATCGAGCTCGCCGAAGATTACTTCGTCGAGTTTCCCGCCGGCTATCGCGCGCACCAGATTCGCCTCGAAGGCGGCGACTGCTCGACCGATTCGTTCTGCTATCCCTCGGTGGGCGTTTGAGCGGCGCGGTGTCGCCGCAAGCGGCACTGTGGCTGGCCGTCCTCGCGAGCGGTGTGTATCACGGACTCAATCCGGCGATGGGGTGGCCGCTCGCGGTGTCGAACGCGCTGATGCAGCGGCGCTCGCAAGCGCTGGTCGTAGCGCTTCTTTATCTCGCGGCGGGGCACGCGCTCGCCATATTGCTGATGATGCTGCCGTTCGCGATGCTGGCCAGTGTGCTCGCGTGGCAGCGTCAGATGCAGATCGGCGCGAGCGTGCTGGTGATCGGCTTCGGTCTGGTGTTGCTGATGCGCCGGCGCCATCCGCGCGTACTGGCGAGAATTCCGCCGTCGCGGCTCGCGCTCTGGTCGTTCGCGGTGGCGATCGCGCACGGCGCTGGCTTGATGCTGGTGCCGATCTACCTCGGTCTGTGCCGCGCAGAAGCAATCGACAGCGCGCACCAAGCCGCCCAAACGCTGATCGAAACGAGTCTGCGCATGGCGCTGTCGGTCTCCGCGGTGCATGCGGCCGCGATGACGATGGCCGGCGGCGTGCTCGCATGGCTCGTTTATCGCTACCTCGGGCTCAGGTTCGTGTCGCGCAGCTGGTTCAATCTCGATGCGGTGTGGGCGTCGAGTCTGATTCTGGTGGGCGGCGTGTCGCTGGCGTTGAATGCGGCGGCAGCGGGCGTTTCCGGTTGATTTCGACGCGGCCGATCCGGCCTATGAGGCTCCCGGGCACAGCATATGCTGCGTAGCTTCGGTGCAGGGACGCCATTCCGTGCGGATCCTGATTTTTCCTCTCGTCATCTACACCCGGAGAAGATCATGCCGCTGAAGAAAGGGACATCGAAAGAGACCGTGTCGCACAACATCAAGACCGAGTCGAAGCATGGCAAGCCGCACAAGCAGGCTGTCGCGATCGCGTTGAATCAGGCGCGCAAGTCGGGCGCGAAGATTCCGAAGAAGAGTGAGAAATAAGCTGCTTCAGCACGCGCGGTCGTACCCATGACCGACGGGACGCAGAAAAAGCGCGCGCATGGCGACCCGCAATCGGAGCCAGCGGATGTCGAACCCGATCAGCATCCGGCGAAGCTCGACGATTGCCGCCGTTGCGCGCTCTGGCGCAATGCGACTCAGGCCGTGCCCGGCGAAGGGCAGCGGCATGCGTCGATCGTGCTGGTCGGCGAGCAACCCGGCGACATGGAAGATCTGCAGGGCAAGCCCTTCGTCGGGCCGGCCGGCGCGTTACTCGACAGCGCGCTCGAAGAAGCGGGCGTCAAGCGTAACGACGTCTACGTGACGAACGCCGTCAAGCATTTCAAGTGGATCGCGCGCGGCAAGCGTCGCTTGCACAAAACGCCCGCTCAGCGTGAAGTGGATGCTTGCGGCTACTGGCTGGAGCAGGAGCTCGACATGCCGCATGTGCGCGTGGTCGTGGCACTGGGCGCGACCGCGTTGAAAGCGGTTGTTCACGACTCGCACGCGCGCTTGCAGGACGCGTTCGACAAAACGCTAGAGCGCGGTGAGCAACGCGTGGTCGCGACGTACCATCCGTCGTTTGCGCTGCGCGCGCCGGACCCTGAAACGCGTCGCGAGGTGTACGAGCGAATCGTCGCAGCGTTGCGCACCGCACAGAAGCTGGCCCACGGCGGCAAGCGTTCAGGATGACGCCGGCGCGTGCGTCGCTCGTAATCCGAGGCCTTTCATCAATCGTTGTGCGTCGAACGGCGCCCGAGCTTTTACATCGTTGTCGAAGTAGCAGTAGACGTCTCGCGCGGCTCGGCGAGGCGGCCGGAGTTGCGGCGCGATCAAGCGCGCGTCGGCCGGTTGCGAGCCGCCGCGCCATGCATCGATTCGCTCGGCCCATCGTTGCAGAGCGTCGTCCCCATATGAACCCGAGTATTTGGCTTCGCTGCCGTGCAGGCGAAGATAGACGAAGTCCGCCGTCAGATCTTCGGCGACGGGCCACGGTTCGGTGGAATCTGAAACGACAAGCGCGACGCCGTAATGCCGAAGCAAGGTCACGAACGCCGGATCGACAAAGCTCGCGTGGCGCACTTCGACCGCGTGACGCAACTTCCGCTTGCGATCGATGGCGACATAAGGCGTCTTGACACGCGCATCATGTTGCTTCGCCAGCGCCGATGCGCTCGCGACGTCGGACGGCAACACGCGCAGAAAGCGCTCCATTGCCTCGGGCTCGAATCGGAACGACGGCGGAAATTGCCATAGGATCGGACCAAGCTTTTCGTTCAACGCGAGTAGCCCCTGCGCGAAGAAGTTCGCGATGCCGACACGTGCGCTCGCATCGCGAAACCGCAGCATATGAGTCAGATAGCGCGCGCCTTTGATGCCAAACACGAAGCCGTCAGGCGTTTGCGCGTACCAACGCTGCCAGCTCTCGAGCGATTGAAGGCTGTAATGCGTGCCGTTGATTTCGATCGTGCCGAATAGCGCCGACGCGTACTGTAATTCCGCTGCATGTTTGAGATCCTCTGGGTAAAAGCTGCCGCGCCAACCTTGGTAGCGCCAGCCGGAAATGCCGATACGCACATCGCCGGTCTTCTTCATTCGCGCGTCGAGTCCGGCGGAATGGGGTTCGGAGTACGGCTCCGACTCGACGGATCGCAGCGTCATTGAATACGCGCGATTTGCTTCGCCACCGCGGCCGGGCTGTCGAAATTGTGATCGGGCAGACGGTCGACCAGATCGACGATGTCGGTATTCGCGTGATTTTTGCGCGCCTGCGCGGCCAGCTTTTCGCGTGTGGTCGGGTAATTCACGCCACTGATCGCTTTTTCGACGTCAGCGGGATTCGGCTGACCGGGGTGGCGGTGATCCTGGGAATGGGCGGGGTGCTGTGACATGGTTCCTCCTTGAATGAGTACATCACGACTGCGCGCCTACCGGTACCTCTCGCATATCTCGTGCCTCGGCGCGCGGGCTCGTGTTGCGTTTTCCAGCGGCGCACGTCGTGCGAATGAAAAAGAACGCCGCGATGAGGAACGCGAATTGCGCGCAGCCGGCAAAGTAGCGCCGCTGACACAGGACCTTTCGAGGAGCAGGCCATCATGAGCACGATGCTCGCATATCGCATTCACCGCTTCGGCGGTCCCGAGGTGTTCAAGGCCGAGAAGATCGAGATCCCCGAGCCTGGCGCCGGCCAGGTGCTGGTGCGCGTGCGCGCGGCCAGCGCCAATCCGGTGGACCTGAAGACGCGCTCGGGCCAGTACCCGTTGATTCGTGAAGAGAAGTTGCCCTATACACTGGGGCGCGATTTTTCCGGAGTGGTCGAACGGGTCGGCGAGGGCGTCGGGCAATGGCGCGCGGGCGAGCAGGTGTATGGCTTCGTTGGCCAGGGACAGGGTGCGTACGCGGAATTCGTCGTCGTGTCCGCGAGCGCGCTAGCGCATGCGCCGGAAAAACTCGATGTGGGGTCCGCGGGCGCCGTGCCGCTCGCCGCGTTGACCGCATGGCAGGGCCTGTTCGATCACGGCTGCCTCGAAGCCGGCGGCCGCGTGCTGATCCATGCGGGCGCGGGCGGCGTTGGACATTTCGCCGTGCAGTTCGCCAAGCAGAAGGGCGCGCAAGTGTACGCTACGGCGTCCGGCGACGGCATCGAGTTCGTGCGCTCGCTCGGTGCGGATCGCGTGATCGACTATCACGCGCAGCGCTTCGAAGACGTCGCGCGCGACATCGACCTCGTGTTCGATCTGATCGGCGGCGATACGCAGCGCCGCTCGTGGTCGGCCGTCGCGACCGGTGGCGCGCTGGTCTCGACGCTCAACGAGCCGTCGCAGACCGAGGCGTCGAACCATGGCGCACGGGCCACGCGTTATACCGCGCGACCCGACGGCCGGCAATTGACGGAGATCGCGTCGTTGCTCGACAAGGGCAGCGTGCGTGTCGTGGTCGCCGAACGGTTTGCGTTCGATGCGACGGCCAGGGCGCTGGAACGGCTCGCGAAAGGCCATGTGCGCGGCAAGATCGTGGTGGAGGTGGCGTCGTAGTACGGAGAGCGCGCGCTGTCTGCTAGTTCGGATTCGCGTCGTCGCTCGCGCTGCGCAGCGGCGCGCGGCTCTGATCGTTATTCAGATGCACGAACTTTCTCAACAGTCTCAATAGCTCTCGCGCATCCTCGTCTCCCATCCCGTCGAGCAGGCCGTGATTGAGCGCGTTGACGCCGGGGATCAATTCATCGAGCAACTGCTCTCCAGCCGGCGTCAGCAATAGACGACGCTGGCGGCGCGGCAGAACTTCGCGCACGATCCAGCCTTTCGCTTCGAGCCGTACCGCGATATCGGCGGTGGTCGACGTGTCGAGGCCGACTCGCTGCGCGAGCGTGACCTGATCGAGTCCGGGCAATTCCTGCAGCATTCTGAGCACCGCATACTGAACGGGCGTCACCTCGCGTCCGATCAGATCATGAAACATGGACACCGAAATCTGATGCGCGCGTCGGATCAAATGGCCGGGCTGGTCGTACAGATCGATGCTGATCGCGGAAGTGCTGGTATCGGTTGAAGTGACCATATTAGTTCTGAAGACCTCGCGCCTTTTCGTTGCGAATGGAAATGGCGAACCGGCGTTCGTGTTACCTGATTGAAAGTTCGTCTAGGGGAAAACCTTCATTTAATCATTAAAGACGCATTGAGTACACTGAATCTCAATGAGTAGGCTGAATGCAATCCATGAATAATCCAGGGAGTGAGACTGACATGTTTCCCAAGAACGCGTGGTACGTCGCATGTATGCCCGATGAAGTCGCGGATAAGCCGCTCGGCCGGCAGATCTGCGGCGAGCCGATGGTTTTCTATCGCAACGCGGAAGGCGCCGTGGTGGCGCTCGAAGACTTCTGTCCGCATCGCGGCGCGCCGCTGTCGCTCGGTTTCGTGCGCGATGGCACGCTCGTGTGCGGCTATCACGGCCTCGAAATGGGCTGTCAGGGCAAGGCGACCGGCATGCCGGGGCAACGCGTCAACGGCTTTCCATCGATTCGCAGCTATCCAGTGATCGAGCGCTATGGCTTCGTCTGGGTGTGGCCCGGCGATGCGGCGCAGGCCGATGCCGCCAAGCTGCATCATCTGGAGTGGGCCGAGAGTGCCCAATGGGCGTACGGCGGCGGTCTTTATCACATCCGCTGCGATTACCGGCTAATGATCGACAACCTGATGGATCTGACGCACGAGACCTATGTGCACGCGAACAGCATCGGGCAAAAGGAAATCGACGAAGCCGCGCCCAAAACCGTGGCCGAAGGCGATACCGTGCGCACGAGCCGTTTCATGGAAAACGTCGCGGCGCCGCCGTTCTGGAAGATGGCGTTGCGCGGCAATGGTCTCGCCGACGACGTGCCCGTCGACCGTTGGCAGATCTGCCACTTCACGCCGCCGAGTCACGTGCTGATCGAGGTGGGCGTCGCGCATGCCGGGCATGGTGGCTATCACGCGCCGGCCGACCAGAAAGCGTCGTCGATCGTGGTGGATTTCATCACGCCGGAAACGGAAACGTCGATCTGGTATTTCTGGGGCATGGCGCGCAATTTCCGTCCCGACGATGCGGCGCTGACCGCGAGCATCCGCGAAGGGCAGGGCAAGATCTTCAGTGAAGATCTGGAGATGCTCGAACGTCAGCAGCAGAACCTGTTGCGCTGGCCCGAGCGCAATCTGCTGAAGCTCAATATCGATGCGGGCGGCGTGATGTCGCGTCGCGTGATCGATCGGCTCGTCGCGCAGGAACGCGCGGAGACGGGCGCGCCGCAGGCTGAAGTGAGGCGCGTCATTCCCGTGCGGACGGCGACATGAATCATCCCGTGCTGAATGTGGTGGTGGCGCGCCGGCGCGACGAAGCGCTCGGTATCGCGAGCTTCGAACTCGCGAGCGAAAACGCTCAGGCGTTGCCGGCGTTCGACGCCGGCTCGCACGTCGACGTGCATTTGCCAAACGGGCTCGTGCGTCAGTACTCGTTGTGCAACGATCCGCGCGAAACGCATCGCTATCTGATCGCGGTGCTGCGCGACGAAGGGGGACGCGGCGGATCGAAAGCGGTGCACGATCTGGTCCGCGAAGGCGATCGCCTGCAGATCAGCGCGCCGCGCAATCATTTCGCGCTCGCCGACGATGCTGCTCATCATCTGCTGCTCGCGGGCGGGATCGGCGTCACGCCGATTCTTTGCATGGCCGAGCGGCTTGCCGCCACGGGCGCTTCGTTCGACATGCACTACTGCACGCGCTCGAAGGAACGCACGGCGTTCGTCGAGCGTCTCGCACAAGCTGGCTTCGCGAAGTCGGTCCAGCTTCATCACGATGACCATCCGGGCGGCCCGACGTTCGATATCGAGCAGACGCTCAGCGATGCGCCGGCCGGCACCCACCTGTATGTCTGCGGTCCGCGCGGCTTCATGGACTTCGTGCTCGAGACCGCGCGTGCGAAGGGCTGGCCGGAAAACAGGCTGCACTACGAGTTCTTCGGCGCGGCCGCGAATCAGGCGGCGACGGGACGCAGCTTCCAGGTGCGCATCGCGAGCAGCGGCGCGACGATCGACGTGCCGCCCGAATGCACGGTCGTGCAGGCGCTGGCCGCGCATGGCGTCGAAGTGATCACGTCGTGCGAGCAGGGCGTGTGCGGTACCTGTTTGACGCGGGTGCTGTCCGGTGAGCCGGATCATCTGGATTCGTATCTGACCGATGAGGAACGCGCGGCAAACGATCAGTTCCTGCCGTGCTGCTCGCGCGCGAAATCGCCGCTGCTGGTGCTCGATCTGTGATTTTCTGCGGTACGACGGGCCTGTTGCCCGTCGTACCGCTTATTTATTGCGCTTTTCCCTCAGAATCCGACGAACTTACCGTGCGCACACTCAACGCCGGATCGTGCGCAATCGCTTCTTCGGAGAACGGAATAAATGTCCAGCGTTGGGCCGCGTAATCGCGCGTCCCGTCGGCATAGTGCGGCGACGCCGGGTCATCCGATTCTGACGGTGCGAGCAGCGTGCGCGCGATCACCTGAGCGCCGGCGAACGACACTATCTGCAGATAGGTGTCGCCCATTGGTTTGACGTTCATCGAATAGCCGCTCGCATCGAAGGGATGCGCGGCACACGCCGAGGTGAAATAGCCGCCCGCGTCGCAACCCCCGAATAGCGCAATGCGCTCGTCGTTGCGTTGCACGTAGAGCGCCGCGCTGCGCGGTGCATCGATCGCGATGCCGGCGCGTTGCAGTGCCGCGAGCGCGTCATGCAGCGCGGCGGCGAGCTGCGCCGGATCGGCGGCGATGCCCGCGGGTGTGGTCAACGGCTTCGCGGGATCGAACGGTACCGCGTATAGCTGCGCGGGCGGTATCGTCAGCAGACGTCGCCACAGTTCGTCCCACAAGGTTGCCCCCACTGCGTCGGCCGCGGCCGTATCGTCCCATGCGGCGAGAACCCTGCACGCCGCGCGCTGCGGGTCGGCGTTCGGGTCGGCCGGCAGGGCCGCGAGCGTGTCGCTGCCGCACAGACGGTCGAGCACGGGTTGCTTGAACAGCAACGCCGACATCGAGCGGCTGTCGAGCGCAGCGTGGCCGAGCGCATCGGCGCAAACGCCATGCGGATCGCTCTGCAATTGCGCCGCGATCGTATGGCCCAGTCGCGTGCGCAGCGTCTGCGGCGTCGCGGTCGCACCGATGATCTTCGCATAGCCGGTCATCGGTTCGGCCGCGTTGCTGAGCCAGTAACTGTCGTTGAAATTGCCGACATAGTCGCGCCGAAGCAGCGACGGCATCTGCGCGACCGGCAACGCATGATGCTGTACCGCGCTGGGCTCGTCGCGCCAGTCGCAGTCGCTGCGCGAACCGTCGAGGACCGGCACGCCGGGCATGATCCGCGCCAGTGCCCGGCCGACCGGCGGCGTGCAACGCTGCGTGAGTTCGTCGGGCACGTCCGGGGTCGCGCCGATATCCGCGTACCAGACGCGCGGATCGTCACGGCCGATCGCAAGCGTGTTGACCCATGGCGCCGCCGCGTTCTTCTTCTGGATGGCGATGAAATCGTCGAGCGAGGCCGCCTGATTCCATGCGCGGAAGTTTTCGAACACGCGGAAGTTGTCGGTATTGATATCGCGCAGCGCGAACGCCTGCTGCGCATTCCACGCGAGCGCGGGCGAGATCGTGCCGAGATTGACCAGCGCTCCGAAGCGCGAACGATACAGCGTGCGCGACACGGTATGCAGTGAACCGTCGGCGGCGCGTACCTCGACGTTCACGCGCGTCGGCGTCATCGCTTCGCTCTTGCCGTCGACCTGATACCGGGTTGGCGCGCCAGGTTCGAGCGTCAGCTTGAAGAGGCCGAAGCGCTTCGCGGTGGAGACGGTATGGGTCCAGGCGACGTTGTCGTTGAAGCCGATCATGATCAGCGGTACACCGAGAAACGACACGCCGCTGACGTTCAGCTTGCCAGGAATAGTGAGTTGAGCCTGGTAGAAGCGATCGGGGCCGGTCCAGAACCAGTGCGGATTGCCGAGCAGCAGCGCGCTGCCGGTGTGCGTCGCGTCCGCGCCGAACGCGAGAGCGTTGCTGCCGATGCCCGCATGGCCGCCGAATTCGGCGAGCGGTGGGTCGACGGGGGCGTCGTCGTGCAACGCGCTTTGCGGCGGCACCGGCATCGGCTGGGGCGGTTGCGCGGTCGCGATCGCGTTGATGAAGCGCGCCTCGCCACCGGCCAGATTCGCCGCGATCTGACGCCGGTACAAGTCCGCGTTGCTGATCTTGCCGAGCCACGGCGCGGCGCGGCAGGCCGCATGCGCGCCCGGGAAATCCCCGTGCGCGAGATCGGCGACGTAGCGGTTATAGCCGGCGACGAAGCCGTCGATCAACGCGCGCATGTCGTCGGTCTGGCTCTTGCGGTAACGCGCGACGGTCGCATCGTCGACGATGAAACGGAAGAAGAAATCCGAATTGAGATTGTCGGGCTGGCCGAACGTCGCGCCGAGCGTGGGCCGCGCGTCGGCGCCGAAGAAGCGCGAGCGTTCGCCGCGATAGGTGACGAAGCTTTCGGCCATCGTGCACAGATTGTCTTGCGCCTGCGCGTAGCCGTATCCGTAGCCGAGGCTGCCCCAGTTGTCGGCATTGATGTGCGGAATGCCGAGCGCGGTGCGGCGGATGTCGGCGCGATACGGGCCGGTGTGCGCGACGTTGTCCGCATCGGGGCTCGCGCAGCTTGGCAGAGCGGCGGCGACGGGCAGGGCGATCAGCAGGGCGGCGAGGCGGCGGAGCAGAGAGACGTTCGAACGCATGGCCTTTTGTGGTTGGGCGAACGTTGAGCGGTGACGGGCGTGTCGCGCGGCGTCAAGGAAGATTGTGAATGGACGCCCCGTTTGGGCGTGCTCTGATATCAGATGACGGGAAATACATCGCCCGGTATGCATATCTGCCTCGCGACCGGATCGCCTTGAGGCTCTACCGCGCTACTACAACAGAATTGCTCGCCGAGCGAGTATATCGATATCCCGGACGAATCCGGCTGTTCTGGACAGAGGACTCTCTGACATACGACACATCGGCGGAAGGCGACGACGGAGAAATTGAGCTACCGCCGTCATGGTGGGACCGTGCCAAGGCAAAACTGCCTTGAAGAATGTTCTCAGTCGACGAGTGCAAGAAGCCTTGCCGAAAGCGCTGGGCGCCGTCAATGGCATGACACGGTTTTCAAGGCTGGGCGACCGGACGTGCGAGCGGAGCTAGCCGCGCGAAACCCGCTGGGCGGCGGGCTTCAGGCGCAGGTTTTGGTGCTGAGACAGCGATTATTTCCACCGGGAGAGGGCTAGTCGTCAAGCTTTCGCTGACCACGCTTCCTGCTCCGCCGGAAAACCAGCACAGCTGCGGCGAACCCTAGCGCGATTGCAGCCGACGATATGAGGAAGGCCAAGTCGGATTCTTGATACGCCGTCTTGACCCCATACATACGAACCGCCCATTTCCATATCGGGTTCGAAAAGTTCAAGGGCGTATCCGGATGCCAAATCCACCAGACTGCATTAGCAGAGATTGCGAGCACGAAAGCTATGCCGACAGCTAGACAGAGCAGGATTGTTTTCATGCCACCGTCACTACGCCGTACGCTTTAAGTTCAGACCCGGGTACTGATACTTTCGGTGTATCGGTGAGTATCGAGCGGATACGCTGCCAATCACTTTGCAGGTCGATCGTTATGCACCCCTCGCTCCTACCGAATCTCCCCTTTGGATGCAAACGAAACTGGCCGCGAACGATGTTATTGCATAGGAGTTTGTCGTTATCAATATCCCCGTCGATCGCATGGAGCGCAAACCATTCGCACTTGTTATTGCCGTTCAGGTTGAGCGCATCTTTCCACGGACCGAGCTTCCCGCCCGATCTTCGATCAAAAAGATAGTATCTGCCGACCGGTATGGCGCCGAAGACCGGCGTGCACGTTAGGGCCACCTTATTGATATAACCTTGCTGCCCAGAGTAAGCAGAAAACGATAGTGCGCCAATCCGAAATTCGCTCATCGGTTTATTATTCATTTTGAATGAGCATTGAAGCATCAGTCCTCCATATCGACTGGAAAGAGTGAAATAAGAAATAGTTCAGTGATGCCGTACGGCCATTTTAAAGGCGATTTATTTTGAGAAAACCACTATTAAAAAATTTCCGCGCCAACAGCGACTATTTCCACCGTGAGATGGTTAGTCGTCAAGCTTTCGCTGACCACGCTTCCTGCTCCGCCGGAAAACCAGCACAGCTGCGGCGAACCCTAGCACGATTGCGGCCGACGACATGAGGAAGGCCAAGTCGGATTCTTGATATGCCGTCTTGACCCCATACAGACGAACCGCCAATTTCCATATCGGGTTCGAAAAGTTCAAGGGCGCTTCGGGATTCATCATCCACCACAGCGCATTGGCAAAGATTGCGAGCAGTAAGCCGAAACCGACCGCGAGGCAGATTAGGAGCTTTCTCATCTCACCATCACTTCACCGTACGCTTTAAGTTCCGAACCGGGAACTGAAACTTTCGGCGTATCGGTTAGTATTGAACGGATATGACGCCAGTCCGCGAGTTGATCGATAGTTATGCAGCCCTCGCTTTTCCCCAATCTTCCCTTTGGATGCAATCGGAATCGGCCGCGAATGATTCCGTCGCATAAGAGTTTGTCGTCGTCAATATCACCGTCGATAGCGTGGAGCGCGAACCATTCGCTCTTGTTATTGCCATTCAGGTTAAGCTGATCTTTCCATGGCCCAAGAATGCCTCCGGACCTTCGGTCAAAAATATAATACCTGCCGACGGGAATAGCGCCATACTTCGGCGTGCACATTCCAACAGCCTTATTGATATAATTCTCCTGCCCCGAGTATGCGGGAAAGGATAGAGCGCCAATGTGAAATTCGCTCATTGGCTTATTATTCAGTTTGAGTGAGCATTGAAGCATCAGTCCTCCATATCGACTGACAAGTGTGATATAGGAAAAATAGTTCAGTTATGCCGCGCGGCCATTTTAAAGGCAATTTATTTTGAGAAGGCCATTATTGAAAAAATTTCTGCAGCAACCATTCCTGCCTACGCAGCAGCTCGTCTACGCGTTCGCATAACCGAGCGAATGCACCCTTCTGCTGACCTATACGAGTCAGCGCCAACCTCACGCCCGCACTCTCGGCAGACGCGGCCTGATTTTTGCTGATGTGCTCGGACGTCGCCTCGTTCGCAGGCGACGGCGCGTGTCGAAAGGTCATCACTGTCAGCGGGGTTCTCAGTGGCAGCAGCGGAAGCATCCAGAACGTCAGGCCGGCGCGTCACGCGCGGCAGCGTCACATTGTTACCGGCGCTGGCTATCGGTTTCGCCAACTCCGCACACGCGAACACGGTGGCGCCGCTGAACTACTTCCTGCATGCGGCTGGCCCGGCGGCTCGTCCGACGCTGTACCTCGGCTGGGTTTTCACCGCGATCGTGACGCTGGTCACGCTGATCGTCGCTGGCCTGTTGATCGGCGCGATGGTCCGCAAGCGTCCCGCGGCGCAACCGGATGCGCTGAGCGCCGAGCCCGGCGGCATCCGCTGGGTGTTCATCGGCACCGCGGTGTCGTCGGTCGTGCTGTTGGCGATGCTGGTCTATGCATTGATCACGCTCGAATCGGTGGCGTCGCCCGCGTCGGATCCGCAATTGACGATCACCGTGACCGCTTACGACTGGTGGTGGAAAGCCGATTACCGCGACGATCCGAACCCCGCCCGCAACTTCAGCACGGCGAACGAGATTCATATTCCGGTCGGTGAGCCGGTGAAGATCGAACTCAAAAGCGCGGACGTCGTGCACGCATTCTGGGTGCCGCAACTCGCAGGCAAGACGCAGACGATTCCAGGCCAAACCAACGAGCAGTGGCTGCAGGCGGACCGTCCCGGTATTTATCGTGGGCAGTGCTCGCAGTTCTGCGGCGCGCAGCACGCGCATATGGCGTTCGAAGTGATCGCGCAGGACGCCGCGGCGTTCAACGCGTGGCGCGACGCGCAGGGACGCGCGGCCACCGTGCCCGCGGGCGACGCGGCCGTCGCGGCCGGCCAGCATCTGTTCGAGGAGCGCTGCGCCGGTTGCCACACGATTCGCGGCACCAAGGCGACTGGCGTGCAGGCGCCCGATCTGACCCATCTCGGTTCGCGTCGCACGATCGCGGCGGGCGCGCTCAGCAACACGCCCGACCATCTGCTCGACTGGATCGAGCACGCCCAGCGGATCAAACCCGATGCATTGATGCCCAGTATCGCGCTGACCACCAGCGAGGCCGCCGCGTTGTCGGCGTATCTCGCGGCGCTGCATTGAAGCGCATCGCACCCGAGGAGCCCGTTCAATGTCTGATCATCCCGCTTCCGCTTCGCTACCCGCGCTGACCCGCACGCCGCGGCGCGGCCGTGTCGAGCCCGGCAGCGAGCAGGAAAAGCGGCTGCGCGAAATCTGGGAGTCGCGGCCCGGCTGGCGCGGCTGGTTCTCGACGGTCGATCACAAGACCATCGGCTTGCGCTACCTGGTGACCGCGTTCATCTTTCTGCTGATGGGCGGCGTCGAAGCGCTGATCATGCGCGTTCAACTGGCGCGTCCCAACGCAACGGTGCTGACGCCCGAACAGTACAACCAGCTGTTCACGATGCACGGACTGACGATGATCTTTCTGTACGCGCTGCCCGTTCTGTCCGGCTTCTCGAACTATCTATGGCCGCTCGTGCTCGGCGCGCGCGACATGGCCTTTCCGCGCCTGAACGCGCTGTCGTATTGGGTGTTCCTGTTCGCCGGCATCTTCCTGTATGCGAGTTTTCCGACGGGACAGGCCCCCGACGCCGGCTGGTTCAACTACGTGCCGCTGTCCGGCCTCGAGTACAGCAACGGCCCGAATATCGACGTGTACGCGCTCGGGATGGTGCTGCTCGGCATTTCGACGACGGTCGGCGCGATGAACTTCGTCGTCACGCTGCTGAGGATGCGCGCGCCGGGCATGTCGCTCGATCGCGTGCCGGTGCTCGTGTGGGGCACGCTGACCGCGTCGGCCGGCAATCTGTTGGCGGTGCCGTCGGTGAGTCTCGCGTTTCTGATGCTGTGGATGGACCGCCGCATCGGCACGCATTTCTTCGACGTGCTCAATAGCGGGCGGCCGCTGCTCTGGCAGCACCTGTTCTGGATTTTCGCGCACCCGTGGGTCTACGTGGTCGTGTTGCCGGCCATGGGCATCGTGTCGGATGCGTTGCCGGTCTTTTGCCGCCGGCCGCTGGTCGGTTATGGGCCGGTCGCGTTGGCGACGGTCGCGACGATGGTGGTCGGCTTTGCCGTGTGGATTCACCATATGTTCGCGACCGGTATCCCCGCGCTCGCGCTGTCGTTCTTCGGCTCGGCCAGCATGGTCATCGCGGTGCCGAGCGCGGTCGCGACGTTCGCCTGGGTCGCGACGATCTGGACCGGTCGCCCCGTGTATCGCGTGCCGTTCCTGTTTTTCGCGGGCTTCGTGCTGCTGTTCGTGATCGGCGGCGTCTCCGGCGTGATGACGGCCGCGGTGCCGTTCGACTGGCAACTCACCGACACGTACTTCGTCGTCGCGCATCTGCACTACGTGCTGCTTGGCATCAACGTATTTCCGGTGATCGGCGGCATCTACTTCTGGTTTCCAAAATTCACCGGCAGGATGACGAACGAGCGTCTCGGCAAGCTCGCGTTCTGGGTGCTCTTCATCGGCTTCAACGTCGCGTTCTTTCCGATGCATATCGCGGGACTGCTCGGCATGCCGCGCCGCATGTACACGTATCCCGCCGACATGGGCTGGAACACGGTGAATCTCGTCACGTCGCTCGGTTCGTTCCTGTTTGCGGCCGGCGTGCTGCTGTTTCTGATCGATATCGCGGTGAGCCTGAGGCGCGGAAAGGTCGCCGGCAACAATCCGTGGGACGCGCCGACGCTCGAATGGTCGATCAGCTCGCCGCCGCCGCCGTACAACTTCGCGGTGGTGCCGACGCTCGCGAGCCGGCATCCGTTGTGGGAAGGCCGGATCGAAGAGCCGGGCGACGCGGTTCAAACACGCTCGCAACTCGACGAAGGCTATCTGCTCGCGCAAGGTCGCGAAGCGTTGGGCACGACCGCGCTCGAGGCGAGTCCCGACGTGATCCTGAAGATGCCCGAAGATTCGTACGCGCCGTTCTGGCTCGCGGTCTTTGCCGCGCTACTGTTCGCGGGGCTCGCGTTGACCGCCTGGGTGTTCGTGGGGGCGATGCTGGCCGGCTGCGCGGTCTCGATCATCACGTGGCTGTGGCCCGAGCGCGCGCTGATCCAGCGCGAGCCGGTCGCGGTCGAGGATGCCGGAGGCTGACATGAGCGATGCACTGGATCTCAATCGCTCGTCGAGCGAACCGGACGAGACCGCGCGTGCGTTGCCGGTTGGCAGCGCGGGCGAGCGATCGAGCGGCTGGTGGGGCTGCTTCACGCTGATCACGACCGAAGGCGCGCTGTTCGGCTATCTGATCTTCTCGTATCTGTATCTGGCCTCGCAAAGCCAGCAGCATTGGCCGCCGGAAGGATTGCCGAAGCTCGGGCTCGGCAGCGCCAATACGGTCATTCTGCTATCGAGCAGCGTGTTCGTCTGGTTCTGCGAGCGCTGCGTGCGTCGGCGGCGATTGCGGCTCGGTGTCGCGTCGATGGCGGTGGGCATCGTGCTGGGCTGCATCTTCCTGGGCATTCAGTTGCGCGAATGGCACAACCACCCCTATGGGCTGACCTCGCATCTCTATGGTTCGCTGTACTTCACGATTACCGGCTTTCACATGGCGCACGTACTGGTCGGGATCGTCGTGCTGACGCTGCTGGCGATCTGGACCGCGCTCGGCTATTTCGACGACAAACGCTGCGCGGCGCTGTCGGTCGGTGGGCTGTATTGGCACTTCGTCGATGTCGTCTGGCTGTTCATTTTCAGCACGCTGTATCTGACGCCGTATCTGTTCCGGGAGTGGTCATGACGACAGCGCCCAGAGACTCGCACATCTCGATGCCCTACGTGCTGATCGGTCTGCTCGCGGCGCCGTTCGCGTGGCTGTTGCAGATGATGCTCGCGGAAGCGCTCGCGGCGCAGGCCTGCTATCCGCACAACCATCCGCTCGGCGCGCCGCTCGTGTCGTGGATGCGTCCGGCGCTCGTCGCGCTCGGCACCGTGTGTCTGATCGCGGGCGCGTTCGGCACGTGGGTTGCGTGGCGCAATTTGCGCCGCGTCGCGCCACTGAAGTTCGGTGCGCTGAACGGCGAGCGCCGCACGCGTGCCGAACTCGACTGGTTTCTGACGCACGTCGCGGTGATGTGCAGCACGCTGTTTCTGTTCGCATTGATCGCAACGGATGCCGCGGTCGCGATCGTGTCGCCGTGCAGGTGGTGGTGATGAAGCGCGACGTTCTCAACGCGCTCAGGTTCGCCATCGCGGCCGCATGCCCGCTGACGCTAGCAGCGACCGCAAACGCCGCCAGCGCCTCCACCGACGCCGCGCAGGTCGCGCGCGGCGCATATCTCGCCAAAGCCGCCGATTGCGCCGGTTGCCACACCGCCGCGCCGCGCGTCCCGCATCCGGGGGCGGCGCCTGAGGCCACACCGCCGTTTGCCGGCGGCCTCGGCATGGGTTCGCCGTTCGGCACGATCTATACGTCGAACATCACGCCGGATCCGCAATACGGCATCGGCCGCTATAGCTATGACGACTTTGCACGCGCGTTGCGCGAGGGCATCGCGCCCGGGAACAAGCGGCTTTATCCGGCGATGCCGTACCCGTCGTTCGCGAAGATCACCGATGACGACATGCATGCCCTCTACGCATACTTCATGCACGGCGTGCAACCGGTCGCGGCGCCTGCCCCGCAAACGCGCTTGCCGTTTCCATTCAATCAGCGCTGGGTATTGATGTTCTGGGACTGGGCATTCGCGCCGAAAGGCCAGTTCAAAGCCGATGCGAAACGCGATGCGCAATGGAATCGCGGCGCGTATCTGGTGCAATCGCTCGGCCATTGTGGCGCCTGCCACACGCCGCGCGGACCGGCGTACGAAGAGCGCGGCTATGACGAGTCGGCATCGGCCTATCTGACGGGAGGCACCAACGATCACTGGTTCGCGCCGAACCTGAGCGCCGACCCGGGCTCGGGGCTCGGCCGCAGTTCCGCGACCGACATCGTCGAGTTCCTTCGAAACGGCCACGGCGGCGGACTCATCCCGTTCGGCAGCATGGTTCAGGTCGTCGAAGACAGCACGCAGTACCTGAACGACGACGATCTCGCGGCGATCGCCGCGTATTTGAAGAGCCTGCCGCCGCGCGCGCCAAGCGGCTATTTCAACGCCCGCTCCGCCGCCGCACAGCAAACCGTACGGGCGCTGAAAACCGGGGATGTGGAAAGACCCGGCGCGGGCATTTACGCATCGTATTGCGCGCGCTGTCATCAGATGGATGGGGCGGGGGTGCCGAACAAGTATCCGCGCCTCGCGGGCAACCCCGCGGTGTTGTCGGCGTCGAGCGCGTCATTGGTGCGCTTGCTGGTCGAAGGCGGGGGCAGTCCGCATACCGTGTCGGGACCGGAGCCGCGCAAGATGCCGTCTTTCGCCGGCAAGCTGACGGACACCGAAATGGCGCGCGTGCTCACGTTTGTTCGGACCACATGGGGAAATGCGGCCGGACCGGTCACGCGAAACGATGTGTCGAGCGTGCGCGGCGCATTGCGCAAGTGAATGCCAACGCGCCTCGTCATGCGGTGTTCTCGTTACCGTCGCAGTGGCCATTGGCGGCGCTGAACAGCGTCTTCAGCTTCGCATTGACCGCGATCAACTCCCGTACTGGCGCCGCCGCGAGTTGCTGATCGAAGAGCGTGAGAACCTGACCGAGTAGCGCGTAGGCGTCGTGATCGACCACGCAGAGGCCCGTTTCGAGTCCCGCCTGCCGGCAGCGCAGAATCGCTCCCTCCGCGTCGCGAAACAGCTCGGGTACGGCCGAACCATAGCCGCGCTGATTCAGCAGCATCGCCATGTAAATGGCCTGCGCCATGCTGCCGACGTGATATTGATTGGCGACGCCGCTGCGTAATGCCTCGAGCGTCATGTGATAGTCGAGCGAAATTTCGCCTGCTTTGGCAGGTACGATCGGGCGCAGCATAGCCTTCGGGTGCGTGCGCGGCGACTTCGCGGGTGCAGCGCGAGTAGGGCTCGCTTTTCTGGTCATAAGCTCACTGAGGCGGCCGGCTCGCGCCGGCCGCTACACCATCACGGAACCTGACAACGTCCATAACGGAAAACGGCTGCGCCGCGCGCGACGCGGCGCCGTTCCCGTTAGCCCATATGCAGACCGCCGTTCAGCGAGAAATCCGCCCCGGTCGCAAAGCCCGCTTGATCCGACGCGATCCACGCGACGATCGACGCAATCTCTTCCGGCGTGCCGAGACGCCGTACCGGAATTGTCGCGACGATTTTTTCCAGTACTTCCGGACGGATGGCCTTGACCATGTCGGTGCCGATGTAGCCCGGCGACACGGTGTTGACCGTCACGCCCTTGGTCGCCACTTCCTGCGCGAGTGACATCGTAAAGCCATGAATGCCGGCCTTGGCCGTGGAGTAGTTGGTTTGCCCGAACTGGCCTTTCTGGCCGTTGACCGACGAGATGTTGATGATGCGCCCAAAGCCTCGGCCGACCATGCCCTCGATGACCTGTTTGGTCACGTTGAACAGGCTCGTGAGATTGGTGTCGATCACCGCTTCCCAGTCTTCGAACGTCATCTTGCGGAACATGCCGTCGCGCGTGATGCCCGCGTTGTTGACGAGCACGTCGACTTCACCAACTTCTGTCCTGACCTTCTCGAACGCTTTCGCGGTGGACTCCCAATCCGCGACGTTGCCTTCCGATGCGACGAAGTTATAGCCGAGCGCTTTCTGATCTTCCAGCCATCGGGCTTTGCGCGCCGAGTTCGGGCCGCAGCCCGCGATGACGGTGTAGTTCTCTTTGTGCAAGCGCTGGCAAATGGCGGTTCCGATACCGCCCATGCCGCCGGTTACGTATGCAACACGGTTTGCCATAAGTCCTCCTTCTTGTTTGGGGTGAATTGAGCAAGTTTGATTGGAGGATGGACCTATTATTGGCAGCGGCCAACGGCTGGGACGATGGGCATTTTCACCTACGGGTTAACTGCCAAATCAGGGGTGGAATCGTTGCTTGACGTGGCAATGAATTACGTCGATTGCGGGTTGCATGCTTTGCGGACTCCGGGGTCGCTCCGAGACTGCCGGCCGCCCTCCCGTCCTTGCCTGCGCGCCGTCTTCCTCTTACCCTTAGCGTTAGCCTTAAGTAGCTGCCCCGGACACCGTGCGGCAGGCCGCCTGCACGGTCGTCGATGCGGGGCGCGAAGCCGTCCCTCGCTCCCGTTCTATTCGTGTGATCATCAGAGGCACATCAGGATGGCTGATTATCTTGCTGACATCGATCCCGACAGGTTGAACTTCCTTGGGATCTTCGGGCTGTTGATTGGCGGCCTCGCGCTGTTTCTCCTCGGTCTGGAGTTCTTGACCGGCGGCCTGAAGGCGATCGCGGGATCGAAACTGCAGTCGCTGATCGGCGTGCTGACCGCAAGCCGGTTTCGCGGCGTGGTGGCGGGCGCCGTCGTGACCGCGCTGCTGAATTCGTCGACCATCACGACGGTGCTGATGGTCGGTTTCGTGTCCGCCGGCCTGATGACGTTGACCCAGGCGGTGCCGATGATCATGGGCGCGAACATCGGCTCGACCATCACCGCGCAGATCATCGCCTTCGACGTTTCGCGTCTGACGCCGTACATGCTGTCGATCGGCTTCGTGCTGCACGCGTTTGCCCCGCGCGAGCTGCTGCGGCAGCTCGGCCGCGTCGTAATGGGGCTAGGACTGCTGTTCATGGGCATCCAGCTGATGGGCGAGTCCACGCATCCGCTGCGCACCTATCAGCCGTTCATCGACGCGATGCAGGACATGCGCAATCCGCTCGTCGGCGTCATCGTGGGGGCGGTCTTCACCGCGGTTGTGCAAAGCTCGGCGGCGACGCTCGCGGTCGTGATTGCGTTGAGCGGCCAGGGCTTGATGCCGCTCGAAGCCGCCATCACGCTGATTCTCGGCGCGAATGTCGGCACCTGCGGCACGGCACTGCTCGCCTCGATCGGCAAGCCACCGGAAGCGTTGCAGGTCGGCGTCGTGCATCTGATCTTCAATGTGCTCGGCGTCGTGATTGCGCTCTTCCTGATTCCGCAGATGGCGGAGGTCGTGCGCTGGATATCGCCGTCGCATCCGGAACTGCAAGGGCTTGCACGCCTCGCGGCCGAGGCGCCGCGTCAGGTAGCCAATGTGCATACGCTGTTCAGCGTGGCGAACACGCTGCTGCTGATCTGGTTTGCCGGTCCGATCGCGCGGCTCGCGCAACTGGTCGTGCCGAAGCGCGCGAAGGCCGCCAAACCCGCGGGTGATCCGCAGTATCTCGACGAGACGTCGCTGGCGGTGCCGGCACTTGCACTGCAACGCGTGCGTATCGAGCTGACCCGGCTCGGCGCGCAGGTGCTCGACGTTGTGCAACGCGGCTCGCAGATGGTGTCGACCGGCACGATGGAAGAGATCAATCAGATGCTCGATCAGGACAAGGAAAGCGACCGGCTGGCCTTCGAGATTCTTCAATATATCGGCCGCCTGTCGCAGCGGCAGCACTCGGAGGAAGAAGGTCAGCAGGTGGTCGGCTATACGCAGGTCACGAGTCATCTGGAGAGCATCAGCGGCATTGTCGGCATGACGCTGATGACGGTCGGACAACAACGAATGACGCAGCAGATCGATCTGCTGCGTCTGCGCGATGCGGCGACCACGCAGTTTTCCGAGGCGGTGATCCGCAATCTCGAGCAGGCGATCCGCACGATCGAGACGCGCGATCCGGAAGAGGTCGCGAAGGTCGTCGACGCGAAGGCCGGCATCGACAAGCTCGCCGCGACCGCGCGTCAGGTCGTGCTCGCGAAGCTTCAGCTGGCGGACAAGGCGGACGTGGTCACGTTCCGGACCGCCATGGATCTGATCGAGCAGGGCCGGCAGATCGCGCAGTTCGCGCGGGCCATTGCGAAAAATGTGGCAGCGCTTCAAGAGCTGCAATAGCGCGCGACGCATGATTGGAGATCGATATATTCGCGCAAAGTGATCGCCAGCACACGGACGTTGGGGTTGCACGAGCTCTAAACTTGTGGCGTGTCATCCTCGTGACACGCTTTCAAAGAGAGTGGGATTGCCCGCCTTTGCTGTGCGGGTTTTTTTCGCCTCGCGCGTGTTGTGGTATCAGTAGTCAAGGCGCGGCGGTGAAGTCGATCGTGCGACGACCCGCGGTAGCTCGCACAATAAGCAACGCCTGAAGCGATTTAACACACGCCGCATCCATAATTTGATAGCCTTTGTCGCAGCAGAGCATTGAACTCAAGGAGGGCTTCACCATGATAAGGTGGCTTGCTAACTGGGCTTCACAACATGCTCCTACTCCCGAGAAACAGGCCGAACGCGCGCTGAACAACTTGCGCATGGAACTGTTTCAGGCCGAACAGCTCGTGCTCGACGCACAGCTGCGTGCCGATTACTATCGGGCTCGCCTGACCTTCCTCGAAGAAGTCACGCGAAAGGGAATCGAACAGGTATCGGACGAACGCAAGGCTCCTCTGGAGTCTCCCCAGCCGTTGCGGCCGGGACTCAAGCTCACCGCGGCGCAATAGCCGCGTCTATTCCATCGCAATGTGTTCCGTCACCCGCGTTTCGATACGTGGGCTGATGGCAATCGTGCTGTCGCGGGCGTGTGCAATGCACGCTCTCGATAGTCGATTGTGCGAGCATTGATTGCCGAGCGGAGAAGTGTCCGGTTGCCCGGTTTCGTGCTTCGACCGGGCAACCTGGACTGAGTGTTTGATTTTTACTGCGTGATTTTTACTGCGTGATTTTTACTGCGCGACTTCCACTGCGCTTCGCTTACTGCGAAACGCCTGCTTCGTCCTGCTTAACTTGCCAGATCGGGCGGCAGCTTGCCGCCGTTTGCCGCGAGCGCCTGCATCACCTGCTTGTGCAGCCAGATGTTCATGCTCGCGGAGTCGTTCATGTCCCCGCTGTACTTCAATTCCTGGGCAAGTTGCTTGCGGTGTTCGAGACTGCTGTCGACGCCGAGTGCCTTCATCGTGTCGACAATCGACGTACGCCAGTTCAACGTCTGTCCGCTTTCGCTGACGAGTTGATCCATCACGGCGGCCACGTCGACGTCGGTCAGCGGCGCGGGCGCGGCGGGAGCGCTGGGCGTCGCGGCTTGCGCGGCGGCCGGGTCGGGGGTGGGTTCTGTCGCGGGGGGAGGTTGGTCCGGCTTCGCTTTGCCGAACAGCTTGTGCACGATGTCACCAAAAATACTCATTTCCGAAATCTCCGCGGTTGAATAACGAATGCGAGTGGGGGCGCTCGCAGGACATACCCCCACTATGCTACGCGATCTACCACGGTGAAAAACGTAATATTTTGTCAACCCGTCGACTGCTCGTATTGGTCCGCGCGCAATGATCCTGACACGACTCAGCCCGCGTCACGTCAACATGACGCTGTGCGTGGCGCTATCCGAGGCCCAGGCCTGCCTTCACATCGGCGGCACCACGCCGTCCTTTTCGACCACGACGCGTTGCGCAACGTAAGTCCCCTGCGACGCGGGCGTAGCGACAATGAACACCTTCTTGCCCGGCGTAAGGTCGCTGCGCTCCGCGGGCGTGAACGTGACGATGGGCACGTTGGGCGGCACCGTCACCACATTGCTGCCGCCCTTGTACGACAGCTTCAGATCTCGGCCGCCCGTGCTCTGCACGACGGTGTCGACGTTCGCGTTCGTCATCGAGCTTTTCGGGCCCAGGTCCCACGCGTAATGTCCTTCACCCGTGCCGCGCGCGGACTCGGGGAACACGACCACTTCCGTTGCTGTCAGCTTGCCGTCGGCGCCCGTGGTTGCAGCCGTGCCGATAAATGTACCCGGCTTGATATCCGATAGCTGCATCGTCTTGACAGCCGAAACGCTCGCTGCCGGCTTCACATCGATCGACACAGTATCGCCGCTGCGTCGATGGACCTTGAGCGTGTCACCGTCGTGCGACACGATTTCGCCCCGGATGCGCGCGGGGTTCGTGGCCGGCGCCTGCGCGAAAGCAGCGCTCACGAGCGCTGCGCTCATCAAGGCTGCGCCCGATTTGATGAGGAATGACATAGGGACTCCCAACTGGATGGTTGAGGGAAGGAGAAAAACATCATTGCGTCACGAGCCGCTGAACCAGTTGTAGCCCTGGTTCTCCCAATAGCCGCCCGGATACTGGTTCGTGATTTCGATAGCGACGACATGCTTGGGATTCTTGAAGCCGAGCTTGGTCGGCACACGCAGCCTCGTCGGGAAACCATACTTCGGCGGCAGCACGTCACCGTCGTAAGTCAGCGTGAGCAGCGTCTGCGGGTGGAGCGCCGTCGGCATGTCGATGCTCGTCCAGTAGTTGTAGTCCGCGCAATGAAGCGACACGTACGTTGCACTCGTGTCCGCGCCCGCGCGGCGCAGGAATTCGGAAAAGCGCACGCCGCCCCAGCGACCGATCGCGCTCCATCCTTCGACACAGATAAGACGCGTGATCTGGCTTTCCTGCGGCAGCGCGCGCAGTTCGTCGAGCGTCCACGTACGCTTGCCGTGCGCGAGGCCGCTGACCTGCAGACGGTAGGTCGCGGCATCGATCTCGGGCACCTCGTCGACGCCATAGAACGCATTGAACGGAAACGGCCGTGTGATCATCGATGCCGGATACGTGGGCGCCAGCTTGTTCGGATCGAACAGCAGTGCCTGCACGTCGTCGTTGAAGAACGAGATGCGGCGCAGCGCGGTATTCACCGCCTTGTCGTCGGTCAGATCGCAACCGGACAGCAGCGCGATGCCGCCTAACGTCAGCAGCCGCCGGCCGAACAGCCGGCGCGCAGGCGATTTGAGTTCGCGCTGAGCATCGCGAATGATCGATTCGCCATGCGTCGCGAGGAAGGTGCCTTGTTGCGCGGTTCGTTTTCGGATCGTCATGATTTACCGTCCGCGTAGCATCAACAGCAGCGAGCGGGGCACGAGCGCAACCATCGCGACGTGAATGACGAAAAACGCCACCAGGATGCTCATACACATGAAGTGCACCACGCGCGCGTTGTCATATCCGCCCATCAGCGTGCGCAGCAGCGGGAACTGCACCGACTTCCAAATGGCGAGCCCCGACAACACGATCAGCAGGATGTCGGCGATCACGACGAGATAGGCGAGCTTTTGCACCGAGTTGTAGTGCGCGAGGTCGTCGTGTTTCAGGCGCCCGCTCAGCGCAGCGAGCAGATCGGCGACCAACTGTTTCGGCCGGACAGGCAGCAGCTTGCGTCGAAAGCGTCCGGTCGCCAGATTCAGCGCCAGATAGACGATGAAATTCGCGACCAGCAGCCACATCACTGCGAAATGCCATTGCAGCGCTCCGGCGAGCCAGCCGCCAAGCGTGATCGAAGGTGGAAACTCAATTGCGGGAAAGATCGGCGACGCGTCGTAGATCTGCCAGCCGCTCATTACCATCAGCACGACCGCGACAGCATTGATCCAGTGCGTAATTCGCACCCATCCGGGTTGAACCATGTTGTGCCTCAAGGCCACTCCATGCTCGTTGACAATCATTCCGGTGCCGCGGGAGCCGTCAACGGGATGCCGTCGGCCGCCGGTATGGGGCCGCAGGCAGGATCGGGCGACGAGGTACGCTGCGAGCGTCAGACTGGCATTGCGCCCGAAGCGGTAACGCGATCGATCGACGGTTATTCCGTCGTGTCTGAAATCTTTTCGTTCTTGCTATCGACTTTCAATGACGACGCACATCGCGCAGGAAGGCCGTCCCGCCGCATGGGAAACGCAGCATACGACATTCCTGACTACGGGCAGACGCTGGCTCGAAGGTTGCAGCGCGGAAGGTTCGGTGGTCGCAGCACCCTGAGCCGGGTAGCGCACAACGGTAATTGAGTACCAGCCGGTCTCGCGAGGCCGGCTCAGCCCGAAGCGGCATGACCGTAGCACGGTCATGCCGCTTTTTTCTTTTTGTGCCCTTTTTGTGTGGGGCAAATCCGCTACCAGCGCGGCGCATCCATGTTGATCGGAAAAGCGGGGCGTCTCAGTGCCGTTCTATGCGAGTTCATTCCCGCTTCATCTGTTCTGTTTATCAGGGTGTGCACCAGCAGGCGTTCGAAAAGCCCGCTTCGAAGGGCCGTGACTCTGGTTTGAACGCTTGTCCAGTGGGGCTTTGCGCGAATCGGACGGGCTTCGCCGATGCTATGCGGAACGCTGAGAATGCGGATACTCGCATCGACCCAATGGTTAACCCGCGCTTTGGCCCGCGAAGGACGAAACGTACCTTCATGCCAGTTATTTGAGTAAGCCGAGTGGGAGCCCATCGCCACGATGGTTACGGAGTCGACGTACTTTGCGAAGCTACCCGCTTCGAGCGCGCGATGAGACCAATGAAGGGGACAGGAGAGTTTTGATGACCAGTACTACCAGCGGTAACAGGATTGATATCAAGAAGTTCATCGACGAACGGTCGATTTCGCCCTACCAGTGGCTATTGGTCGTGCTGTGTTTTCTGATCGTGACCGCCGACGGCATGGACGTCGCGATCATGGGTTTCGTCGCGCCTTCCATCATTCATGACTGGGCGATTTCGCGCCCCGAATTCGGACTCGTGATGAGCGCGGCGCCGATCGGTCTCGTGATTGGCGCATTGTTCGCGGGTCCGGCATCGGACCGCATCGGCCGCAAGTGGGTGCTGATTACGTCGGTGTTTCTGTTCGGCGTGTTCACGATCGCGACTGCGTTCGCGCAATCGCCGTTTTCGATGGCAGCATTGCGTCTGCTCAGCGGTGTCGGTCTCGGCGCCGCGATGCCGAACTCGACGACGCTGCTGTCCGAGTACGCACCGCAACGCAAGCGCGCGCTGCTGATCACCGTGATGTTCACGGGCTTCAATCTCGGCTCGGCATTGATCGGCTTCGCGGCCGGCTGGCTGATTCCGGTTCACGGCTGGCGCGCGGTGCTGATTTTCGGCGGCGCACTGCCGCTCGTGCTGATCCCGTTCCAGATCTGGCTGCTGCCCGAGTCGGCCCGTCTGCTCGCGGTGCGCGGCGCGCCCGCGCAGCGTATCGGCAAGGTGCTTGGTCGTGTGTGCGGCGTGCACTTCGCGGGCAATGAAGTGTTCGTGTCGAACGAGCCGCCGCTGCCCACGCGCAAGCCGATCGGCGTGCTGTTCTCGCAAGGCTATGGCTCGATGACGATCGCGCTGTGGGTCACGTATTTCATGGGCCTGCTCGTGATCTATCTGCTGACCGGCTGGCTGCCGACGCTGATGAAAGATGCGGGTCTGTCGGTCACGACCGCGGCCAACGTCACGGCGATGTTCCAGATCGGCGGTACGATCGGCGCGATCCTCGTCGGCTGGCTCATGGACAAGGCGCGTCCGGCGCCGGTCATCAGCGCCGCGTATATCGGCGGCGCACTGTGCGTGCTCGGGCTCGGCTACATCGGCGCGCTGTCTTCGTCGCTTGCATTGCTGGTGTTTGCCGCGGGCTTTTGCATGAGCGGCGCGCAAACCGGTCTGAACGCATTTGCACCCGGCCGCTACCCGACCGTTGCGCGTGCGACTGGTGTGAGCTGGATGCTCGGCATGGGCCGCTTCGGCAGTATCTTCGGCTCGGCGATCGGCGGCGCGCTGCTCGGCTTCGGCTGGCAGTTCGGCGCGATCCTGGCGATGCTCGCGATCCCCGCCACACTCGCCGCTATCGCGATCCTGGTGAGCCAGCGTGTGGGCGGCGCCGAAACGGTGGCGCAGCCGAATATCGCGCATTGAGGCGTGAGGCAACGCGGCGCGCGCGCGTTTCGCGGGCGCCGCTGGATAAATTCATCTACTGAGGAATCACGGTGATCATCGACATTCACGGACACTACACCACCGCGCCGAAAGCGTTGGAGACGTGGCGCAACCACCAGATCGCAGGCATCAAGAGTCCTTCCGGGATGCCGCAGGGGTCGGAATTGCAGATCAGCGACGACGAGCTGCGCGAGTCGATCGAAAACAACCAGTTGAAACTGATGCGCGAGCGCGGCCTCGATCTGACGATCTTCAGTCCGCGCGCGAGCTTCATGGCGCACCACATCGGCGACTTCGAAATCTCGAGCACGTGGGCCGCGATCTGCAACGAACTGTGCTATCGCGTGAGCCGGCTGTTTCCCGAGAACTTTGTGCCGGCCGCGATGCTGCCGCAAAGTCCGGGTGTCGATCCGGCCACCTGTATTCCTGAACTCGTCAAATGCGTCGAGCAGTACGGCAATGTCGCGATCAACCTGAATCCCGATCCGTCGGGCGGCCACTGGACCAGCCCGCCGTTGTCGGACCGTTCCTGGTATTCGATCTACGAGAAGATGGTCGAGTACGACATTCCCGCGATGATTCACGTGAGCACGAGCTGCAACGCGTGCTTCCACACCACCGGGTCGCACTACCTGAATGCGGATACCACCGCGTTCATGCAATGCCTGACCTCGGACCTGTTTCGCGATTTCCCGACGCTGCGTTTCGTGATTCCGCACGGCGGCGGTGCGGTGCCGTATCACTGGGGTCGTTTCCGCGGCCTCGCGCAGGAACTGAAAAAGCCCTTGCTGAAAGACCATCTGCTGAACAACGTGTTCTTCGACACCTGTGTCTATCATCAGCCGGGTATCGACCTGCTCACGCGCGTGATTCCCGTGGACAACATCCTGTTCGCGAGTGAAATGATCGGCGCGGTGCGCGGCGTCGATCCGGAAACCGGTCACTATTTCGACGACACGAAGCGCTACGTTGAAGCCGCGGATATGAATCCGGAGCAGCGCTACAAGATCTACGAAGGTAACGCGCGGCGCGTCTATCCGCGTCTCGACGCGTTGCTGAAAACGAAGGGGCTGTGATCATGTATGAAATCGGAGTCGTCTATCGCAACATCCAGCGCGCGGATGCGGAGGTGGCAGCGAAACTCGGCGCGCTCGGTTCGGCCACCGTGCATGAAGCGATGGGCCGCACGGGCCTGCTCCAACCGTATATGCGCCCGATCTATACCGGCGCGCGCGCGAGCGGCACGGCCGTCACGGTGCTGCTGCAACCGGGCGATAACTGGATGCTGCACGTCGCGGCCGAACAGATCCGGCCGGGCGACGTCGTCGTCGCCGGCGTCACCGCACAGAGCACCGACGGTTACTTCGGCGATCTGCTGGCCACGAGCTTCAAGGCGCGCGGCGCGCATGCGTTGATCATCGACGCCGGCGTGCGCGACGTCAGCGTGCTGAGCGAAATGAACTTCCCGGTCTGGAGCAAGGCGATTTCCGCGAAAGGCACGGTCAAGGCGACGCTCGGCTCGGTGAACATTCCGGTCGTGTGCGCGGGTGCGTTGGTCACACCGGGCGACGTCGTCGTTGCCGATGAGGACGGCGTGGTCGTGGTGCCGGCGGCCGCCGCGCAAGCCGTGCTCGACAAGGCTGCGGCGCGCGAGGCCAATGAAGCCGGGAAGCGCGCGAAACTCGCCTCTGGGGTGCTCGGTCTCGACATGTACAACATGCGCGGGCCGCTCGAGCAGGCCGGACTGCGTTACAAGGACTGACAGGCGTGGTCGCAATGATCAACGATCAAGCCGCGCGCGCGCCGATCACCGGCATTTCGTCGATGGCCACGCGCCAGGTGCTGGCCGAACTCGCCGCGTTCTACGAGCGGCGCGCGGGGCAGGGCGTCGCGATCGAATCGGTCGGCGGCGTCGATGCGGCGCGCCGGGTCGAGGATGGCGAAGTCTTCGACATCGTCGTGCTTGCCGCCGACGCGATCGAGCGGCTCGTGGTGACGGGTTGTGTCGAGGCGGCGAGCCGCGTCGGACTCGCGCGCTCGGGCATCGCGGTCGCGGTCGCGGCCGGAGAAACGCACCCGGACATCGCGTCCGAAGCAGCGCTGCGCGACGCGATTCTCGGTGCGCGCAGTATCGGTTACTCGACGGGGCCGAGCGGCACGCATCTGCTGAAGCTGTTCGAACGCTGGGGCATTGCCGGGCAGATCGCTTCGCGTATCGTGAAGGCGCCGCCGGGTGTGCCGGTCGGCACGCTCGTCGCGCGCGGAGAAGTCGCGCTCGGCTTTCAGCAGATGAGCGAATTGATTCACGTGGCGGGCATCGACGTGCTCGGCGAGCTTCCGGCCGCCGCCCAGTCCACCACGACTTTCACCGCCGCGATCTGCACCGTGGCGCGCCAGCGTGAAGCAGCCCAGGCGCTGCTGGTGTTTCTGGCCTCGCGCGAGGCCGACGGCGCAAAGCTGCAAAACGGCATGTCGCCGGCTTGATGGCGGGCGGCACTCGCCGCCCAGGCTTGTGTCCTTGCCTTTTCCGCCTCCAGCTCTTTGCGCGAGCGCATGCTCGGCTTCGAAACGCTGCAAGCGCTGACCGGCACGCCCGCTCGGATGGAGGACGCAAAACGCTACGAATGAAAGCGGATTCAAGCCAGCAGCTTGCCCCACTCGTAATCGATACTGTCCGGCGTGAAGGGCAGCACGCCCGCGCCGGGCGTAAATGTAAGTTCGCCGAAATAAACGAGGTCGTCCGGCGCATACAGGTCGACGCGCACATAGTCGAAGTCTTCGCACAGACGGGCCGCGACATCGAGCACGGCCTGTAGATGCGGCGGGCGCGGAGCGGGCAACGCGCTGCGCTTGTAGTCGCCGATTGCGATATCGAGGTGATTCCAGTCGGCGTCGTACACGTCACCGTGCGTCGCGTCGCCGAATCGATCCGAGATCACGAGGATATAGATGATCGGCCCGCCAGGACGGCCGCCAAAGCAGTGCATTTTGAAATCCGCCGGAATCTGGCCGCGCCGATCGAGCAGCAACTGCTCGAAGAAAACGCGCGGCTCGATCGTCCGATAGTGCCGCTCGCGCCCGACGTAATAGAATTCGGTGCGCAACCATTGGTCGGCGAGCTTCTTCAGCTTCTCGAACGAGGTCTCTGATTTGTTTCTCACCACTTCGACGTAGCTGCTGCCGTGATTGGCTTTCATTACGAAAGCATCCGGCAGTGCGTCGAACACTTCGAGCGTGAATGCATCGGGCGCTGCGATCAGCGGTATCAAATGCTTGTCGCCGATTTTCCGGGCAATATATTCCCGCACCAGAAGCTTGTCGGTCAGGTCGATATAGCGCGGATCAGGATGAAGATTGCGCTGCAGGATCTTCTCATTGAACGTCACCGGACGAATCAGGTTCGGATAGCGGCCAATGCATTTGTGATGTAACAGGCTTAGGAAAAGGGCGTCCGGCAATAGCGTTTTCGCCGCTTCCTTGATTTTTCTCGCGGTAGATGGCGATTGCCCGTGCGCCGAATGCGCACCGGTGTGCAAGCCCGGCTGCCGGCAGGGCGCGGCCAGAGCACTGTCACCGGAGTGTAGGGAGGCCATGTTTTTCGGCGCGACGGCCGCATCCTGCGCGGCCAGTTCGGCGGATTTGATGATCGTCATGTTCTAATCCCTTTGCGGTCGAGTCGACGAGTCGTCCTCGGAGTAACGGGAATTGAAATCAAAGCGTCAGCGGCGCTTGCCGCAACATCTCGGTCGCGGCACTCCAGCTTTCCTCCGGCGTCAGCCAGCGTTCGTCCGCATCCACATGCTGTTGCGCGCGGAATTGCGTCGGCGACATACCATAGCGCTCCTTGAATAGCCGCCCAAGCCGATTACCGTCGCCCATTCCGCAGCGGCGCGCAATCTTGTCGACCGGCAGATCGGTGTTCTTCAGCATCGAGCGAACGATCTCGAAGCGTGTGCGCAGCAGATACTCGAGCGGCGTCATGCCGAACTCGCATTTGAAGCGGCGCTGGAAATTGCGCTTGCTCATCGCCACCGATTCGGCCGCCTGCGCAACCGAAATTGCCTTGCTGTAGTTTTCCTTGATCCAGCGCGCCGATTCGCGAATCTTCTCCGTCGTCGTCGTGATGTTGACGTCGTCGAACTCGGAGCGGCTTTTCTCGGCGTAGCCGGTTTGCAGGATGCGGCCGATCTTGCGGGCAGTGTCGGTATTGATGTCGCGTTCGATCTGCGCGAGCGCGAGATCGGTCGGCGTCACATTGCTTTGCGTGCGCGCGGCGTCACCGCTGTCGTCGAACAGAAAAATCGGCACGATCGATTGCAGCGGATCGTTGCAGACGACCGCGAGATTCGCACCCTGTTGCATGCCGAAAGATGCAATCGATCCTTGCAGCGAGATCCACGACAGAAAGCGGTCGTTGGATTCCGCGACTTCGGTGACGTCGCGGCAGGCCACGAAGAGCGCGTGGAAATCAGCGAGGCAGTAGCGTTCGAGGCCTTGCGTCCAGATCGATATGCCGGACGAACTGGTCACCAGACCGCCGCCGTCGGATACCACGGTAAACCGGTATGGCGCCTCTTCGCCAGCCGTTCTCTTGAACTCATTGGCAAGCCGGAACGCGTCGCCGATCGCGCCGGTACTTGCCATCGAACAATCCTGAAAGACGAATAGACCAATGTGCTTCATCACGCGAGCTTCTCCAGTCAGGAAAATCTACGCATTGAGATTAGCGCATCGATTTGGGCGAGACGAGCTTGGCCGGCATGCGTGGGTGTTTTGGCGTAATCGTCAGGATTCAAGAAATTCTTACCTCGCTATTCGCAGAAATGCGTGCTACTAATTAACGTTGCACGGAATTTTTTTCCAGATCAATTAGCGCGATTCTTGCAAGCGCAGTGCTGGGGCATCGGCGGAATGCGCCGAGTGGCTTGGATTCGGCGCGATTCGCGGGATAACAAGGGCATTCTTGGCACTTGAGCCGTGCAATTGGCGTTCTGTCGCGATGTACGATGCCTGTCGTATTACTCTGTTACAGCAATTGCAGATCGCAACAAGCCTTTCCGGCTTCTGTTTCATTTGTAAAAGGCTCCGCATTATCGGCCAATAGCACCCTACTTTGGGCCGCCGGCGAATGCCTCGATCCTTTGCGGACTATGCTTCAGCGCAACATCGAGAGAGAAATTGTCAATCGCGGATTACGTGAATGGCGGGCTTCGCATTTGCTGATTCGTGAGAAGAACAATCGGCAATACCGCGGTGGATAAGCAATAGCTGTGTAGCCTTCCGTGGTTCGAGAGGTCCCGAACACGGCTCCCCGACCTAACCCGACACAGCACGTCGCTTCGCCGTGCTGCCAGCCAATCGAGGGTCTATCCGGCCGGCGGCATAAATAGCGACGTGGCGACGCAAAGCGATTGCCGATCGTTTTGTTTCATCAACCTGCAAGGATCAGACCGGTGGATTACTATCCGCAAAACTCGCTCTATCCCGCTGTTGATACCGAGCGTAGACAACTCAGTGCCCGCGCGATGCTCACGCTAATGCGCGACCACATCTGGGAGATCGTGGTGACGACGGTCGTCGTCCTCACGTTCGCGGTCGCGTATCTTCTGATTGCCACGCCTATCTATTCCGCTGACGTAATCATTCGCGTGGACCCACCCGAGCCAAATGCCCTCGGACTCGCGTTGCAGAACCAGGAACTGTTGCCGCCACCGACGCCGTCGTCGGTAACCGAAATGGCGGTCATGGAAAGCCGTGCAGTTTTGCAGCCGGTGATGGACCAGTTCCGTTTCGACATTTCGGTGAAGCCGCACAAGCTTCCGGTTCTCGGCGACATCGCCGAAAAATTCGCTACACCGGGACAGCCCGCGGCGCCGTGGCTCGGGCTGAAATCGTTTGCATGGGGCGGCGAGCGTGTGCAGATCGCCGCGCTCGACGTGCCGCGCGAACTCGAGGAAGAGAAGCTGACCTTGACCGCGCTCGACAATGGCGCCTTCGAATTGCACGGCCCGTCCGGCGAGTTGCTGGCGAGTGGCACGGTCGGCATGCCGCTCAAGCAGAACGGCGTGTCGATGCTCGTGAAGGAACTCGCTGCGCGGCCGGGCACGAAGTTCGAGGTGATCCGCTGGAATGAGCTCGATGCCATCAAGCGCTTCACCAGTCTCGTCAAGATTGGCGACAAGGTGAAAGACTCTGGGCTGATGCAAATCCAGTACCGCGACAAGAGTCCGGACAAAGCCGCGGCCGTCGCCAATGCATTGGGAGAGCAATACCTCGCATCCGCGGTGGCGAGCCGGCAAGCGAACGACACGCAGACGCTCGCGTTTATTGACGGCGAACTCCCGCGTCTACTCGGCGAATTGCGAAAAGCCGAGGAAGCGCTGAAGAACTTCCGGTCGCGCTCGCAATCGATGCAGCCGACCAACGAGGCGCAAGCCTATTTGCAGGGCGGCCTCGATCTCGACAAGCAGATCGCGGCGCTGCAATTGCAGCGCACGCAAATGCTCGAGCGCTATACGGGACAGAGCCGCTGGGTGCAGAACGTCGACGAGCAACTGGCGCAATTAAAAGAAGCGAAAGCGAAATTCTCCGACCATTTCAACGGCATGCCCGCGTCGGAACGCGCGAGCGTCGATCTGATCCGCGCTCAGAAGGTCGCGGAAACGGTGTATCTCGGCATGGTGCAGAAGGCCGAGCAATTGCAGGTGCGCCGCGCCAGCACGACGGGCGGCGCGCATATTCTCGATCGCGCGATCAGACCGCATATGCCGGTCATGCCACAGCCGATTCTCGTGCTCGGCGGCGGATTGGTGCTCGGTATCGTGTCCGGCGTCGCGTTGGTCTTCATGCGCCGCCACGTGATGATCGGCGTGACCGACCCGCGCTATGTCGAGCGCCAGATGAGCGTGCCGGTGTTTGGCGAGATTCTGTTCAGCCATCAGCAACTGCTGCTCGACCGCGATGCGACCGCAGGGCGCAAATCGCTGCCGGCCGCAGCCGGGCGCGCCCATCCGCCGATGCAGAAGAGTCTGCACGAGATTCAGTTCGATTCCGGCGTCCAGAACAGGATTCTCGCCGCGCGCTTTCCGCACGACACGTCGGTCGAAGCGCTGCGCAGCGTACGGACCGCCGTCACGCGCGATCTCGCGCATGCACGCAACAACATCGTGATGATCATCGGGCCCACGCCGTCGGCCGGCAAGAGCTTCGTCGCCGCGAATCTGGCGATCCTGCACGCTGAAATCGGCTCACGGGTGGTGCTGATCGATGCCGACATGCGACGCGGTCATCTCGCCTCGCTATTCAACGAGAGCAATCGTGGAGGCCTTTCCGAAGTACTGTCCGAACGCCTGCCGCTCCGCAATGCGCTGCGCTCGACCCGCATCGAAGGATTGACGTTCCTGTCATGCGGCGTGCGCCCGGAGAACCCCGCCGCGCTGCTGATGAGGCCGCACCTGAAGGATGTGCTCGAGCGGCTGTCGAGCCAGTTCGATCTGGTGATCATCGATACGCCGCCTTTCCTCGCGGTCACCGACGCCTCGATCGTCGCGAACGAGGCGGGCGCATCTCTGCTCGTGCTGCGCTCGGGCATGCAAAGCGAGGAGGAGATCGCCGACACGCTCAGAAAGGTGGAACGCGCGGAAGGGCGCATCGCGGGCGCGGTGTTCAACGGCATTCCGCTGCGTCGAAGCACGAAGAACTATGGCTACGAAACGAACTATGCCAGCGATTTCGGCGAAAACGACGTTGGACAGCAAGCGCCGCGGGGCGCCTGAGCGTGTGGAGACCCCAACCGCGGTAAAGCGCGTTCGCGATGGCGTAAAACGGAGAACCAGATGGCCTTTGCAATCAACGGAAAGTTTACTTCTCAGTCCATCACGGGGGTTCAACGCGTTGCGTATGAGCTGACGCGGGCCATGCAGATGCGCGCCGCGCCCGGTGACGAACCGGAAGTGTTCGTGCCGCAAAACGCGGTCGAGCCGGGGGCGCTGCTCAAACCGCAACGGCGCTTTCCGTGGCTGCGCGGCACGCTGTGGGAGCAGATCACGCTGCCAGTCGCCGCACGCGGCATCACGCTGCTGAGTCTGTGCAATACGAACCCGCTGTTCAAGCACAGTCAGGTCGTGATGGTTCACGACATGGCCGTCTTTGACGTGCCGCAAGGCTTTTCGAGGAAATTCCGGCTCTGGTATCGCATCTGTTTCGCGCTCTTGCCGCGCACGCATCCGATCGTTCTGACGGTCTCGACGTTTTCGAAAATGCGGATCTGCCATCACCTGAAAATCGACGAATCGCGTGTGAAAGTGGTAGCGCCCGGCGCGGATCATTTCGACCGGATCGTTGCCGACCCATCGGTGCTGCAACGGCTCGAATTGAACAAGGACGCCTATTGCGTGATCGTCGGCAGTCTCGATCCGCGCAAGAATCTGCGCGGCGTGCTCGATGCGATCGTGCGGCTCGGGCATCTGCGCGACGTCAAATTCGTCATCGTGGGAAAACAGTATCCGCGCATCTTCAGCGGTGCAGGCGTCGAGCATCCTGTGCATTCGCGGCAGGTCGTGTGGGCAGGTTTCGTGTCGGACGCGGAGCTGAAGGCACTGTACGAGAGCGCTGGCTGCCTCGTGTTTCCGTCGTTATACGAAGGTTTCGGCCTGCCGCCTCTGGAAGCGATGTATTGCGGCTGTCCGGTGATCGCGTCGGCGCGCACGTCGATACCCGAAGCATGCGGCGATGCCGCAATGTACTGCGACGCGACCTCCGCGGACGACATCGCCGCAAAGATCGCGCAGATGATGAGCGACGCCGATCTTCGCCAACGTTATCGCAGCGCGGGGCTGCTGCATGCGCGCGAGTTTCGCTGGGAGCGCGCGGCGCAAACGGTGCTCGAAATCCTCGATGTCAAGACTGGCGAGCGGCTGCCCGAACTGACGCCGCGCGCGTCCGCGAGCTAGCGATGGGTGGGCACGAACATGGATCGCATGAAGACCCGTGCTGGCAGAAGACGTGCATTGCGCACACTCGCCGCGTTGGCGGCGGGTGCGGCCGCGCCGTTGTCGAGTCTGCGGCCCGCTCTCGCATTGGTACCGGACCCAGCGCCCGCGAACGCGCGCGCCCGCATGATGACCGATCTGATCGGCACGAACGGCTGGGCCGGATCGGAAGCCGACATCGAGATGTGGCGAGCGATGGGCATTAGCTGGGGCCGTGACACGGTCGGCCCTGGTCAACCTGATCGGCCCGGTGAGGCGATGCGCATCGACAAAACGAGCTCGGCGTTCGATGTCGATCTGCCGTCGGCACTGTTGCGAAACGAACGCAATGGAATCGGTTCGCTGTTGGTGCTCGGCTATACGCCGAGATGGAATGCGACTGTGCCGGGCGACAGCAATTCGGCACCCGTCGACGTGGATGTGTGGAAGCAGTATGTCGACGCGGTGGTGCGCAAGTATTCGGCGCCGCCTTATAACCTGCGCTATTTCCAGATCTGGAACGAGGCGGCCGGCAAATTGTCCGGCGGCTTGCCTCAGTCCGTGTTCTGGCACGGCCCGGAGTTCAGCAAGGACGAAAAACGCTCGAAACCGTACGAACGCGCGATGCAGGATTACGTCGAGCGGATTCATATTCCGGCGGCCCGCATCATTCGCAGTTATCGCGCATATGTGGTGTATGGCGGCTGGCCGGACCAGGGCGGCCTCGATAACTTCCACCGCTGGCTCGAATATCGCAGTCCGGTCTTGAAAGAGCGCATGCTCGATTGGGTCGACTACATCGACACGCACTACTTGCCGGTTGCCGATATGGAATCGCTGTACCAGCAATATGTGAAGAACGGTCCCGCGCGCGGCATCTGGCAAACGGAGATCGGCAACGAGTACATGAAAGACCCGCACTATTTGCCGCGTTATTTCTTCGACTTCGCGGTGTGGGCGCTCGGCAGGAATTGGGACGACCCGAACAAGTACCTGTCGATGATCTATCACTGGGACGGCTATGAACCTTTTCGTCTCACGCATCCCGGTCCGCCTGAACGAACCTACAACGTTTCCGGTCGAAGCTTGGTCGTGTTGCATCAAACAGCGGGCGGGCATCTGGCGAGTTTTTCGAAGCCGCTGCAATGCGGTCCGGGTGTTGCTGCAAATGCCTTGCTTTCCGGCAACGACCTCGTGATGCAGGTGAGCAGCAGCGCGGGCTGGCAGAACATTTCCATCGGCGGGCTGCAGCCGCTGCGCTCGCACGCGGTGCAGGTCGATTTCATCGATGCGCTGAGCGGCGAGGCGAGCGCAGCGGACAAGGTTGCATCGAGTTGGGACAACGATTTGATGAACGTGCGATTCAAGGTACCCGACCGGGTGAACGGCGCTGGTAATAATCCGCCCAAACATCTGGCTTATCTCGTGGTGCGTCGTGTGACGCAGGCAGTGGCATAGCGATATTTCGCGAGCATGACGACCGCCGGGAGCCGGCGGATCGAACCTGACAAATAGCGTTGACACATCATGAAGCAGGTCACCATTGCGATTTGCAACTACAACTACGAGCACTATCTGGCCGCGGCGATCGACTCGGCGCTCGCGCAGGATTATCCGGCGACCACCGTCATGGTCGTCGACGATGGCTCGACCGACGGTTCGCGCGCGATCATCGAAAGCTATGGCGATCGCGTACTGACGTTGTGCAAGAAAAACGGCGGGCAAGTATCCGCCTACAACTACGCAATCGCGTCGCTCACCACCGAGTATGTGATCCTTCTCGATTCCGATGACGTGCTGTACCCATCCGCGGTTACCGAAGTCATGCGCTTTTTCGAGGGCGGCGAGTGGGCCAAGGTGCAATTCCGGCTCGACGTGATGGACAACGAAGGCGCATTGACGGGCGCCTATGTGCCGAATAGCGAGCCGCCACACGACTGCGGCAGGCTGCTGCGCGGCGGGTGGCTCTATCCGTCCCCGCCCGCGTCTGGCAATGCTTACCGGGTGAGCGCGCTCAAGCAGATCTTCCCGGTTCCCGAAGAGGGCGTGAATCGCTATGGCGCGGACTTTTATGCGATCTATGGCGTCGCGCTGGCTGGACCGATCGCTACCGTGTCGAAGTCGCTAGGCGGCTACCGGGTGCATAACGCGGGCAGTGAAACGGTGTCGTTCGCGAACTCGGAACAACTGACGAAAGCACCGCGCGCGTTCAACATGCGCTGGGCCATTCTGCGCAATATCGCCAAAGATCGGCTCGACATAGAACTACCGGCAACATTTCTCGACTTCTCGCACGAGAAAGCGACATTCTGCTCTTCCGTTTATCGCGCGACCCTGTTCCGGCGTTGGCATTGGATGATCCTCCATTCGCGCAACTATCTGCACACGATCATTGCAAATCCGTTCTGGAGCCTGAAGAAGAAGCTCGGCACGCTCGTACTGTCGAGCCTGTGTCTCGTGCCTTATTCGCCGCTGTCGGATTTCGCGGTGCGTTATATCGCGAACCCGCTCGCGCGCCGTCGCGTCGCAGGACGCTGAGGCGAAGGAGGACGGCATGGATAGACGAACGAGCGCCAACCTGATCGTATTTGTTTACGCCGGTTATTTCATGAGGTACGTGTACCTCCTGATCGTCGTGCCGTTCTATGGCCGGGTGCTCGGCGTGGCCGAATACGGCCGGGTACTCGCGTCGATGTCGCTGATGAACGTGATATGGATGCTCGTCGGCTTCGGCTTTACCTTCGTCGGCATGCGCGAGGTGGCGAAAGCGCAGTCGACCCAGGAATGCAATGCGATCTATTCGCTGCATGTCAGCGCGCGGCTGACACTCGCCGTGATCGGCGCGGGCATCGGCATCATTGCGACGTTCTGTTCACCGTTACTGTCGGAGCGGCCGCTGATCGGCCTGCTCGCGACCTTGCTAGGTATCGTGTCGGCATGCAATCTCGGCTGGCTGTTTCAGGGGCGGCAACACATTCGAACGCCGATCATGATCGAAGTGTTCGGCTTCGCGCTGAGTCTCGTGCTGGTGCTGACTCTCGTCAAAGGACCGAACGATGCCGTATGGGTGTTGGCGAGTTTGCTGATTGCGGGTATCGCGTCCTTGATCATTGCCTACGGTTTGACGACGTGGCAACTCGGTTGGCCGCGTCTGGCGTTTGCCGGCGTCCTGCCGCTCGTGCGCCGGTCGACGATGCTGTTCTGCTATTCGTCCGGCTCCGTCGTCCTGACGGCATCGTCGACGTATTTGCTGACCTTGTTCTCGACGCCCGCGGAGGTCGGCTATTTCGGCGCCGCCGAGCGTTTCGCGACGATCGGACTCAGCCTGATGGCCCCGGCGGCGCAAGTCTTTATTCCGACGATAACCCGGCAACTCGCGCAGGGCGACAAGGCTGGCGCGCATGTCACGACGCGGCGCGGCGCCATCTTGCTGCTCGGCTATGGCGTGCTCGTGCTGTGCGGCGCGTTGACGCTGTCGCCTTTCGTGTTGCCGCTGATTCTCGGCGCCGCGTTCGAGCCGAGCGTGCACGTGTTGCAGGTGTTTGCATGGATGTTCCCGTTCGCGGCTTTCAACGAGTTCGTCGCGCTCTATGTATTCGTGCCGCGCAGGAAAGACCGGGTGCTCGCGATTGCCGGCGTCGCCTCGGCGCTGGTCAATCTCGCAGCGGCGCTCGTTCTCGCGCCGCGTTTTGGCGCGATTGGCATGGCCTCTGCTCGGGTGATCGGCGAAGCGGCGCTGTCGGTGACGCTGCTCAGCGTGTTGATTCGCCTCGAACTGGTCGGGCTGTTGCCCGGCGCCGAGCGCGCGCTCGAGCGGGTGCGGGTGGTGTGCGGGCTTAGTACGCAGGCGGGCGGCGCAAAGGACGATTGAAGTGGCGCGTGGGTGTGTGGGAGTTTGGATGGATTGTCACAGGAGGTCGAAGTGAAAGTCGCTATTGTTCACGATTGGCTGGTAGTGTCCGGCGGCGCCGAGAAAGTATTGAAGAACATCATCGAGTGCTTCCCGGATGCGGATGTCTTTTCGATTGTCGATTTTCTCGAAGACCGCGATTGCGTGAAGGGGAAGTCCGTCAACACGTCATTCATCCAGAAGATGCCGTTTGCGCGAAGACGATACCGCGCCTATCTACCGTTGATGCCGATTGCGATCGAGCAGGTGGATCTGTCAGGCTACGATCTCGTCATTTCGAGCTCGCACGCGGTCGCGAAAGGCGTGTTGACCGGGCCGAACCAGATGCATATCAGCTACATTCATTCGCCGATCCGCTATGCGTGGGATCTGCAACATCAGTACCTGCGTGAATCCCATCTCGACACAGGGCTGCGCTCCGCGTTGGCGCGCGTGCTGCTTCATTACATTCGAGGCTGGGATTCGCGCTCCGCGAACGGCGTCGATCATCTCGTCGCGAATTCTCAGTTCATTGCGCGGCGTATCAGAAAGGCCTATCAGCGCGAATCGACCGTGATCTATCCGCCGGTCGATCTGGTGAACATGCCTATTGGTACGGAGAAAGAGGATTTCTACGTGACGGCGTCGCGGATGGTGCCTTATAAGCGTATCGATCTGATCGTTCAGGCCTTTTCGCAAACGCCTGAACGCAAGCTGGTCGTGATCGGCGACGGTCCCGAGATGAAGAAGATCAAAGCGGTGGCCGGCGACAACGTCCAGATTCTCGGGCATCAGCCGTCCGATGTGCTGGTCGATCATTTGCGGCGCGCGCGCGCGTTCGTGTTCGCGGCGGAAGAAGACTTCGGCATTTCGGTGGTCGAAGCGCAGGCATGCGGCACGCCGGTGATCGCCTTCGGCCGCGGTGGCGCGCTTGAATCGGTGGTGGGATTGCCGCTCGAGCGACCCACCGGGGTTTTCTTCGGTGAGCAAAGCACCGCGTCGTTGCTCGAAGCCGTTACCCGGTTCGAGAGCAACGCAGGCCTATTCGACGCACGCGTGTGCCGCAAGAATGCCGAGCGGTTTTCGTCGGAGAACTTCAAGAAGGCCCTGATGGGCTTCGTCGACGCGCGGCTCCCGTATGCGTGCGTCGAACAGTTTCTTCCCTATGCGCCGAGTCAGTCGCTGCCGGCCGAAGAACGTCATCTTGCCGACGTTACGCCCTGAGTCGGGCGCTGGGGCACGGGCTGCGCAGCTCGCGTGCCCACGATGCCCGCCTTGCGCGCTCCGCGCGGGCCGGGCCTGAATGCGGTGGCCGCCAGCGGACGCGCGGCTAGCAGCAGCGAGATCACCAGAGAAAGAATCAATACATTCGACGGCGAAACGAGCCGATGCTCGGTTGCCGACATCACCAGCAGGCAAACCGACGAAATCTCCACGAAGCGGAACGCCGCGAACTGGCGGCCGCCCTCGACCAACGCGGCATACGCCGCCCCCTGCCTGCTCCACTCGATCAGTCTCCAGAAGAACGCGAGGATCAGCGTCAAGCCCACTACGCCGAGCTCGGCGAGGATATTCAGATACGAGTTGTGAGCGTGCGAGTCGCTGTGCTCGATCACTATGTCGGACGGCACCGCGAACAGATGGAAGTACGAGGTGAGGCTGCCGATGTGGTCGTCGAAGGAGCCGAAGCCGAGACCGACGAGCGGGCTTTGCACGAAATACGCGAGCGCTCGCGGCCACAACCACTCGTAGCGAATGTCGAGGTTGTTGACCTTGGCGTCATTGGCGTGAATCGCGAACGTATAGCCCATGTAGTCGACGTTCGGCTGGGTATGGTAGATCGCGACGGCGACCGAGGCTAGCAGCAGCACGGCTATCAGCGTGCCGAGCATCCAGCGCTTGCGGCCAAAGTACAGATAGGGCAGAACGGCCGCCGCGCCAAGCAGCGAGCCACGGCTGTAGGTCGAAAACAGCATCAGCACATTGCAGGCGAGCAGCGCGATCAGCAGCTTGCTGCGTTTTTGCAGGTAGCACGCTATGCCGAGACAGAACAGCATCGCCAGGAAGCCGCCGGCTGCGTTGCGCGCAATGAAGTAGCTGCCGAAACTGTCGGCCGGATTAACGAAGATGCTGAACAGCCCGTTCGTGGCGATGTAGTAGACGTACATCGGCAGATTGATGATGACCGCGAAAATGAACAGCGCACGCAGTACCTTGTGCAGATCCCAGCGGTGCGCATATACGAAACCGGCAAAAATGGGCGCATAGGAAATGAAAAAATTGCCGTCGCGCCGATAAAAGTCGAAGTCGAGGAACGACTGCGGATCATAGAGCAGCGTCGAGACGGTCGCGAGCACCGTGAAAGCGGTAAGCGGCGCGATGAACGCGGGATAACTGCGGCCGTAAAAGCGCCATGCCAGCAATAGCAACGGGACAAAGCCGATCGCACTGATGGGCACGAAATTCGTGACCGTCAGGAAAAGTGCGACTAGCGAAATATAGGCCATTGCAACTCCAGAAAAACGAATGGCGCGCCGGTTGGGGTTGTGCCCATGCGCTGGATGATGGCGAGATTGGAACAGCGGAAAACTCACAGTGTGGGCCGCGCGGGGATCACACCGCTGTTTATCTTTGACATGAATGCCACGGGACGTTCATTAAACGGTAGCACGTGTCGCTGCTTATTTCCAATCGTGCGCCCTGCAATAGAAGTGCAAGCTCGTTCGCAAGCTTGTTAAATCCAGTCCGCGAGCACCGCCAAAACTTCCGCGCTTCGCGCCAGATGGGCTGCGTCGCAATCTGGTCTAACTATGATGAATTCATCGGGGCACGATGTCGACTAGATCCGATGCAGGTCGTTTGCCGCATTCGATCTTTCGTTTCAATCGTTTTCCGGTCGTCGTTGTCGAGCAGACCATTGCGATTCGGCCAGTCGTTTCCGTACTTCCCGATCGAGCCGGATTCGCCGTAGGCGCATGCATCTTTCACTGCGAACCGAACTACTGGTCTGGTCCGTTTGACGCGCACGCCCTGTCATGAATCACATCAGACGGTATTTGCGTGGATCGCGGCACACCGCGTTATGCGGTGTCCTCGAGGGAAACGCGTTCCCGAGCCGGTTTCAATGCGAAGGAGTGAGCGATGGGCAAGGTTACCGCGGCAGCAGCCGCAGCGGATGTCGAAACGATACGACAGGATTCTGCCGAGGCGGAGTTGCCGACGCTCGTGCAGGTGATTCTCGCCGGTGGTTCCGGCACCCGGTTGTGGCCGGTGTCGCGCGAACAGTTTCCAAAACAACTGATCGACGTGATCGGCAATCAGACTTTGCTGCAAGCAACCATGGGGCGCATGGCGGGTTTTGATGGCGCATGGAACGTCGCGGCCGATCCCGTGATCGTCTGCGGAACCGAGCATTATTTCGCCACTTACGAGCAGGCGCGCGAGATCGGCGTGACCGCGCGGATCGTGGTCGAACCCGCGCGTCGCGATACGGCGCCGGCATTGACGCTTGCCGCGTTGACGGCATGCGCGGAAGACGAAGACGCCATTCTGGTCGCAATGCCCGCCGACCATGCGATCGCGAATCTCGAAGCGCTTCACCACGCGCTGGACATCGCCGCGAGGCATGCGCGCGACGGCGCGATCGTCACGCTAGGCGTACCGCCCGAACGGCCCGACACGGGCTTCGGTTATATCCGGCTCGGCGACGCGTTGCCAGACGGCGCGCGCCGCATCGAGCGCTTCGTCGAGAAGCCCGCGACGGAACTCGCGGCCCAGTACGTCGCGTCGGGCAATTACTGGTGGAATAGCGGCATCTTCGTCGTGCGAGCGTCGGTTTGGCTCTCCGTCATCGAGCAGTTTCAGCCGGACATGCACGCGGCCTGCGTTCAGGCATACCGCGACGCGAAGAAGACTGAAGAATGCATCATGCCGGACGCCGAGGAGTTCCTGGGTTCGCCGTCCGACTCGATCGACTATGCGGTGATGGAACAGCTTGGCAAACCGGAGTCGGCGTTTTCCGGCGTGGTGGTGCCGCTCGAAGCAGGCTGGTCCGATCTCGGCTCGTGGGATGCCGTATGGCAAGCGATGGAGAAGGACGACTGCGGTAACGCGGCCAGCGGCCGCGTGCTGTTTGAAGGGGCCACCGCGACCTACGCACGCTCGCAAGGAGGCAGGCTTCTCGCCTGCGTCGGCACCAACAACATGATCGTGATCGAGACCGACGACGCGGTGCTCGTCGCGGATCGCTCGCATGTGCAGGACATCAAGGGACTCGTGTCGCGGATCAGGGCCGAGAAGTCGCCGGAGGCCGATGCGCACAGAAAAGTGCGTCGCCCCTGGGGCTTTTACGACTCGATCGATCATGGCGAGCGCTTTCAGGTGAAGCGCATCGTCGTGATGCCCGGCGGCCGTCTGTCGTTGCAGATGCATCATCATCGCGCCGAGCATTGGGTCGTGGTGTGTGGAACCGCACACGTCACGCGCGGGCAAGAGCAGTTTCTTCTTGGCGAAAACGAATCGACCTATATCCCGTTGGGTGTTCGCCATCGGCTCGAAAATCCGGGCCGCGTGCCGCTGCAGATCATCGAGGTGCAGTCGGGTACTTATCTCGGCGAAGACGACATCGTTCGTTTCGACGACAAGTACGGGCGTTGTGGCTGATGCGACGGAGTCGACCTGCTACGTCCTATGAGGGGGCTGTGATGCGATTGCTGACTGGTCTACTGGCGAGAGCGTTCGACGTCGCGATGATCGTGGCTGGGGCATTTGCGGCCTCCCAGATCCGCTTCGACGGCGGCTCGCAACGGAGCTTTTATTTCGCCTTCGTCGCTTTTGCCGCGGCGTTCGCTCTCGCGGTCTTTCCGGCGCTCGGCGTCTACCAATCGTGGCGTGGCCGCTCGAAAAGAGTGCTGGCGAGCCAGGTGGCGCTCGGCTGGCTCGTCGTGCAGGCCTGCGCGATGGTGCTGATGTTCTCGCTGCACCGGATCGATTTCGTGTCGCGACTCTGGTTCGTGTACTGGACCGGCATTTCGGGCGCGGCAATGATGGCCGGCCGGCTGGTCACGCATGCGTTGCTTGGGCGCATGCGTCATGCGGGGATGAACTTGCAGCAGGTCGCGGTGGCGGCGTGCGGCGAACATTGCGACGAGATCATCCATAAGATTGAGACGTCGCCCGCGGCCGGCTTTCGCGCGAATGCGCTGTATAACCTGCACCCCGGCTGCTGCATTCCGCCGCGCTCGTCGGTGCAGGTCTTCGAAGAACAGGGTGCGTTCGCTCGCTACGTGCGCGAACAGCAGATCGGCGAAGTGTGGCTGGCGCTGCCGCTCACCGAGGAGCGCGCGATTCTCAAGCTGGTGGCGGAGTTTCGCAACGACCTGATCAATGTGCGCTTCATGCCCGACGTGCGCTCGCTTGCGCTGTTCGAAGGCAGCATGACCGAGTTGCTCGGCTTGCCGACGATCAATCTTGCCGCGTCGCCGCTGCCGCCGAAGGCGTTGGTGCAAAAAGACCTGTTCGATCGTCTGTTCGCGCTCGTCGCGTTGATCGCGATCTCGCCGATACTGCTGGGCTGCGCGATCGCCGTCAAACTGAGTTCGCGCGGGCCGGTGTTCTTCACGCAGTGTCGCAAAGGCGCCGACGGCCGCGTATTTACGATCTACAAGTTCCGCACGATGCGCCTGCACGAGCAGAAGCCGGGCATTCTCGAACAGGCCACGCGCGACGATCCACGCATCACGACCGTCGGCGCGTTCCTGCGCCGCACGAGTCTCGACGAACTACCGCAGTTCTTCAACGTGTTGCGCGGCGATATGTCGGTGGTGGGGCCGCGCCCGCATGCGCTGGAACACGACGATCTCTATCAGAACATCGTATCGGGCTATATCCACCGTTATCGGATCAAACCCGGCATTACCGGGTGGGCGCAGATCAACGGCTATCGCGGCGAAACCGATCGTCTGGAAAAGATGGAGGGCCGCGTCGCACACGATCTGTACTACCTGCGCAACTGGTCGTTCTGGCTCGACATGAAGATCATTCTGGCCACGATTTTCAAGGGGCTTCATCATCCAAACGCGTACTGAGCATGATGCTATCCGGAGTTGAAAACATAGTAAGACGATCTGCGAAGCGGGTCTCGCTTTACCGCTTTCACCACGATCACGAATTGCAGGCGAGAAAAATATTGGAGCGACTCGAAAGCAGGTATGGCAAGACCGATCCGAACAAACTGCGGCTCGCGGACACCTATGCGCGAGACGTGTTCGGCGACCCGGTCTACGCACCCTGGCTGCGCGTTTATACCGCGTTTTGCGGCACCTTCAAGGAAGGCTGGATTCCGGACAACTACTACGGCATCGTCGTCGTGCCGCAAATGCAAGGCTGGTACGGCAAGATTTCGAGCCTCAAGCCGATTTCACGGCTGATCTTCGACGGCGACGAATTGCCGGACGTCGCGTACTTTGCCAATGGGCTGTTCTTTACCGAGAAAGGCGTCGTGGTGCCCGAGCGCGATCTGACAGACGTCGTGTTCGAGCATACCGAACGCGTCGTATTCAAGCTCGACGGTTCCGGACAGGGCAACGGTGTCTACTTCTTCGACCGTGCCAACTTCGACCCCGCGGTCATCAGGTCGCTCGGCAATGGCGTGATTCAGACGTTCATCAACCAGCACAGTCTGTTCGCTACGTTTGCTGCGAAGCCGGTGGCGACATTGCGCTTCACGACTGTGGTGGACGAGGCCGGTCGCATTTCCATTCGGGCTTGCTACTTGCGACTCGGCAGAGCGGACGATACGCATGTGCTGAGCGATCGCGAGATATGCGTGCCGGTCGAACTCGAAACGGGCGAACTGTGCGACGAGGGGTATATGAGCGACTGGGCCGCGGTGGACGCGCATCCAGACTCGGGCGCGCGCTTTGCGGGCCTGAAGATCCCATGTTTCGAGAAATGCGTGGCCACCGTGCTACGCCTGCACAGGAAGATTCCGTTTGCGCGCTGCATCGGCTGGGATCTCGCGGTCGACGCGAACGGCCAGGTCAAGGTGATGGAGTGGAACGGCAAGCACAACGACGTCAAATTCAGCGAGGCGACGCAAGGCCCGTGCTTCGCTGATCTGAACTGGGAACGGCTGAGGGCCGAACCTGAGTTTGCACGGCTGTCACTGGGCTGATCGGGCAGGCCAAAAAAACGTGGTAGGAGACGCGACGTGAGCGAACAGTTATGGTGCGTCCATATCGAAGGACTGAACGACTTCATTGCCGTGGATTCGGAGGAATCGGCGCGGTACGAGGCGTCGCAGATCAATGCGTATATCGATCGCGCCGACAGAAGCTCGCGCGCCGCCCGCTTGCGCGCGGTGGTGGTCGAATGGCCGTTTGGCGCCGACGCTCACGCAAGAGCGCTCGATGACGACTGGCACGATCTGCAACGTATGCCACACAGACAGCAGGCCGTCGCGCGGTCCGGCGGCCCGTTGTCGAATCTCGCGCGACGCGTTAGAGAACTGCTGAGCGTCGCGCGCGCGGGGAAGGACGATGCGTGAAGCGCGGCTATGGCAAACCGCGTTATGCGGGCAGTGGCACGTCCTCGATCAGATCAGCCGAGAGGCTTCCCAACCGACGACTGACACCGGCGGGCGCGGCAGCGGTTCTCGCTGGCACTGACCGGCGTCGATCACTGACGGAGAAGGCGGCTCAATGCCGTCTTTTCTTGTTGAGCGGCGATACCGGAAAGATGGACCCGAAAATCAGATACCCGCAACGATTGTGAGTATCTGTAAAAACGGTTTTATCTCAGATTAAAGTCATTGACTGTGATTCGTTTTAGATGGTTAATTCGTCGGGTGTGTTCTGGAAAACCAGCAGAGGTCAAATGGAGCAACAGAAACAGGAAGACGCTGGGGGCAAGGAAGAATGCCAGCTTTGCCGCGTGACATATTCAATATATTCAAACTTCCCGCCAATGCCGTCCGCCATGGCTCTGAACGTCGAAACCGGCGAATGGTTTCGGCTGGATAGGCTTCGGTCGTATTCAAACGGTTACGATATGGCCGAAGCCCTCGGTTACGCATGGGCGTGCGATTGCCGCGGACGCAAGGCAGCGCCAGAGCCAGCGTCGAAGCGTTTCACTCACGACGAGCAATACGCGCTCAAAGATCGCGACGGCAAACCGCTCGCTAATGTGCGTTACCGGATCATTCTTGACGGTGAGCGGGTGAAAACGGGAACTACGAATGCGCAAGGGGCAAACCGAGCGTATCGCGACCATTTTTGAATCGAGCTTGAGGTTTTATATTGCGGAGGCAATCAGGGATGAATGATTTTGATGATCGGAATAAATACGGGTTCAAGACCGACGAAAATGAAGAATGGTTCGAGGTACACACTGGTGCTCTTCATGAACGAGTGCCTTTCGTGGGGAGGAACGAATCCCGAACAGGCAATCGATAACGCTGACAGCATCGCCGGATACGTTATCTACAATGCGTAAACTTTACGTCATCATTTCGGCTCTGATATCGGGACATGTTTTTGCATGTATGCCTGGCGAGAATTTCGATATCTACTTTCCACCAAATAGTGCCGTTATCTCCGTTGATGAGGTTTTAAGGCTTGCTAACTGGGTAGTCGATCAAAAAATTACATATGCGAATCACAAAACCAAGGAAACAACGCTAGTAAGTGGGCATGCTGAGGAACGCGAACAGAACGCAACCCAATTGGCCCAAGCTCGCCTGATAGCGGGTAAAGCGGTGCTGGATCAATTTGGCTTCTTGCGTGGAACGGTAAAGACCAGTTCGCGCGTCTATTCGAAGAACGATGTCGAAAACGGCCGGCGTGTTGAAATATCGTTTGAGCCCGATTGTCCTAACAAGTGTTGTACGGGTCAATAGCGCTTACATCCAATGTGCGTTAAGTTGTGATTGAGTCGATCCGCCGCGTGCGGTCGACGCCGCCGCGTGCCGAGCAGTTCGTCGAGCGAGCGGATCTGCTGGCTCAGCGCGGTATGCAGCCGCTTCGCGGCGCGGCTGAAGTTGAGTACCTCCGCGAGAATGACGAAGCACTGTAGAGCCCCGAGGTTCATGCTGGGCAAGAGCGAGCACAACCAGTGCGGGGTGCGAGGCAACAGAGGCGGAACCCGCCGTGGTGGTGGCGGGTCCGGGATCATTGTTTCGGCGGGAGCGGCGCGAAATGATCCCCGTCACGATGATTGGTGACGACGTAGCCATCTCGCTTGCGTATCTTCAGGAAGAACAGCACCGGTGCGGTAGTCGGATCGCCACCGCATTCGGGGGTGTGTTTCTCATGAACCCCGACGATGAAATAGCGCTTCTCATCGGATACGTCGAACATCAGGCATTGGGTGCGGTTGGAGGATAGATGGTGGCTCTGGGTAACTTTCGCTGCCCGGTCCGCTGCCTGATCCGCTGTGGCGGTCGTCTGCCCCGATGCCATTGCGTGCACGCTGGCGAGAAGCGGAGCGAAGGTCACCAATCGTGTCCTCAAGGTTTTGTCTGTTCTACCGGACGTCATATTGATCGAGATGGCGTGAGCGAATGATGCTGATCAGTTTTGCGCCGTACTGCGGGTCGGTCGCATGGAGCCCCAATCTATACCTGACAGTCAACGCTCGGCTATGGGCGAAGGATGAAAGCGATAACCCCCAGTGATCGCTGTATCCAAACAATTCATTGGTCAACTATCACCCGGCTTCTGATAATGTGCGCACAAAACAAGCCATAGCGGACGCCAACGTCGGAGCATCGGCGCCGGCTCACGCGACAATCCGGAGGAGACGATGCTGCGACCCAAGGTCAGCCGGGCGGTTCTCGCACTCATGTGCGCGATGTCGTTCATCTTGTATCTCGATCGCGTCAACCTGTCGGCGGCGGCCGGGCTGATCCGCGACGATCTGCATCTGAGCAATACCAACGTCGGCCTCGTGTTCGCCGCGTTCGCATACACGTACGCGCTGTGCCAGGTGATCGGCGGCTGGGTCAGCGACCGCTTCGGCGCGAAGCTCACGCTCGTGACCTGCGCAAGCATCTGGATCGTCGCGACGGTCGCGACCGGTCTCGCGGGCGGGCTCGCGTCGCTGTTCGGCGCGCGGCTTTTGCTCGGCATCGGTGAAGGCGCGGCGCTGCCCGCGCAGGCGCGGGCGCTGACCAACTGGTTCCCCTCGAACCGGCGCGGCTTCGTGCAAGGCCTCACGCATTCGTTCTCGCGGCTCGGCAATGCGATCACACCGCCGCTGATCGCGCTGCTGGTCGCGTATTCGTCGTGGCGTGTGTCGTTTCTCGCGGTCGGCGCGCTGACGTTCGTGTGGGTCGTCGTCTACGCATGGTATTTCACCGACGACCCGCGCAAGCATCGCCATATGACCGCGGAGCAGGAAATGCAATTGCCACCGGTCCGTCAATCCGCGGTCGAAGCGACGCGCGAGCCCACGCCGTGGCGGCGTCTGCTCAAACGCATCGCACCAACGATGCTCGTCTACTTCTGCTACGGCTGGACCGGCTGGCTGTTCTTCACCTGGCTGCCCACGTTCTTCATGCACGGTCGCGGCCTCGATCTGAAAAGCTCGGCGATGTTCTCCGCGGGCGTGTTTCTATCCGGCGTGGTCGGCAATACCGCGGGCGGCGTGCTCAGCGACCGCGTGTTGAAGCGTACGCGCAACGTCGTCGCGGCGCGCCGCAACGTGATCATCTGCGCGTTTCTCGGCGCTTTGGTGTTCCTCGCGCCGGTGATGGTCGTGAAGTCGCTGCCGGTCATGGCAGCGTGCATGAGCCTGTCGTTCTTCTTCCTCGAAATGACGATCGGGCCGATCTGGGCCGTGCCGATGGACATCTGCCCGCGGCACGTCGGTGTCGCGAGCGGGCTCGTGAATGCGGGCTCGGCGGTTGCGGGGATTTTCACGCCGATCGTGTTCGGCCTGATCGTGGACCGCACGGGTAGCTGGACGCTGCCGTTCGCGGGCTCGCTCGGACTGCTCGCGCTCGGCATCGTCGCGACCTTCTTCATGCGGCCGGATATTCCGCTCGACGCGGCTCGCGCTCACCCGGATCTCGCGGACATCAATGCGGGCGGCGAATTGCGCTTCGCAGAAAACCTCACGCCGCGCGAATCGAATCGATGACCAGTTGCATCGCCGGCGTGATGCGCCGGTTTCTGCGCAGAATCAGCCCATACGGTGCGAGCCGGCCGCGTAGCGGCGTCGCGATCGCGGCGATCGCATCGAGCGCGACGTAGTACTGCGCGACCGAACTCGGCAGCACGGCGAGCATGTCCGAGTCGCGCAGCAACGACAGCGTGGTCAGAATCGACGACGTCTCGACCGTGCTGACCGGCGGCGCAACGCGCGACTCGCGAAACGTTTGATCGATGACCTGGCGCATCGGGCTCGGATGCGGCTGGATGATCCACGGATAACGCGCGAGGTCCGCGAGCTTCGGCCGCGTGCCCGTTTGCTTGCCTGTTTTCACGGCCGGATGATCGGGCCGCACGACGATCGACAGCGCCTCTTCCGCCAACGTCTCGAAGCTCAGATCGAGCGCCGGAAAACCATCGGGAATCCGGCCAATCATAATATCGAGCTGATCCTGTTGCAGCGACTGCACGAGCACGTCGCTGGTGTCGATCGTGACCGCCATCTGCAGGCGCGGGTGCGCTTCCTTCAGCTTGACGATCGTGTGCGTCAGCAATTCGGGCGACGGCGCCATCACCGCGCCGATGCGCACCTTGCCGATGTCGCCGGCCTCGATGCCGGCCAACTCCTCGCGCAGCTCGTCGAGATCCTGGAACACGACGCGCGCATAGCGCATCACGGCCTCGCCGAAGATCGTCGGCTCCATGCCGCGCGCATGGCGCACGAACAGCGATACGCCGAGCGTGTCCTCCAGTTCCTGCAAGGCCTTGGTCGCGGCGGGCTGGGTCATCGCGAGATCGTCGGCGGCACGCCGCAGCGATTCCGTTTCCGACAGCGCGACCATCAGTTGCAGATGACGCAGGCGCAAGCGTTTGCGAATGGTGGAGGCGGGCGGGATCATGAGCGATAACTTTAGCGAATCGGCCGATTCGAATTATTCAGTGGTCAGTTATCGGATAGTTTCGCACACTAGCGGTTATCGCAGGACGGCCAATCGCAACGCCGTTCGCGTTGACAAGACAAAACCGGAGACGACGCATGACGATGACCGCGAGCCCCGCGCTCGACAGCGCGATTACCAAAGCGCGCACGAGGCTGCTGCCTTTTCTGATCCTGATGTACGTACTCGCGTTCATCGACCGCGCGAACGTCGGCTTCGCGAAGAACGTGCTGCAGGCCGACACGGGCTTGAGCGACGCGGCGTTCGCGTTCGGCGCCGGCATTTTCTTCGTCGGCTATGCGGTGTTCGAAGTACCGAGCAACCTGCTGATGTACCGCTTCGGCGCGCGCATCTGGATGAGCCGCATCATGGTCACGTGGGGCATCGTGTCCGCGTGCAACGCCTTCGTCGACAGCGCCACGAGCTTCTATGTGCTGCGCACGCTGCTCGGCATCGCCGAAGCCGGTTTCTTTCCCGGCATCATCCTGTTCCTGTCGAACTGGTTTCCCGCCAAAACGCGCTCGCAGACGATGGGCATGTTCTATTTCGGCTTCCCGCTCGCGCTCCTGCTCGGCAGCCCGATCTCGGGTCTGCTGCTCGATGCGGGCAATCCGTTCGGCATGCATCCGTGGCAATGGCTGTTCGTCATCGAGGGGCTGGCGGCGTCGGTGGTGGGTGTCGTCGCTTACTTCTATCTGACCGACCGGCCCGTGCAGGCGCACTGGCTCGATGCCGAAGAGCGTGACGCGCTCGATCACGCGTTGCGCCAGGAAGACCGCCAGAAGCTCGCGCATGGTCCGGCTTCGGTGCTCGCGGCGCTGCGCGATTCGCGCGTACTGTTCTGCGGCCTGATCTACTTCGCGGTGCAGATGAGCGTGTATGGCGTCGTGTTCTATCTGCCAACCCGCATCGCCGGGCTCGCAAGCGGCGGCCATGTCGGCGTCGAGGTCGGAATGCTGACAGCGATTCCGTGGATCGCCGCGATCATCGGCACGTTCTGGGTGACGCGCTACGCCGACCGCCACGGTCATCACCGTGTCTGGGCCGCGGCGATGCTCGCGCTCGCGGCGTTCGGCATTGCCGCGTCGGCGATGACGTCGTCGGTCACGCTTGCGATTGCCGCCTTCTGTTTCGCCGCCATCGGTTTCGTCTGCGTGCAGCCATTGTTCTGGACGTTGCCCACCGGTTACCTGGGCGGCGCCGCGGCCGCGGGCGGCATCGCGTTGATCAATTCGATCGGCAATCTGGGCGGCTTCGTCGCGCCGAATCTGAAGGGGCTGGCCGAGCGCGCGACCGGCTCTTCGCAGGCGGGTATGTTCTCGCTCGCGGTGGTCGGACTGATCGGCGCATTGCTGCTGCTGACGTTCCGCTTCGCCCCTGCCGCCTCCCATTCCGTCTCTCATCGCAGCGGCCCGCTCGGCGAACGCCCGGGCCACTGACTCTCTGATTCTCTGAAGGAAATCGTCGAACATGAAAATCAAGCATATCCGAACGCGTGTTTTCGAGTGGAAAGGCAAAGTCGTGCCGCCGCAAGCGCATTTCTGCACGAACGCGGTCGATATTCTGTACGAGCGTGGCGATGCGATGGGGTCGTTCCGCTTTCACGGCTGGCTCGTCGTCGAAGTCGAATGCGACGACGGCACCGTGGGCATCGGCAATTGCGCGCTCGCGCCGCGCATCGCGAAGCAGATCATCGACGAATACCTCGCGCCGATCGCGATCGGCGAAGACCCGTTCGACAACGAATACATCTGGCAGAAGATGTATCGCCGCACGCTCGCGTGGGGCCGCAAAGGCATCGGCATGGCGGCGATCTCCGCGATCGATATCGCGCTGTGGGACATCATGGGCAAGGCCGTGAAAAAGCCGGTGTTCAAGCTGCTCGGCGGGCGCACGAAAGAAAAGATCTGGTGCTATGCATCGAAGCTTTACAACAACGATGATCGCGACGCTTTCCTCGGCGAAGCGGAAAGCTATCTGGACAGCGGCTTCACCGCGATGAAGATGCGCTTCGGCTACGGTCCGAAAGACGGCCCGAAAGGCATGGCGAAGAACATCGAACAGGTGCGTCTGTTGCGTGAACTGGTCGGCGACGAAGTCGACATCATGCTCGAATGCTATATGGGCTGGACGCTCGAATACGCGCGCAGAATGCTGCCGCGCCTCGCCGAATTCAATCCACGCTGGATCGAGGAGCCGGTGATCGGCGACGACGTCGAAGGCTATCAGGAGTTGAAGAAGATGAACCTGATGCCGGTGTCGGGTGGCGAGCATGAGTTCACGAGCTATGGCTTCAAGGATCTGCTCGAACGCCGCGCGATCGACGTGATCCAGTACGACACGAATCGCGTGGGCGGGATCACGGCGGCGCGCAAGATCAACGCGATGGCCGAAGCGTGGTCGGTGCCGGTGATTCCGCATGCGGGACAGATGCACAACTATCATCTGACGATGTCGAGCACCGCGAGCCCGATGTCGGAGTTCTTCCCGGTGTTCGATGTCGAAGTTGGCAACGAATTGTTCTACTACATCTTCGAAGGCGAGCCGCAGCCGGAAAATGGCTATCTGCAACTGTCGGACGACGTGCCGGGTCTTGGCATCAAGTTGAGCGACAAGTATCTTGCCGACTTCAACATCGTCGAATGAGTGGACCGATCCGAGGAAAGCACATGAAGCCACGCATCGCAGTCCTTCTTGGCGACCCCGCCGGTATCGGTCCCGAGCTGATCGCGCGTCTGTTCGCGCAGCGGGCGAACCGCGCGCGCGCGGAGCTGCTGATCATCGGCGAGCGGCGCGAGCTCGAAACCGGCATGAAGATCGCGCAGCAGCGCTTCGATTACGACGTGGTCGAAGATGCGCATGCCGCGTTTCAACGCGACGGCGTGCCGTCGCTGATCGATTTCCGTCTGCCCGGCGATCAAGCTTTCGAGCGTGCGGTGGCGACCGAACACGGCGGCCGCTATAGTCTCGCCGCGTTCAGGCACGCGCTCGCGCTGACGCAAAGCAACGTCACCCAAGGCATGCTGTTCGCGCCGGTCAACAAGACCTCGCTGCATCTGGCCGGCATGGAAACCGGCGACGAGATGGAGTGGTTCGCGAAGCAGCTCGGCTACACGGGCAGCTTCTGCGAGTTCAACGTGCTCGACGAGCTATGGACTTCGCGCGTGACCTCGCATATGGCGTTGAAGGACGTCAGCGCGAAGCTGTCGGAGGAGCGCATCGTCGGCGCGGTGCGGCTGATTCACGAAGGCCTGAAGCGAGCCGGCCATCCGCAACCGCGTATCGCGGTATGTGGTTTCAATCCGCACAACGGCGACAACGGCGCGTTCGGCCGCGAGGAGATCGACGTGATCGCGCCGGCCGTCGAGGCCGCGCGCAAGCTCGGCTACGACGTGCAGGGACCGTTTCCCGCCGACACGATCTTCGTGCGCGCGCGCGACCAGAAGGCCTTCGACGGCGTCGTCACGATGTACCACGATCAAGGCCAGATCGCGATGAAGCTGATGGGTTTCTGGCGCGGCGTGACCGTGCACGGCGGCTTGCCGGTTCCGATCGCGACGCCCGCGCACGGCACCGCGTTCGACATCCACGGCCAGGGCAAGGCCGACGTCGGCGCGACGCAGAAGGCGTTCGACATCGTCACGCGGATGGCGACCGAGCGCGTGAACTAGGGCCTGTTCACGCTAATAACGGGCTTGCGCTGGCCGCCAGAAGGGCCGAGCGCAAGGATTGCGACGCAACGAATACTCGACGTATTCGCAAGGAGCAT
>NZ_JACHDC010000030.1:0-108238 GCF_014200875.1 Paraburkholderia sp. HC6.4b
GGCAACGCATTCATCACGGGCCAAACGATCCCCGTCAACGGAGGCGCAAGCTTCATATAGATCCTTGGCCGCATCGCGCGCGGGCAAGATCCGATATGGGCACCGCTTGGACCATGCAGCCGCAAACGGTCCAGTTTGAGGATGCGTTTAAAGCAGGTTGCTTGAAGTGACGCGACAACTGCGTTGACAGCCGCCGGTCCGCTGATAGTCAATGAAATATCAGCGCACCAACGGGCAATGGAGCGACTACGACTCCGCTTTCCCGGTATGCCCACGAAGAATGCTGGCGAGCAGTGCGCCGACCCCAAACTCCCAGGGCGCAATGCGATGCGAATGGTTGACCGTGTTGATGAGCGCACCGAATCGCGGGCTCGATATCGTCACCGTATCGCCGATCTGATGCGTGAATCCTTGCCCTGGCACGCTACGATCCGCGGTCGGTGCAAACAACGTCCCGAGATAAAGCATCATTCCGTCCGGGTATTGATGGTGAGAGCCCATCGCTTGCGCAACGAGTTCTGTCGGGTCCCGGCTGATGCGTTTCATGGAACTCGCCCCTGTCAGAACATATCCATCTGTTCCTTCTACGCGTAGCGAAAGCTCCGCAGCCCGAACATCATCGAGACCGAATCTACTGTCGAAGAGGCGAATGAACGGGCCAATCGAGGCCGACGCGTTGTTGTCCTTCGCCTTACCGAGCAGCAGCGCACTCCGGCCTTCGAAATCCCGGAGATTGACGTCGTTCCCAAGCGCGGCGCCGACGATTTCCGCCCGGCTGGTCACCGCCAGCACGATTTCAGGCTCCGGGTTATTCCACTGCGAATTTTCATGAATTCCGATTTCGCTGCCGGTACCGACAACGGACATGGGCTGCGCTTTCGTGAAAATTTCCGCATCGGGACCGATGCCGACTTCCAGATACTGCGACCACATTCCTTCCTGAATAAGTACCTGGCGCACCGCTTCGGCTTCGGCAGACCCCGGGCGAACGCTTGCGAGCCGATCGCCCAGTGCTGACATGACACGCGCGCGCACTTCGTCGGCCCGGCTCGCGTCGCCTCCCGAGCGCTCCTCGATCACCCGCTCCAGAAGGCTTTCGACGAACGTCACACCGCTCGCCTTGACCGCCTGAAGGTCACATGGCGCGATGAGCCAAGGAGTCGACGGATCGCGCCGATCGAAGGCGGAATTGGCAAGAACCAGGTCCAGTGTCGCAAGTCTCGGCAGGTTCGCAGCGGCCTCCTTCAGCCGAAGGCCGATTCCTGGCTGCTCAAGCAGCGTGCTGGTCGTCAGCGCGAACGACGACACATCCACCAGTTCGCCCCCGATAACGGCAACAGGACACGGCGCGCCGATATCGGGGCACCACGCGCGCCCCACGAGCACCGCCTGCTCCAGATCGTCAGGCAACGCGGATCGGTCATTCAATGTCATCTAATCTTTTTCCAACCTGGTATGGGTTATTGCTGAGCATCAGTGCGGAGCACGCTGTACTTGTGCCGGACAACAGCGGCTCACATGATTGCGCTGATTTGCCAAGGCACGAATTCGTTTTGCCCGTAACCGTGCTGCTCGCTACGAGAGCGTTTCCCGGATGCCACGTCGAGCAGCAGTTGGAACAGCACCGCGCCAAGTTGCTCGATCGTTGTGCTGCCTTCCAGCACTTCTCCGCAGTTCAGGTCCATATCGTCGGACTGACGTTGCCACAGTGCGGTGTTTGTCGCGAGCTTTACCGATGGCGAGGGCGCGCAGCCGTAAGCCGAACCGCGTCCCGTCGTAAAGCAGATCAGATTCGCACCGCCGGCAACCTGGCCGGTCGCCGACACCGGATCGTAGCCAGGCGTGTCCATGAACACGAGACCGCGCGCCTTGACCGGCTGGGCGTATTCGTACACCTCGACCAGGTTCGTGGAGCCTGCCTTTGCGATGCCGCCCAACGATTTCTCGAGGACGGTCGTCAAACCGCCGGCCTTATTGCCCGCCGACGGATTGTTGTTGATCTGCGCGCCTTGCCGCTGCGCGTATGCTTCCCACCACCTGATGCGATCGACCAGTTTCTGTCCCACTTGGGGCGTTATCGCGCGGCGGGTCAATAAGTGCTCGGCGCCATAAATCTCCGGCGTCTCCGAGAGAATCGCGGTACCGCCGCGCCGCACGAGCAAATCGACGGCTGCACCCAGCACAGGATTGGCCGTGACGCCCGAATATCCGTCCGACCCACCGCATTGAAGGCCAATGGTGAGATGACTTGCCGAAACCGTTTCCCGCTTAACGTCATTCGCGTCGGGCAACATCTGCCGAACCAGTTCGATACCTTTTGCAATTGTCAGGGTCGTGCCACCGGTGTCCTGAATCGTGAAGGTTCGCAAGCGGTCGTGTTCCCTGAGCCCCTGGGTTTCGAGCAGCCGCGAAATCTGATTCGTTTCACAGCCCAGGCCGATAACCAGCACGCCCGCGAAGTTGGGATGGCACGCATAGCCGCCAAGTGTGCGCTGGAGGATCGCGAGGCCGTCGCCTTCGGAGTCAATAGCGCAACCCGAACCATGGGTGAGCGCGACGACGCCATCGACGTTCGGAAACGCGGCCAACGCTTCAGGACGAATGTCACGGCGGAAATAGTCGGAAATGGCTCGCGCGACCGTGGCGGAGCAGTTCACCGAGGTAAGGATGCCGATGTAATTGCGCGTCGCCACACGGCCGTCTTCACGCACAATGCCGCGAAATGTCGCCGATTCAGTTGACGGGACAGTGGCACGTACGCCCTGACTGAATGCGTAGTCACGGGCGAATTCGCCCATCGCGAGATTGTGGGTGTGAACGTGCTGCCCCGCGCGGATCGGCTGACTCGCAAAGCCGATGATCTGGCCATAACGGTGCACCGCTTCACCTTCACCGATGTCGCGTGTCGCCACTTTGTGACCGGGCGGGATCAATCCCGAGACCGTCACCGCTTCCTCATCCAGCAACGTGCCGGACATGAGCTGATCGAGGGCGATGACGACATCGTCAGCGGGATTGAGTCGAATGACGCGAACCGGTCCGACCGCGGTCGATGCGACAGACTTGCCCGCAACAGGGGACGACATGGAATTACTCCTTCGTTTCTCAATGCGTAACGACGGTTTCAGGATCGGCTGCACGACGTCGCATTACGCGCGGTGCAGCCGTGTTCAAACGACGTTTCAGCCAGCGCTCCACGGCGTCTTGCAGCGCGTGTACTCGAGTTGATAGAGCGTGGAGTCCGGCGCAACCGCAGCGGCCCCTGGCAAAGCAGTGAGCCCGGCAAGGAAAGCGTCCACTGTTGTGCGGACGTAGTCGGCACGGCATCCTTCGATCATCACGATCCATGTCGGCACCTGGGTGCCTTCCGAACGCGCCTTCTTCTCAGCAGTTTCGACCTTGCTGACGGCCTCATCGGCCAGACACAGGTGCACGCCCGTGATCCCGGGCCGGTCGGCGAGCGGCGGCAAGACCCGTTGACGCAATCCCTTCACGACATCGGCCCGCGCCGCGGAAGGCACGTCGAAGCGCACCGTCATGAGACTGGCGCCCTGCCCAACACCTTCCGAATACGCCACATGGCAGATCGAGCGGGCCACGCTGCGAAACGAGGCGACGACCTGCTTCGTCCACGACGTCGGCGAATTGAGCCGAAGCAGGTAGTCCTGCGCGCCGAGCACCTCCACGGTGTCGGCTTCGTACAGATTGAAGTACTCGGGGCCCGCATCCAGCGCAATGTAGCGCCGCCCGCGCCTGAACCCCGGAATCCCGGCGCGTTCCGGCATGTGCTCGCGGTTGTGCCACTCGTAGAATTCATCCTTCGCTTCCGGCAGCAGGTCATGCCAGATTGCGACGACGCCCGTTCCAGCAAGGCTCATATCTCCTCCTCTACAGATCGAATCGTTTTATCGTGCCAACGGATATTCGCCACGGCCCCATGCCGTGCCAAGCGAATCCGCATACCGCACGACCTTCTGGCTCTGCTCGCCGAGTCCGCTGCCGCCGAGGGTCATGGTGTCGCCCGCTTTCAGAAAGACGGGCGGCTTCTGACCGAGGCCGACACCGGGAGGCGTCCCGGTAATAATGACGTCGCCAGCCATCAGTGGCATGAAGCGGCTGAGATACGCCACGATATGCGCGACGTTAAAGATCATCGTGCGTGTGTTGCCCGTCTGACGACGTGTGCCGTTGACGTCGAGCCACAGGTCGAGCACCTGCGGGTCGGGCACTTCATCACGCGTTACGAGCCACGGGCCGAGCGGCGCAAAAGAGAAGCCGCTTTTGCCCTTGGTCCACTGGCCTTCGCGTTCGAGCTGATACGCGCGTTCGGAAACGTCATTGGCAAGGCAGTAACCCGCCACATGATCGAGCGCGGTAGCTTCATCGATCTGCCAGGCAGGTTTGCCGATTACCACGCCCAGTTCGACCTCCCAATCCAGCTTTTGCGCGTCTGCCGGCAAGATAACCGGATCGTTCGGACCGCTGATCGAACCCGTATGCTTGTTGAATACGACAGGTTCCCGCGGGATGGGCGTATCGGTTTCAGCGGCATGGTCGGTGTAGTTCAGACCAATGCACACGAGGTTACGGACATTGCCGATACAGGCGCCGAGGCGCGTGCCCGCTTCCACGACGGGCAGGCGATTCAGATCGAGTTCGCTCAGCTTCGCAAGGGCGGCAGGCGAAACAGTCGTTCCGTCGATGTCGTCGACGACGCCGGTCAGATCGCGGATCACGCCGCTCGAATCGATGACACCGGGATGCTCCTGACCAGGCTGGCCGAAACGGACGAGACGCATTGAAGACTCCTATCAAGACAAAAAAAGTATCGGCAACGTGCCGAGATCACCGAAGCCGATATGCAACTCACAACCAATCGGTAACTCGAGCACGCCCGCGTAAGAGCCCGTGATCACTGCCTGGCCGGCATGCAATCCAAGGCCGCGGACGCGGAGAAAATTGACGAGCCAAACGATCGGCGCGAGCACGGTGCGATCAGGGTGGCGGCCAGCAAAACTGACCGTGTCGTGTCCGGCGCGAGTCAGACTGACGGTGAATTCGACCGGGAGATCGGCCGGCGTCGCGCCCTCGCGCAATTGAACGCGCGGCCCCATGACAAGACCGGCGTTGAACAGACCGTCTGCCAGCAATTCAGGAAACGTCAGCGATTCTGGATGCGCATAGCGACTGCCCAGCAGTTCGAGCGCGAGGTGAACATTCCCGAGAGCGTCGAGCACCTCGGCTTCGCCATACGATTCGCGCCGTGGCGGCAGATCGCGAGCCAGCAAACAGGCGAGTTCAGGCTCTGCCCTTACCAAGGACTGCCCAGGCATGGCGCGAATGCGGCATTGGGCGCCTCGATGGATGACGGCGTCGTAGATTGGCGCAGCGATGAGTTTGCCCGCCGGCGGCAGCGCACATTTCCACGCGCCAGCCTGCCGGCCGAGCTGATCGCCCACCTGTTGCTGGATCGCGAAACCCTCGTCCAGATTCGCGGGCCGCAGCTCGATGGGAAGGCGCTCCACGAGCGTGCCTTGCCGGCGCGCCGCGACGAGGACACGTGCTGCCTGCTCATCCAACGCGGTGAGTCGCTCGAGAGCCTGAGCTGCGCCCGGCGCGTTCATGCCGCCTCGCTCGCATGTGCACCGACGCTCTGGCGCGGCCATACGGCACCCAGCTTCGCGGACGCTTGCTGCAATAGCGCGTAAAAGGCCTCGTAACGCTCCGGCTGAACCCGTGTGACCGGCCCGGCAATGCTCATGGTGCCGACCACCGCACCGTCAGGCAGCGCACGCACCAGCACCGCCAATGCGACGACACCCGGCTCGGCCTCTTCGACGACAAGGCCATAGCCACGCTGCCTGGTCCGCTCCAACTCCGGAATCAGCTGCTCGACGCTGGTAATGGCCTTCGGCGTCCATGCGCCCGCGGCGGACGCTTTTCCGAGTCCACCACGCAGGGCGTATTCGATCGCCTGGTCGTTCGGCATTCCAGCCAGCCACGCCTTGCCAACCGATGTGGCATGCAAGACGATGGGACTATGCATGGACGGCGAATACATCAGGCCCGGTGCCGCGCCCTGGGACGCTGCCAGCCATGCGAGTGTTCCTTCGTTGACCACCGTCAGCCGGACCAGCTCGCGGCACTGACCCGCGACCTCATCGAGGATCGGCTGCACCAGACCCGGCAGACCAAGCCCATGCAGGTACCGCTGACCGAGCAGGGACAGCTTCAAGGTCAGACGGTACTGGGAGGTCTGTTCATCCTGTTCCGCCCAGCCCTGCTCGCACAGTTGCGCGAGTACGCGATGCGCGGGGCCCTTCTCCAGCCCGAGTTCGGCGGCGATATCGGAGATGCGCATCCAGCGCGCCTCACGTGCGAGCAACTCGATCGCCTGCAGCGACCGGTCAACTGCTCCCTTGACAACTCTCATAATTGACGTAACATGATTCTTAATGGAACGGTGTTACAACAATAGACAAACAGCACCGGAAAGTCAATCACGATGGAGACAAGCATGAATCGGAACACCCGGGTTAAGCCTCACGGCAAGCGCCAGTCGAAGATCGCCGCGGCCAGCGGCTGGATCGGCTCGGCGCTGGAGTACTACGACTTCTTCATTTACGCGACTGCGGCGTCGCTGGTGTTCCCGCAGCTCTTCTTTCCGTCTGATAATCCAACGGTCGCCATCATCGCCTCACTGGCAACCTTCGGTGTCGGCTATATCGCCCGCCCGGTGGGCGCCGTCGTCCTCGGCCACTGGGGCGACCGCCACGGCCGCAAGACGGTGCTGCTCCTCTGCATGTTCCTCATGGGCTTTTCAACGATGGCCGTCGGGGTCCTGCCAACCTATAAGCAGGTCGGCATCTGGGCGCCGGTGCTGCTCGTGGTTCTTCGCCTCATCCAGGGCTTCGCGGTCGCCGGGGAGCTCTCCGGCGCCAGCTCGATGATTCTCGAGCACGCACCGTTCGGTCGGCGCGGCTACTTCGCGAGCTTTACCCTCCAGGGGGTGCAGGCCGGACAGCTCATGGCGGCAGCGATCTTCCTGCCGCTCGCGCATTTCATGCCCAGGGACCAGTTCACCTCCTGGGGCTGGCGGATTCCGTTCCTGCTCAGCATTGTCGTTCTCATCGCGGGCTACGTCATTCGCCGCAAAGTCGATGAGACCCCGGCGTTCGCCGAGGAGCGCGTGCACGGCGAAATTCCCGCCTCGCCAGTCGTCGAAGTGCTCCGGCAGAGCTGGGACGATGTCGTGCGCGTAGTCTGCATGGCGCTTACCGCCGTAATCGCCCTTGTCGCCGCGGTCTTCGGCACCGCCTACGCGGTTCAGCCGGCGTACGGCATCGGCTTCCCTCCCGGCATGTATCTGTGGATCCCTGTTCTGGGCAATATCTGCGCAGTGATCCTGATTCCCTTCGTCGGCAACCTCTCAGACAGGATTGGTCGCAGGCCGCCAGTCCTTGTCGGCACCCTCAGCGCCGGACTGCTCTCGTTCGTGTATCTGTACGCTATCAGCATCCATAACGTGTGGCTGGCGATGGTTCTCTCGGTGCTCATGTGGGGCATCGCCTATCAGGGCTTCAACGGCGTATTCCCGAGCCTGTTCTCCGAACTGTTCCACACGCGCGTGCGCGTGTCCGGGATGGCCATTGGACAGAACGTCGGGACGACGCTTTCCGCGCTTCTCCCGGCATTCTTCGTCGCGGTCGCGCCCCCCGGCTCCGCCAATATTCCACTGAAGATCGGAGCCCTGACATTCGGCATCTGTGTCGTGGCCGCGATCGCCGCCTTTACCACGCGCGAGACGTACCGGGTCCGGCTCCACGATCTCGGCGACCGCAACGCGGTCCCTGTACCCAAAGGCGAATACGATCGTCTGCGCGCCGAGATGTTGCGTGAGGCGACCGGAACAGCCGGCTCACAGGATCTGACGAACCAACTGCGCTCGTAGCCGAAAGCAAGGGCCATCTCGGCAGCGACCGCCCGGCGCAACTTACGCTGTTCGGACGAGCCGGGCAGGAACACGCGGCCGCGGCACTCGCCAATATCTGATGCCACACAGGAGAAAGACACATGCACAACCAAGGTACGCCACGTTACGATGGCCCGCGCGAACTCGCGCAATCCCTGACTCCGTTCGCACGTGTGAGCGCATCCGCAGCGGTCTGGAACAAGGAAGGGCTGCGCGCGGACTCCGAGTATCGCGACCTCGGACTCGCCGCGGTGACCAACGGTCGCATCGGCGCCAAGCACATTCGCGCACTGACCCCGTTCACCGATGCCACGGGCTGGCATTGGCACGACATGACTGCGCACTATCTGTATGTGCTGCGCGGATCGGTGACGTTCCGTTTCGCCGGCGTCGAGGGCGATGTGACTCTCAACGCCGGGGACGACCTCTCGCAACCCGCCGGCGTTCCGCACAATGTGATCTGGCGCTCCGATGACCTTGAAGTCATCGAGATTAACGAGCCCGCTGTCTACGGAACATGGGATCTCGCCGAAGCCCCGGCACCCTGGAAGTGAGCAGTAAGCTATGACTGCACCTTCCGTCAACATCGGACATGAGGCCGCAATGCATCCACATATCACGGGAAGAACGCGACTTTACGGGTTAGTGGGCGATCCGCTGACGGCAGCCAGGTCGCCGCAACTGCTGAACCAGCTTTTTATCGAACAGCGCACGGACGCGGTCTGCGTTCCGTTTTGGGTCAAGGCGGAAGACCTGTCCGCATTCGTCGCCGGCGCACGAGCGTTACGCAATCTTTCCGGCCTGCTGGTCACAATGCCTCATAAGCAACGGATGCTGGATTTTGTCGACGAACTCCATCCCACTGCTTCCAGGGTCGGCGCACTCAACGTGATACGTTGCAACGAAGATGGACGCTGGGTCGGCGCCATATTCGATGGCGTGGGCTGTGTGCTTGGCATGCAATGGGAAGGCAATCATCCGGCGAATAAGTCAGTTCTTCTCGTCGGTGCCGGAGGCGCGGGCAGGGCTATCGCATTTGCAGTCGCGGCGGCGGGCGCCCGAACGTTAACCATATCCGACGTTGACGAGCAGCGGGCTGGCGAGCTCGCGGAATCCGTTGCTGCCGAAACCGGTTGCATCACGCATTCCGGACCTCCCGACCCGCACGGTTTCGAAGTCGTGATCAATGCCACACCGCTCGGCATGAACGCGAATGACGCCATGCCGGTAAATCCCGAGCGGCTCGCACCCGGCACCATCGTCGTAGACATCATCAATGCGCCAGAGCCGACGCAGCTTCGCCGCGCCGCGCATGCGCGCGGCTGTCGTACCCAGGACGGGGGGCCGATGCATGAAGGGCAGGCAGTGCATGCCCTACGCTTCCTTGGGTTCGATTACCACCCTGCTGGCAGGTCAGCACCAGACGACGGCGTGCTTTTCGCGCCTGCAACGAACGCAAGTCGTTAATGCCCTAACGCCTCTGGGAAAGCACCCGGAATCGACAGTTTTACCAGTTTGAATGGAGGGAAGATGCGATGAACAGTTTCAACGTTTCCACATTGGTATGTGCGGCCAGCTTTAATGCGCGCATCGCGCAAGCACGGAGTCGATTCGTCGACGGTGCGAAGGGAGAACGCGCATGAAAGTCGCATTGCTGGAGGCCAGCCATTGGCATGTCCCACTCTATCTCGATGCGCTCGAGGCGCCCGGTATCCAGGTGGTAGCCGTTTCAGATGCGGAGCAAGTAAAAGGACAGGCAATTGCCGCGCGCTTTGGGAGCACGTTGTACTCGTCGGCGTATGAGTTGCTCGAGCGCGAGGATGTCGATTTCGCGTTTGTGTTTGGGCGGCATTCCGAAATGCCGACGCTCGCGGAGGCGGTGATCGAACGAAAAATTCCGTTCGCGCTGGAGAAACCCTGCGGCGTAAACATGTCGCAGGTCACGCGGCTGCGCAAACTGACCGAGGAAGCCAATCTTTATTGCGCCGTACCGTTGATCTTCCGGATGAGCGAGTTGCTCGGCGCACTGGAAGATGCGGAGGATTGCATACCGTCGGACTTTAACTACATGTCTTTCCGTTTCATTGTAGGTGCGCCTGGTCGTTACGAAGCTGCAGGCGCAGGTTGGGCACTCGATCCTGTGTATTCCGGAGGCGGATCCACGATCAATGTCGCAACCCACTTCATCGATCTCTTCAGATTACTGACCGGCAAAGAAGTCGCGCGAGTCTCCGCCACCATGAACTCCCGAACGCATCGAGGCGCCGTCGAGGACTACTCGTTGCTGACAATGCAAACCGAAGACGGCGTGATCGGGCTCGTGGAGACCGGATACAGCTTTCCCAGTACTCAAGACGAGCAGCGCGAATTCTCCTTCACCCTTTCATCCGATCGCATGTACGCAAAATCGGGCCCCGACCGGATCGAGATTCGGGACCGGAACAATCTTGCCGCCGGCACTCGCAGTCGCCGTCTCCAGTTAGAGACCGACATTTACTACCCACTGTTCGTCAAGCGAGTGCTTGGTGAATGCCGCACAGGTGCAAGGCCGATCGCGTCCTTGCGCGACGCCGAGGCGATGATGCAGGTCATGGATGCGGCCTACGCTTCTGCTCGGCAGGGGGGTGCGCTTCAGACTCTTGAACCGATTTCCGGGTAATCCAGGCCATCGGATTGCGTCGCACGCCTATGCCGCTAACGAGATATTGCAATTTGGCCGATTATCCTGCACCGAAGGAAGGCGACTGGATCGCGCGAGACTTCCGTTTCCACACCGGGGAGGTGATGCCGGAGGTGCGGCTACACTACCGAACCATCGGCGACCCGTCCGGCGAGCCGGTCCTGGTCCTGCACGGCACGACGGGCACAGGCGCCGGCATGCTGACGCCCGCGTTCGCGGGAGAGCTGTTCGGGCCCGGACAGCCGCTTGATGCCAACAATTATTTCATCGTCCTCCCGGACGGAATTGGAGCCGGCGGATCGTCCAGGCCGTCGGACGGGCTGCGCACGCGGTTCCCGGCTTACAACTACGACGACATGGTGCTCGCGCAGTACAGGCTCCTGACCGAGGGCCTGGGCATCAGGCACTTGCGCCTGCTGATCGGCAACTCGATGGGCGGCATGCACGCGTGGATCTGGGCGGTGCGATATCCGGACTTCATGGACGCGCTGGTGCCAATGGCGTCGCAACCGACCGAGATGTCCGGCCGCAACTGGATGCTGCGCCGCATGCTCACCGAGATGGTCCGCGACGACCCGGAGTACCTGGATGGCAATTACGCCAGCCCGCCCCGCTCCTTGCGCATTGCCAGCGCGTTCTTCGCGCTGGCCACCAACGGCGGAACGCTGGCCTACCAGAAAGCAGCTCCGACAATGGAGTTGGCCGACAACTTCCTGGACACCCTGTTGGCCCAGCCTTTCACGTTGGATGCCAACGACTTCTTATATCAATGGGGTGCCTCGCGCGGCTATAACCCGGCACCCGGCCTGGAGCAGATCCGGGCTATGGTGCTCGCCATCAACGCGGCCGATGACGAACGCTATCCGCCCGAGACCGGTCTGATGGAGCACGCGATGCAGCATGTGCGCCACGGCCGGCTGCTTTTGATCCCTGCCAGCGAGGATACGTGCGGCCACGGTACCAACGGCCTGGCGCGTTTCTACAAAGCCGAGTTGCAGGAACTGCTGCAATCAGCCCCACGCCGCGCCTCCAGGTGATGCTGACCGGACAATACGGCGCCCCTTCGTCCGGCGCCTCGCTATTGAGCTGGACCTACACAACATGTCTTTCGAGCAACGACCATGTTCCGTTCGGCGATGGGCTGTTGCTGTCGCCGTGCGGCAGCGGGATGTGACGCATACGCTGCCCTCGCGTCCGCCTTGAGCGTCCGCCCGATGGTGTTGTCGCTGCGGTGCTCGTTTCTGCCGCTCGTGGATCAAGCGAACTGGCGCCAAGGCCCGTTGCGCCACAGAGGCGCAGCGGGACGAATGGAAGCGTCCCGCGAATGGATTTACGCCGGAGGGATTCCAGCATCTCGCGTTCAGGTTCATCGTTGGCCCGATAGCTCGGTATGAGCGCGGCGGGTGCAGTTGGATGCTGGATAAACGGCACGCAGGTGGAGGGTCCACGTTGAATGTCGGGGTTCATTTCATTGACCTGATCTCATCCCTCACAAACAGATCCCATCACCCACGTCTCGGCGCAGATGCGAACGTATCGACCTGATGTGACCGTCGAGGAGCAAGCCGTGTTCACGTGCCGAAACGCTGCGGGACAAATCGGCGTGGTTGAAACGGGTTACCTGTATCCATCGACAGCGGAGGATCAGCGAGACTTCGCGTTTTCCATCTCGCATACCTCCTCCTACGTCCGGGGTTATGCCGACCAGCTTTACATCAAAGCGCGGGGCCAACAGCAACGGCGCGCCACGAAGGTGGAGTACAACACGGACGAGTTTTATTCGGTGTTCTTAAAGCGCAGCTGGGCCGATCTGGCGAATGGTTGTCCTCCCGTTGCAGGGTTGCGGGAGGCCGAGCATGCGATCGCTGTCGTCGAGGCAGGATACCGCTCTGTCGCCAACGGCGGCGCACCAGAACCGGTCGACAATGCCTTCCAGGACCGTTGCCGCCTAACGGCTCTACCCGCCGCTACGCCTTGCGACGAGTTGTTGTGCGAGTCAAATTTCAACGCAGACCTTAACTCCGCCGCCAAGGGGCCGCTCTTCGCCGCTTGCGGAAGACCGCACCACGCGCGCCCGCCCTCGCCTCTCGACATTTGCCCATCCTGAACCTCTCGACGGATGCGATTGTTCTGGTTGGCAAGACGGTTGTTCACTTCGACGCGCCGGGGATGGTTGGCGGCCCATTGCCCCGCTTGCGCAGTCGATGCGATGGCGAGTGTCCCGGCCATCGCGACGACGACACTGCCAATCAAGGTTTTGCGGCGCGCGGCAATCGAAACTCGCGAAGCGATCGCTGCATTCCTTGTGGCGCGCGAAGTAGTATTCTCGCAATGCACGCGGTCGACCGATCATCTGACTTGAGGAGCCGGGCCAATGGGAAGCATCGACACACTTGTCGTGGCGGCATTCGCTTTTGTCGGCAGCCACTTTCTCCTGTCCCATCCGCTGCGGGCGGGTATGGTCCGGGCAATCGGCGAACGGGGTGCCATGGGCGTCTATTCGCTGATTGCGATACTGACGTTCGGCTGGATGGTCATGGCTTACGACAGGACGCCCGTCTCCGCGCCGCTATGGCCGGCAGGCAACGCGCTGTGGGCAGTTGTGACCGTGCTCATGCTGATCGCGTCGATCCTTCTGATGGGCTCCCTGATCCGCAACCCGGCGTTGCCCACCGGCGGCCGGCCCACCGCGTTTCCCGACGCGGCGCGCGGCGTGTACGCAGTGACCCGTCACCCGATGATGTGGTCGTTCGCGCTCTGGGGACTGTGCCATATCGCCGTGTTCCCGGTCACCCGGAACTTTGTGCTTGCCGGGGCGATCATCATCCTCGCGCTGGTCGGTGCCGCGCTACAGGACCGCAAGAAACGGCGGCTGCAACCCGATCTGTGGCCCGCATGGGAATCGAAGACGAGCTATCTGCCGTTCGCGGCGATCGCCGCCGGCCGCGCGCGGCTGGGCGGGTTCGGCATGCACGCGCTGGTGGGCGGCGTCGTTTTCTGGCTCGTCGCGACGTGGGCTCATATCCCGCTCTCCGGTTGGCCCGCGGGCATCTGGCGCTGGCTCTAGCCGCACGGTTCCACGAGATTTGTTCTCGTGGCGCAAGACTCTTTGTCCACGGTGTGTGTTCGAATTCGCGGCGGATGCGCCTACGGTGCCCTCCATCGGGTCCATCGATTCGAACGGCCAGCAGGCCAGATCAATCACACTGTGAGACAAACCATGAGCACTTCCAAAGTCGTCATCGTCACCGGCGCATCGCAAGGCATCGGCGCTGAAACCGTCAAAGCCTTCCGCGCGCAGGGTCATCGCGTCGTCGCCACGGCTCGTTCCATCGCACCGGCCGTCGAGGCCGACTATGTCGCCGTGGCCGGCGACATCGGCGACGCCGCTACCGCCCGCCGCGTCGTCGACGCTGCCATCGAGCACTTCGGACGCGTCGATACGCTCGTCAACAACGCGGGCATCTTCATCGCGAAGCCGTTCACGCAGTACACCGCCGAAGACTACGCGGCGATCCTGAACGTCAACCTGAACGGCTTCTTTTACATTACCCAGTACGCGATCGACGCGATGCAGAAGCACGGCAGCGGTCACGTGGTCAGCATTACCACGACGCTCGCCGAAAAGGCGAACAGCAAGGTTCCGTCGGTGCTCGCGTCATTGACGAAGGGCGGCCTGAATGCCGCGACGCGTTCGCTCGCCATCGAATATGCGCGCGCCGGTATCCGCGCCAACGCGGTGTCGCCCGGCATCATCAAGTCGCCGATGCATCCCGCCGAATCACACGCGACGCTCGCCGGGATGCATCCGGTCGGGCGCATGGGCGACATGAGCGACATCGTCAATGCGATCCTCTATCTCGACTCGGCACCGTTCGTGACCGGCGAGATCCTGCATGTGGACGGCGGCCAGAGCGCAGGCCAGTAAGTGGTCTGGCGTCACCCGCACTCGCCCGGCAAGCCGACCCACACCGCACCCATGACGCGATTCATCGTCAGTGCGGGTGTCCGCACATTGCGCGCATGATCTGATTCGCGCGCTCGACGCCCCACTCAAGGAGCCCACCATGTCCGTCCAACAGAAACTCGCAGAACTCGGTCTCGAACTGCCCTCTCCTGCGCAACCGCTGGGCAGCTATACGGCTGTCAGCGAAGCCGGAAACCTGCTTTTCATCTCGGGACAGGTGCCGCTGTCCGACGGCAAAATGGTCTATTCGGGGCGTGTCGGCGAGAACCTGACGCTCGAAGAGGGCCGCAAGGCTGCCCAACTCGCCGCGCTCAACGTACTCGCGCAGATCTCGCGTCATCTCGGCGGTTTCGAGCGCCTGCATCACATCGTTCGCGTCGAGGGGCACGTCAGTTCCGCCGATGGATTCTACGGGCAGCCCGCCGTGGTCGACGGCGCTTCGGATCTGTTCGCTGCCGTGCTCGGCGACAAAGCGGGACATGCGCGTTCAGCGTTCTCGCATAGCCAGGGTCCCGCCGACGCCGCTGTCGTGATCGTCGTCATCGCCGAATTCCTGTCCGCCTGATCGACGCGCGCCAGGCGTGACGCACGCCCTTCCCGCTTGGCGGCGCGGGCCTCGAAACGCCTCCAAACGTGCTTGCCGCCAGCCTCCCGCTGATCGCGAGACGGGATGAAAGGCCCGGTGATCATCTCCGCATAGCTTTGTCCCGGCCCGACCATGGGAAACACATCGGCGTTCTGGTCGATCATGACTTCGAGGAACGCCGGTCCGGCGAATTCGATGAACGCCCTGAGTTTCTGTTCCAGTTCAGCGAGCGATTCGTCGGCGCGGCGGTCGGTTACGACGAAGCGGCTTCGGATGGCGGCGGCAATCGCGCCGCGGCCCATGCCTGGCGTCAGCGATCCGCCCGCCGCGATACGCGCGCGGGCGTCGTTGGAGTCACCACTCCTTGACGGCCACCTCGTAGTTGTCGTCGTAGAACGCGACGAGAAATTCCTCGGGCATCAGCCACGAGTCGACGCTCACGCTTTGCGTGCCAACGTCGACCGCGACTTTCGCGTCGGGATCGACCGACTTCATCGCATGCTCGAGCCTGGTAACATCATCTGCACGGATTTCAGTTTTCATCGAGAACTTCATGTTTCACCTCACCAGTCATCTACGTTCGAACCAGGCGGCGGCTCGCGATCAATCCGGGCTCGCCTGGACCTCGACCACCGTCCCGCGAGGCGTGCCGATCCAGTGAATCGCGGCGGCGAGACTGCCGAGCGCGATACCGAACGCGACGATGCCCGTCCAGCCATAGCGTGTCATCAACCAGCCGCTGACCGTCGCGCCGACAGCACCGCCGAAAAAGGTGGCCGTCATATAAAGACTATTGATGCGGCCCTGCGCTTTCGGATCGACCGCGAACGCGCGCGTCTGGTTCGATACGAGACCGGACTGCACGCCGATATCGAGCACGATCACGCCCACGATCAACAGCGTCAGCGAGCTCGCCGCGCCCGACAGCAGCAGATACGCGAGCGTGACGATGCCGATGCTAGCGCCGATCACCTTGCGGAACCCGACCCGATCGGTCGCATTGCCGCCCAGTGAAGCGGCGAACGCGCCGGCCGCGCCGATCACGCCGAAGCCGCCTGCCCATGCGCTGCCGAGATGCCACGGTCCGCTCGCGAGAAGCGCGGCGAGATTGACCCAGAACCCGTTGAAGCAGGCCCACAGCAGGGCCTGGATCAGCATCGATTCGCGGATCGGCCGATTGTCCCGCGCGAGCGGCCACAGCGAAGCGAGCAGGCGCCCATAGGAGAGATTCGTCGACGGCACGCCGCGCGGCAGCAGCGCCGCGGCCGCGATCCAGACCGGCACCATGAAGGCCGCTTCGGCGACGTACACCGCGCGCCATCCATACGCTGCGCCGATCACGCCGGCGATGGTACGGCCGGTCAGGATGCCGACCATGATCCCGCTCACGACGGTGCCGACGTTACGCCCGCGCTCGCTTGGCAACGACATCACGGCGGCGAACGGCACCAGCTGCTGCGGAACGCAGCTCACGATGCCGAGGCCGAACGACGCCGCGACGAGCGCCCAGATGCCGGGCGCGACGGCCCCCGCGACGCCGAACACGCAGGCGAGCGCGATCTGGATCAGCACCAGCTTGCGGCGATCGAACCGGTCGCCGAGCGGCAGCAGCAACGCGAGCCCGCTCGAAAAACCGAGCAGTGCCGCGGCGGCGACGAGATCGACCGTCGTCACGTCGACGCGCAGACCCGCGGCGATCAGCGGAAGGATCGGCTGCGTGCAGTAAATGTTGGTGATCACCGCGCCGGCGATGATCGCCATCATGACGATCTTGCCGCGCGATGCGAATGCGGGCGTGGCGGCACTATCGGCCGAATGGGTTGAATCGCGCATGACAAGCTCCTTGTTGTTCGTTCGCTCCGGTATTCGCAGCGACATGCCGCGATCCAGTTCCAGTATTGAACGGCGGGCGGCACGTTGCCCGTTATCCGCCGTAGGTCGACTCCCATCCCCCTCCCAGCGCTTTACAGAGCGTGATCAGATTGGTCGCGGCGGTGGCTTTGCTCTTCTGCAGATTGCTCTGCGCTTCGAGCAATTGCCGCTGCACGTTCAGCACGTCGAGATAGTCGAGCGCGCCCGCCTTGTAGCGTTCCCGCGCAACGGCCAGCGCGCGCTCGTTCATGCTGACGGCCGTGGCGAGCCGATCGCGGCGGCGTTGTTCGGCGTCGTAGGTGACGAGCGAATCGTCGACTTCCCGCCACGCGCGCAGCACCGTCTGCCGGTAGACGATGGCGGCTTCCTGTTGTTGTGCTTCACGCAGTTGCAGCGTGCCCTTCAGACGGCCTCCCTCGAATATCGGCAACGTAATCGAAGGCCCGACGACGAACTGCCCGGACGCCCAGCTGGCGAGATTCGACAGTTGAAGACTCTGAAACCCCGCGCTGCCGTTCAGCGTGATGCGTGGATAGAAATCGGCCTTCGCGACGCCGACGGTCGCGGTTGCCGCATGCAGGTCCGCCTCCGCCTTGCGGATATCGGGCCGGCGCTGCACGAGCTCGGACGGGAAGCCGATCGGCACCTGCGCGGGCAGCACCGGCACCTCGCGCGGTTCGGCAAGCGTCTGCCGCAGCGCACCGGGTTCCTGCCCGAGCAGCAGCCCGATCGCGTTGATCGTGGTCTCGCAGTGCGACTCCAGCGTCGGAATCAGGCTTTCGATGTTTTCCACCTGTGCGGCAGCGTTCGACACGTCGAGATCGGTCGTGACGCCTTCATGCGCGCGAACCCGCGTGAGCTTCAGCACATCGTTGGCGATGTCGAGGTTCTGTCTCGCGATCTGCAGCAGATCCTGCGTGTCGCGCAGCTCGATATAGTCGCGCGCCAGTTCCGCGCGCGCTCTCAACAGCACCGCGTTGCGGTCCTCGTATGACGCCTGGGACAGCGCGCTCGCCGCTTCGACGCTGCGTCGCACGTGCCCCCACAGATCGATCTCCCACGACGCATCGAACCCGGCCTGATACAGGTTATAGGCGGGCGAGCCCGCCGAGCCGGGCAACGGAGCCACGCCCAGCGGCGCGCTGCCGGAAGCCGATTGCGGTTGGCTTTGCGTCGGCGTGACGCCGAGCAGCGACAGGATGCCGTTCTGGCTGCCGCGTTCGCGGTTGTACGAGGCGGCGCCGTCGAGCGTCGGGTTTTCGGCAGCGCCGGCAACGCGCCGCTCGGCCCGGCTTTGCAGCAAACGCGCGGAGGCCGCGGCCACGTCGAGGTTGGCGTCGGCCAGCTGCTTTTCCAGCTGGTTGAGTACCGGATCGTTGAACAGCGTCCACCAATCCGGACCGAACTGGGATTCCACCGCCCGGCTCGGCGACTGCGCGGTTTGCGTACGCTCGAAGACCTGCGGCGTGGCCGTCTGTGGACGTTCGAAATTCGGACCCACCGTGCATGCCGTCAGCGCGACACAGGTCAGAAGCGCTGCGACGATCGCGCGCGCAGAGTAGTTGCTCGTGTTCATTCTCTTTGCGCTCCCTCGGCCGTCGCTTCGCCGCTGTGGCCCACCACGACGTCCGCTTCGACCGAGAGCCCCACGCTCAATGCCGCTGCACTCGCCTGTCCGCGATCGATCGTGATCTTGACGGGCACCCGCTGCACGACCTTCGTGAAGTTGCCGGTGGCGTTGTCGGGCGCGATCGGCGCAAAGCTCACGCCGGTCGCCGGCGCGAGGCTATCGACACGGCCGCGGATCACGATGCCGGGCAGGCTATCCACCGTCACGCGTACGCCTTCGCCCGGTCGCATGTTGGTGATCTGGCTCTCCTGGAAGTTGGCGACCACGTACGCGTCCGACAGCGGCACGATCGCCAGGACTGGCGCGCCGGGCGTCACGAATGCGCCGACCCGCGCCGAACGGCGGCCGACCTTGCCGTCGACGGGTGCGCGGATCTCCGTGTACGACAGGTTGAGCTTCGCCTGCTCGAGCGCCGCCTCGGCGTGTTCCAGCGCGCCCGCGGCCTTGTCGCGCTGCGTGCGCAGCACGTCCAGATTCTGCTCGGTGGCCAGCAACGCCGCCTGGTCGTGCGACTGCTGCGCAAGCTGCTGCGCGAGCGTGCTCGAAGCGCGTTGTTGTTCCTGCGCCGTCCCCGCGCCGGCGTCGGACAGGTTCTGGTAGCGCGACGCGTTGGCCCGCGCAAAACCGATCGATGCGTCGTCGGCGCGCAGCGTCGCGCGCGCCTGCTCCACCAGCGACGGCTGACGCGCAATTTCCGCATCGAAGTTCGCCACCGATGCCTTCGCCGCGACCACTTCCGCCTCGGCGCTCATCAACGCCGCGCGAAAGTCGCGGTCATCGATGCGCACGAGCAGTTGGCCCGCTTTCACGTCCTCATTGTCATTGACCAGTACGTCCGTGATCTGACCCGGGACGCGCGGCGCGACGAGCGTGAAGTCCGCGGTGACGTAGGCGTCGTTGGTGGACTCGGTATTCGGGCTCGCGAGCAGCCTCGTGCAGCCCCATGCAGCGAGGCCGACGACGCCGATGACCGCGGCAGCACGAAAGATCTTCAATGGGGATGGCATAGTCGATGACATGGGAATCGTTCCTCAATGCGAAGCAGGCGGCGTCGTGCTCCACGGCGGATAGATGCGCACCGGCAGCACTGGAACCAGCAGAAGAAGCGCAACGGCGACACACGCCATCAGGCGGTACAGATCGGCGGAAGTCAGAACGACCGCCTGTTCGTGGATCCGGTGCGCGAGCTGACCCAGACCGTAGTCCGCGCCGACGCCCAGATTCGCTATCAGTGGGCGGTTGCCCAGTTGGTCGACCAGCATGCTCGAATGGAAATGCTCGCGCGCGGTCCCCACACTTTCGATGAGCCCGCTCGCCACCGCCGCGGAAAACGTCTTCAGGGAATTGAACATCGCCGAAGCAAACGGACCCTCGGTGGGCGGCAGCCCCGTCGTCACGCCCATCAGGATCGACATGATCACCATCGGCTGCGCGACGATCTGCAACGATTGCAGCAGGTAGAAATTGTCGCGAATCCACTCGGTCGTGATGAAGCTTCCCATCGCGCAGGTCACGAACATCAGCGCGAGACCCGTGGCGATTACCCAGCGGTGATCGGCGCGGCGCGTGTTCAGCAAAGCGGCCGTCAGCGGCAGCGTGATCAACAGCGGCACGGCCAGAAACAACGACAGCGGCGCGGTCTGCAACGGGCGGTACGTATGGACTATCGCGAGATACTGGGCCGGTATTGCCGCCATGCCCACCAGCAGGATCACGGTGCCGAGCAAGGTCGATAGTCCATGCGTGAAATTCCTGCGCGCAAGCAGTTGAAGCTTGAAAAACGGCACCGGCTGACACCATTCGTTGACGAGAAATGCAACGAGCAGCGGCACCCCCGCGCCGAACATCACGCAAATGAACCCCGAATCGAACCAGTCGAGACGATCGCCCTGCAAAAGACCGGTCACCAGCATCGCGACGGCGGGAAATCCGGTCACGAAGCCGATCCAGTCGAACGAGCGAAACCGCTCGAGCTTCATCGGGTCCGCGGGAAGCCCCCGCTGAATCGCGATGCAGCACAGCACGCCGAGCGGAACGATCTGCCAGAACGCCATGCGCCAGCTGACGAACTCCGTCCACACCGCGGCGAGCGGCGTGCCCAGGGCCGGCCCGAAGGTCGCTGTCAGCGCATAGCCGGCGAGGCCATACAGCTTGAGATTGGGCGGCAGATAGCGCAGCGCCACGATGATCAGCATCGGCGGAAGACATCCGCCCGCGATTCCCTGAAGAATGCGCAGCACGTAAAGCGTCGGCAGATTGGGAGCGAACGGGCACAGCAAGCCGAAGAACATCGTCGCGAGTACGGCGCCGATCGTGAACCGCTTCAGCGTGAACGTGATGCCGAACCACGGCGCAAACACCATCGTCGCGACGTTCGCTGCTTCGAACAGCGAAGTGAGCCAGGTGCCGTCGTCATGTCCGATCAGGAACGCGCCCTGGATATCGGCCAGCGCGGCCGCGGTGACCTGCTCGTTCAGGATCGCCAGCAACGACGCGAACAGCATGCCGACGAGCCCGAGCGCAATACGCCTGGTAAAAGCCAACTGCGCAGGAGCCGTCCGGGGCGGCGCCGCTACCACGCGTACAGGACCGCTCTCCAGCGATCGCGGGAGACTCGGCGCTTCCGTTTCAGTCGTCATAGGTTTCAACCCGCTCTGGTTTAGTTAGCTCTACTGCCCGACGCGGACAGTCAGCTGTCGGCTCACCGCTCTTCGTTGCTGTTCACCGATTGCTTAATTGTCAGAGATCGGACCGATTTCTTAAAGCTTCAGCTAGGCGGGTTTTGGGCCATCCAGTACGGAAAATTGGCCAGGCCGTGCTGTGTCGACCGGCTGTGCGCCGCTCGCGCGGCATGGGCGGAAAAGCGTGCGTCGTGACGAACCATGGTGGTTCGTCACGGGCCATGCGATTCAGGCGCTGGTTTGAGTCAAGCGGAACGCTGATGCGCGACCAGCCGTTACAGGCTGCGTGGAACCGACCCGCAGGGCTCGGGCAAAAGCGTGAGACGCGGCTTAGCGCGCCGCAAAAGGCAGCAACGCCCGCCTATGGCGGCAATCGCCGTCTAGTCGGGAAGCGCCAGTTTCGCAGCCAACCGGAGCTCACGGTAGGCGCTCACGAGTGCATCGAGGCTGAACGATCGGTTCAGTCCGCTTGGGTTTGGCAGGACCCATGCGCGCGCACCGGCGAAATCACGGGCTTGCAAGCCCCATTCGATATCACGCTGGCCGGACATTTCGGCGAGCGCCACCTTGCCAAGAAACGCGATGAAGCGCGGCGCGTAGTGTCGAATCTTCAGTTCGAACTGCGCCGCGGCGGCTTGAATCTCCGCCTTCGACAGTTGGTCCGCACGAGCCGTGGGACGTAAGACCGCCGTGGTAAGACCGTATCCACGATTCAACAGTTGCCGGTCGTTCCCGGGGCGAAACTCCTCGTCCGTGAAACCGGCGCGATGGAGAACTCTCCAGAACCGGTTACCCCTGCCTTCGAAGTGGTGCCCTGTCGACGCCGCGCGTAATCCCGGGTTGATGCCGCAGAAGAGGATCGACAAGCCGGACTGAATGATGTCGGGAAGCAATTGCGCCGAATCGTCGTTGGTCAACGACGACACGTCCGCCAGCGCCGCGGTGGGCTCACTGTTGTGCACTCGCCTCCCCTCTGAATCGCATCCGATATTGCTTCGGCGTGACGTTGAGCCGCCGCGAGAATGTCGTGCGCATATGCGTGGCGTTGTGAAAGCCGCATTTGAACGCGACCGTCTTCAGCGGAGCATCGGTATCCTCGAGCAGTTTTCTCGCCGTATCGACGCGCACCTGCTCGACGAATACCGAGGGCGTCACCTTCGCGTGCTTCGCGAATACCCGCGACAATGTACGGCGGCTCACCGAGGCCGCGCTCGCGAGCTCCTCGATCGACAGCGTCCCGGTAATATGCTCGCTCACATATCGATAGACCTTGTGGAGGATCGGATCTTCGTCCTTGCCCGCGCCGATATAGGGGCTGTACTGCGACTGACCGCCTTCCCGCTGGATATACACGACCAGACGCTTCGCGACCCGCACCGCGAGCTCGTGCCCCCAGTCCTCGGCGACGAGCGCCAGACACAGATCGATGCCCGCGGTCACGCCGGCTGACGTGAAAAGCCGACCGTCGCGAACGAAGATCCTGTCCGGCCGCACGTTGGCTTGCGGAAATTCATTGGACAGCCGATTCGCGTCCGACCAGTGCGTCGTGACTTCCTTGCCATCGAGCAGCCCCGCACGCGCGAGCACGAATGCACCATTGCATACGGAGCCGAAGCGGCTCGCGCTGCGCGCCTGATTCTGCAACCAGGTCAGGAATTCATTCGAAGGCTGCGCATCGGGCAACTGAGGTCCGCCCGCGACAAGCAGCAGGTCCCATTGAATGTCACGGTCGGCATAGCCAAACGAAACCGCCAGTTGCATGCCATTCGAGCAGGTCACGGTGCCCGCTTCGCGTCCGACCAGCGAGACCTCGTAGCGCTGATGCTCGGGAAGAAACGTGTTCGCCTCGGCGAACACATCGAGTGGGCCTGCTACATCCAGCGCCTGCACACCATCGAATACAACAATGGCGACTTTCATGCCGTGACCTTCATGGTGGAAACTATGTTTGCGATGCCGTGGCGCAGCTTACCGCATCATCGGCCGCTGATGCCGTCAGCGCCCGGAAAAACTATTGTGTCTGGGCGTAACAAATCTCTCGCCGCAACGATGCCCGACACGAGGTAAGCCAGCACTGCACGCGTGGCCCAAAACTTCGACTAGTTGGCAGACGAACGCACCATCCGCGCATTTCCGCCACAGCATCGATTAACTAGACTGTCTACACGACTGCGACTGGGGATATCACCCGGGCGTGCCGGGAGGTCTCCCGCCAAGGACGGCGCTTGTGACGCGCGTCGATGCCTGGCTGTTCGGTGGGTGGCTACAAGCAACGATAGTCGTCACTCCATATGTTGCGGCCGGCTCACGGCCGCACAGCGAGCAAGGGCAGATTCATCATGTTGAAGGAACGTCAGAGCTCTTTCCTGTTCGGGGGCAACGCCCCCTACGTCGAAGAGCAATATGAACTTTACCTGGCTGACCCGAATGCGGTCACAGCCGAGTGGCGGACGTGGTTCGACGCGTTGCGCGACACCCCCGCCATCGATGGCAGCGATCGTGACGACCAGCCGCACGCACCGGTGATCTCCAGCTTCGTCGAGCTGGCTAAACGAACGCCGCGTGCCGTCGTCGCGGCCAGCAACGAAGCCGGTAGCGAGCCCGATAAGCAGGCCAATAAGCAACCCAATAAGCAGGCCAACAAGGAGGCCGCCGACGCGCTGGGCCTCGCGAGAAAGCAGGTGGCGGTGCAAACGCTGATTGCCGCGTTCCGGATGATCGGCACGCGCGTGGCCGATCTCGACCCGCTGGCGTGGACGCCGCCACGCTCCTACGCCGAATTGACGCCGGCCTACTACGGCCTGACGGCCGCCGACATGTCGACCACGTTCAGCACCGCCGACACGTTTCTCTTCGAGGACGACGCGACGCTGAAGGATATCGTTGCCGCGCTCGAGCAAACGTACACCGGCACACTCGGCGCCGAGTTCATGCACCTCGCCGACGCGCAGCAGCGGCGCTGGTGGCAGCTACGGCTCGAATCCTCGCGCGCCACGCCGTCGCTGCAGGCCGCTGAGAAACTGCGGCTGCTGGAGCGTTTGAGCGCAGCCGAAGGGCTCGAAAAACACCTGCACGCGCGCTATGTCGGACAAACGCGCTTCTCGCTCGAAGGCGGCGAGTCGTTGATCGTGCTGCTCGACGAACTGGTCCGGTATGGCGCGTCGAAGAAGCTGCGCGCGCTCGTGATGGGCATGGCGCACCGCGGCCGCCTGAATGTGCTCGTGAATGTCGTCGGCAAGCCGCTGCGCGCGCTGTTCGACGAATTCGACGGCAAGGACGCCGAAAAACTGACGGCCGGCGATGTCAAGTATCACAAGGGCTTTGCCAGTTCGGTCGAGACCGACGCCGGACCGGTCGAGGTGACGCTCGCGTTCAACCCGTCGCATCTGGAAGTCGTCAACCCGGTCGTGCAAGGCATGGCGCGCGCGAAGGCGGATCTCGCCGGCAGCGCCGACGGCGGCGACGTGCTGCCGGTCGAAATCCACGGCGACGCGGCGATGAGTGGACAGGGCGTGGTCATGGAAACGCTGAGCCTTTCCTACACGCGCGGACACGGCACGGGCGGCACCGTCCACGTCGTCGTCAACAACCAGATCGGTTTTACGACTTCCGATCCGCGCGACACGCGTTCGTCGTTCTATACGACGGACGTCGCGAAGATGATCGAGGCGCCGATCCTGCACGTCAATGGCGACGACCCTGAAGCGGTCGCGATGGCGGCGCGGCTCGCCCTCGACTATCGCAGCAAGTTCAAGCGCAGCGTCGTCATCGATCTCGTCTGCTTTCGCAGGTACGGGCATCAGGAACAGGACACGCCCGGCATCACACAACCGCTGATGTATCGCTCGATCGCGGGTCATCCGGGCGTGAGGACACGCTACGCGAACCGGCTGATCCAGCAAGGCGTGCTGACGGCCGACGAGGCGCAACGCTACGTCAGCGCGCGTCGCGAACTTCTCGAGCGCGCGCACGAGACCGTGGGTTCCTATGCTTCGCCGCTAGACGAGGAAGCCGGCGAGCGCTCGTGCTCAGCCGCGCAAACCGGCCCGGCCCGCCACCTCGCCCCGTCGGCCGACGATCTGCGCGGCCTCGCGCAGCGGATCTCGACCGTCCGCGCGGACCTGACGCTGCATGCGCTCGTCAGGAAGATGATGAACGGGCGTCAGGAGATGGCATCCGGAAAACGCCTGCTCGACTGGGGCATGGGCGAACATCTGGCATTCGCATCGTTACTCGCGGCCGGGGTCGGTATCCGACTGAGCGGGCAGGACAGCGCACGCGGGACGTTCAACCACCGGCACGCCGTTCTGCACGATCAGACACGGATACATCGTCCCGATGGGGTCTATGTTCCACTCGATCATCTCGGCGCAACCCAGGGCCGGTTCACCGTGACGAACTCGATTCTCTCCGAGGCCGCCGTGCTGGCATTCGAGTATGGCTATTCGACGGTGAATCGCAATGCGCTGGTGATCTGGGAAGCGCAATTCGGTGATTTCGCCAATGGCGCGCAGGTCGTGATCGACCAGTTCATCGCGGCGGGCGCGGCCAAGTGGGGACAACACAGCGGCCTGACGCTGTTCCTGCCTCACGGGCAGGAAGGCCAGGGTCCCGAGCACGCGTCGGCGAGGCTCGAGCGCTACCTGCAATTGAGTGCGCAAAACAATATGCGGGTTGCGGAACCGACCACGCCCGCGCAACTGTTCCATTTGCTGCTGATGCAGGCCCGCGCCTCTGAACGGCGCCCGCTCGTCGTGATGACGCCCAAGTCGCTGCTGCGCCACCCGGAGGCGACCAGCACGTTCGACGAGTTGAGTCACGGCGAATTCCGCGAGGTTCTGCCGGACACCCAGATCGACGCGTCGCGCGCGACTGATGTGGAGCGTGTGATCGTGACGAGCGGCAAGGTCTACTTCGAATTGCTCGCGCATCGCCGCAGCGTCGGTATGACCGACACCCCGATCATCCGCGTCGAGCAGCTCTATCCGTTTCCGGCGCAACAACTGGCCGCCGAGCTCGCTCGCTATCCGAACCTGAAGAGCGTGGTCTGGTGCCAGGAGCAAGCGCGCAATCAGGGCGCATGGAGTTTCGTCGAGCCGCTGCTACGCGAGATTCTGCCTGCCGGCACGACGCTGCTGTACGCGGGACCTGATGCTTGCGCATCGACCGCGCCGGGATCGCATGCGGCGCATGTGGCGACACAATCCGCGCTCGTGTCGCGAGCGTTCACCGGCTGAGTGCGCATGCGTGTCGCGATGATGCTCTATGCGGGATTTCAGCTGCTCGAGGTCAGTGGTCCGATGGATGTGTTTCATCAGGCCAACCGCCTGTATGGCGGCGTCCTCTATGAGGCGCATCTGATCGGGCCGTCGCCGGGGCCGGTGTTTTCGTCGAACGGGACGGCCGTGGGTACGACCGAGTGCCTATTCGATACGCGCCCGCCCTTCGATATTGTCGTGGTGCCTGGCTCCCCGGTGGTCGGTTCTGCCCGTGAGCATCGCAAACTCGTGGACTGGTTGAGCGATGCGGGACCAAGGACCCACAGGCTCGCCTGCATTTCGAACGGCGCGTTTCTGCTTGCAAGAGCCGGTCTCGCCGATCGCCGCTGGCTGACCACGCATTGGCGCGACGCTGACCGCCTCGCGGCCGAATATCCGCTGGTCCATGTGATGTCGAATCCTGGCTGCCTGAAGGATGGCAACCTGTACTCGTCGGGCGGCGCGAGTGCGGGCATCCATCTCGCCCTGTCGCTGGTGCGGGAAGACCTCGGCGAACATGCGGCGGGAACGATCGCCACGGCGTTGCTGACGCCGCCGGCACGAAGCGCCGGGCACACACGGAGTAATTGATGATCGACACGAACCTGATTCACAAGGCTCTCGCGAATCCGCTGCGGCGCGACATCCTCGCGTGGTTGAGAGCCCCCGCCGAGACCTTTCCGAACGGCTATCTCAACCATGGCCGCGGCGTACCCGTGCACGTCATCCAGGCACGCAGCGGTCTGGCCCAGTCGACGGTATCAATGCATATCGCCGTGCTCGTCGAAGCGGGACTTCTGGTTCCGAAGCGAGTCGGCCAATGGATTTTCCTGTCGCGCAATGAAGAAGCGATACGGACATTTACGGAACAGGTTCGCGTGCATTTGTAATGGACAAGCTCAACATGATGCGGATATTCGTCCGCATCACCGAAGAAGGAAGCTTCACGGCAGCGGCCTCGCGCCTGAACATTCCGACAGCCAACGCGTCGCGGGCGGTCGCGCAACTCGAGACGCATTTGCGCACGCGTCTGCTGCACCGAAGTACCCGGCGCGTCGCGCTGACCGAGGCGGGCGAGCGATATCTGGACCGCTGCCAACAGATACTCACCTCTGTCGACGAGGCCGAAGCCGAGGCAGCCAATGCGCAAGTCAGACCCTCGGGGCGGCTGCGCGTGCATGCGTCGCCAGGCTTTGGCACGACCTGTCTGGTGCCGGCAGCGGTCCGGTATCAGGAGCGCTATCCTGCCGTGTCGGTCGAGCTGACGTTATCGTCAGGCACGCCGGATCTTCTCGACGATGGCTACGACCTGATGCTTCGATTGAGTGCGACGCAGCTGCCCGACTCGGGGCTCGTTTCGCATCGGCTCGGAGAGGTCCACAGCGTGCTCTGTGCAGCGCCCGCTTATCTGCACGCGCGCGGTACGCCGCACACGGTACAGGACATTCGGGGTCACACTTGCCTACAGTTCGTTATGTCGATTTTCCCGCGCGATCGCTGGCATCTGGACGGACCCGACGGCCGTGAAACGGTCGAGCTTCCGAAGGCGGCGGTCGAAATCAACCTTCCTGACGCGCTCGGTGTCGCGCTGCGCGAAGAGGTGGGTATCGGAGCGCTGCCGATGTCGAGCGCGCTGCCCTCGCTCGACAGCGGCGCACTGGTGCGCGTGCTGCCGCAGTATCGGCTGCAGAAACTGACGGCCTTCACGGTCCATGCGTCGCGTCAGTATCTGGACGCCAAAATCAGGACTTTCGTGGATTTCCTGCGCGAGGCCGTACCGACGGCATTGGCCGAGGACGAGGCGGCGCTCGGCCGTTGAGCCCCGCCTCGGTGACCTGCCGCTTCACGCTGTGTCGCGACAGGCTGCGCTCGACGCGCTTCAACCCGCATTTGCCTTGTGTTCGTGCGACGCCACGCGTTGCGATTGCGATGGCGATTGCGGTTGCGCGGCCATCGCGCGGGAGATCATTTCGTTTTGCTTGATGATCTTGTCGATCTCGGCGTCGGCCTGCGCATCGTAGTGCGCGAAAACATCGGTGCGATAGCGCGTGTTCTGCGCCGCGCCCAACTGCGAACCGGATTCGTCGCGCGTGTCGGCGTCGACCGCCATCGACAGGCCGATACGCAGCGGATGCGCGGCCAGCTCGGCCGGGTCGAGCGCGATGCGAACCGGCAGCCGCTGCACGATCTTGATCCAGTTGCCGGTGGCGTTCTGCGCCGGCAGCGTCGCGAACGCGCTGCCGGTGCCGGCCGAAAAGCCCTCGATACGCCCGTGATATCGCGCGCCGCTACCGTAGACGTCCGATGTCAGCGTGACCCGCTGGCCGATCCGCATGTGCTTGAGCTGCACTTCCTTGAAGTTCGCGTCGACCCATACGCCGTCGAGCGGCACGATCGCCATCAGCGGCGTGCCGGGCGCGACGCGCTGGCCGACCTGAACCCGGCGCTGCGCGACGTAGCCGGTCACCGGAGCCGGCAACGTATCGCGCGCATAGGCGAGCCACGCGGTCCGCACTTTCGCGGCGGCGGCCTGCACGTCCGGATGCTGTTCGACCGTGGTGCGGTCGGTCAGCGCGTGGTTGGCTTCGCCCTGCTGGCGCGCGGCGTCGAGCGCTGCCCGCGCGACGCTGACCGCGTCGCGGGCGTGCGCGATGTCTTCGGCGGACACGGCGCCCGTGTCCGCGACGGCCTCGCGACGATGCAGGTCGTCGCGGGCGCGGCCCAGATCGGCTTCGCGCTGAGCGACGTTCGCGGCGTAGAAGTCGTTGTTGACATACAGGCCGCTCACGCGCCGCACGGTCTGGCCGAGCTGCGCTTCGGCATCGGCAAGCGCCAGTTTTGCATCGGCTGGATCGAGCGTGACGACAGGGTCGCCCTGCTTCACGATCTGCGTGTCGTCGGTGTTGACGGCGATCACGGTGCCGGTGACCTGCGGCGTCAGTTGCACGAGATTGCCGCTGACGTACGCGTCGTCGGTCACTTCGTGATATCGGCCCTCGGTCAGATAGTACCCGCCGTAGGCCGCGCCCGCGAGCACGACCGCAGCGCCGAGCAGCGCGATCAGGCGTTTGCGGCGTGCCGGCGGCGTGGCCTTGTTGTCGTCTTGGGGCGTGGCAGGCGCTTGCCCGCCGGTCTTCTGTTCGTCTTCCCGATCCGCCAGTTCGCGGTCGGTCGTGATCGAATCGCTCATTGCAGTTCTCCTGATAGGTTTTCCGACCTGCCGTTCAACGTGCGGCAACCGCGGCATTGGCTTGACGGGTCGGGACGGCGGCGACGTCCGCGTGATGGTCGGTGCTGGCCGACGTATCGACGTAGCCGCCGCCTAACGCCGACGCGAGCTCGATCTGCTGGTCGCGGCGGTTCATCTTCAGATTGGCGATCGCCTCGTCGGCGTTCAGCGCGGTGACGTCGGCATTGAGTACGGTCAGCTGGTTGGTGAGGCCGGCCTTGTATTGCGTGGTCGCCAGTCGATCGGCATCGCTCGCGGCCTGCTGCGCGGCCTGCGCATCGCCGAGCTGCGCGTCGCTCGAGCGGATCTGCGCGATCTGCGTGGCCACGCCGCTCAGCGCGCCGATCAGCGTCTGGTTGTAGGTCGCCACCGCATAGTCGAACTGGGCGTAGCGGCCCTTCAACTGCGCGCGCAACTCACCCCCATCGAAGATCGGCAGATGGATCGCCGAGCCCACCGAGGCCGTGCGACTCGCGGCGCTCAAAAGGCGGCCGAAGCCGAACGCGTCGAAACCGATCGCGGCGCTCAGGTTGATGTCGGGATAGAACTCGGCCTTCGCTTCCTTCACCTCGTGCGTGATCGCATCGACGCGCCAGCGCGCCGCGACGATGTCGGGCCGGCGGCCCAGCAGATCAGCCGGCAGGTTGTCCGGCAGACGCACGTCGTCGCCGACGCCGAGCGTCGGCCGCGTGATCGCGAGTCCACGGTCGGGACCCTTGCCAAGCAGCGCCGCCAGTTGATACCGGGTGGTCAGGATGCTGCCGTCGAGCGCGCTGACGCGCGCACGGCTCGTGAACAGATTCGCCTCGGCCGTCTTGCGCTCCACTTCGGTATCGAGGCCGTTTGCGATGCGGCTCGCGGTGATGCGGTCGATCTGCTCGCGCCGCGCGACTTCCTGCTGCGCGATGTCGCGCAATGCGTAGAGCCGCGCCAGCTCGTTGTAAGTGCGGGCGATCGAGGTGTCGAGCGTGAGCCTGACGACTTCCACGTCGGCCTCGCTCGCGGACGCCTCCGAGACAGCCGCGCGCAGCGCCTCGCGGTTCTTGCCCCACAGGTCGAGATCGTAAGAAGCGCTCAGCAGCCCCTTGTTCTCGGTCTGCCATGAGCCGGCGTACGGCGGCGGAATCAACGCGGTGCTGCTGTACTGCTGGCGCGTCAGCGTGTACGACGCATCGACGCGCGGCAGCGTGTTCGCCTTCGCCGTTTCGCTATAGGCTTGCGCCTGCTCGACTCGCGCGCGCGCCTGGTCGAGCGTGGGGCTACCTTGCAGTGCCTCGGCGATCAATGCTTTCAGTTGCGCGTCGCCGAACTGGTCGACCCAGTCGGCGGATGGCCAGTGCCCCTGCTCTTGCGGGAGGCTCTGGGACGTTTCCAACTGTCGTGGTTGAACGATCTGCTTGTCGCTGTGGATGCCCGCATAGTTTGCACATGCCGCCAGCACGGCGAAGGAGATCACCGAAACACCGAGCTTCAGCGAACGGGCGACGGTGTTTGCCCTAGAAGTCTGCGTTTTCATTTTCTGACAAATCAGATTAATGGGTAAAAAAAGCGCGGCACACGGCCGCGCCGCTCAATCGCCTGTGAACTTGCGAAGCAGGCGGTCCAGCTCGGCAAACTCGGCCTTCGTGAATTTGCGCAAGCGGGCGTTCAACACATGCGGCGCGACTTCCGGAATCCGTGCGGCGACTTTCTGCCCCTCCGCGGTCAAGGTCAGATTGACCACGCGGCGATCTTGCGGGTCGCGCGATCGTACCAGCAGCCCCTTCGATTCCAGCTTGTCCAGCATCCGCGTCATCAGGCCGGTGTCGATTCCGAGCAGCTTCGACAGCTCGAAAGGCGTGGTTGCCACACCCTGCTTCAGCGAAAGCAGGATGCCCATCTGCTGGCCGTTGATTTCGAGGTCCTTGAGCGCCGCGTCCATTTCCGCGACGACGACGTTACGGGCCTTGACGAGCCTGAAGCCGATACTGTTCGTAAGCATGAAGTTCTTCGTCGTGTAATGGTCCATGGCGGTGTCCTCCTCGTTGATTTGAACAATATCTGCATTATCAGATAATGTCAAGAAAAGGATGGTCTGTTTCATTTTCCGTCCGAACCAGGTTGCCAAATTGGATTCAATGTCCGCCGGCGGCTGCCGCGCCCGCGGCACCACCCTTGGCCGGCTTCGTCACCCAGATCAGCGGGATGATGACGACAAAGATCACCGCCGAGATCCAGAAGATGTCGTTCAGGCCGAGCATCGTCGCCTGCGCGTTCAGCGAGGCTTCGTAAAAGGCCGTGGCCTTGGGAACGCCCGCGTCCAGCGCCGCCTGCAGGTGCGCGATCGCGCCGGTAAAGCCAGGATCGTCCACGCTCGATTGTTCGGCAAGTCGCGCATGGTGCAGAATCGTGCGGTCGTTCCACGCGGTGCTCATCAGTGACGTGCCCACCGCGCCGGCAAAAATCCGCGCGAAGTTGGACAGACCCGCCGCCGCCGGAATCTCCTCCGGCTTCAGACCCGACAGGATGATCGCGGTGAGCGGCGTGAAGAACAGCGCGGTCGGAATGCCCTGCAGCAAGGTGGGCAGCACGAGCGTCCAGGCGTCGACGCCGGTCGTGTAGTTCGAGCGCATGAAGAACACGCCGGCGAATCCGACGAACGCAAGCGTGGCAAGCACCCGCATGTCCGAACGAGGCATGATCTTGCCCATCACCGGGGCGAGGATCACGGCGAAAATGCCGAGCGGCGCGGTCACGAGCCCCGCGTCCACCGCCCGGTAGCCGAGAAAGCCCTGAATCCACTGCGGCAGGATCACGAGATTGGCAAAGAAGATGGCATAGGCGACCGAAATCGCAATCGTGCCGCCGAGAAAGTTACGTCTGGCGAAAAGCCGCAGGTTGACGATCGGCTTTTCCTCCGTCAATTCCCAGATCAGGAAGAACAGGAAGCTCACCACGGCGACGATCGTCAGCGCCCAGATCACCGGCGAGCTGAACCAGTCGAGGTCGCGGCCCTTGTCGAGCATGATCTGCAGCGGTGCGACCCATGCGATCAGCGAGATCAGGCCGACCTTGTCGATCGGGAGCTTGCGGGCCGGCGTCTCGCGGTCGCGGTAGATCGCCCAGATCGCGCCCGCGGCGAACAGGCCGACCGGCACGTTGATGTAGAAGATCCACGACCAGCTGTAGCTGTCGGTGATCCAGCCGCCGAGCGCCGGGCCCGCAATCGGCCCGACCGTCGCCGTCATCGCCCACAGCGCGAGCGCGCTCGAGCTTTTTTCCTTCGGAAACGACGCAAGCAGCATGGCCTGCGACAACGGCACCAGCGGCCCTGCCACCGCGCCCTGCACGACACGGGCGGCGAGCAGCACCATCAGGTTCGGAGCGAGGCCGCACGCCGCCGATGACAGCACGAACAGCAGGATCGCCCCGACGAACAGCCTGACCTGGCCGATGCGCTGCGTGAGCCACCCTGTCAACGGAATCGACACCGCGTTGGCCGCGGCAAACAGCGTGATGACCCATGTGCCTTCGTCGATCGACACACCGAGGTTGCCGGACAGCGTAGGAATCGCGACGTTGGCGATCGACGAATCCAGCACATTCATGAAGGTGGCGAGCGCCACCGCAAACGTGCCGAGTGCAAACTTTGCGCCAGTCAGTTGGGCCGGCGCGCCCGGGTTGGTCGATGGATTCATGTCACGTCCTCGTCTCGGTTCGAAGCGCCCGTCAGTCGCGGGCGATTATCTGCAATGTCAGATAAATGGTTAAAAAAATGCCGCCTCAGCGGTCGAGCAGTCTTGAAAGCAGCAGGCTCAACGCGTCGAAATCGGACTTCGAGAAATGCGAAAGCCGCTCGCTCCATGCTCCCTGGATAACCCGTGTGTTCCGGGCGGCGACGGTCTGCCCTTCCTGCGTCAACGACACATCCACGAGGCGACGATCCCTGCCGTTGCGGGCGCGCTCGATCAATCCGCTGTTTTCGAGCTTGTCCAGCACTCGGGTCATCCGAGCCGGGTGGACGCCCGCCAATTTCGACAGTGCGGCCGGTGTTTTCACTCTCCCGCGCGCTAGCGTAAGCAGAACGCCGCGCTCCTGCAGATTCAGTCCTGCATCCGCGAGCCCCGCCTCGAGTTCGCTTGCAATCAGCTGACGCGCCTGACCCAGCACGGACACCAGCTTCTGCGTGCGCTCAAAGTCTTCGTTGATCGAATCATCCATCGGTCGCCTCCTCGATATCTGACTTTAATATATTTGACTATGCAGATTGATGCAAGCGGATTTCCTCGCCGTATGCGCTACATGGTGTAAAAACTGAATTGAACTGCCGGCGACTATTGTCGCGATTCCTTGGGGCGAAAATCTTTCCGGCGCGGATTCGGGCGCTGCCCGCTCTCACTTCAGGAGTGACAGAAGGATGACTGACAAACCGCTTACGCTGGGCATCGATCACGTCGGACTCACCGTCCGCGATCTGAACCTCACACGCGACTTCTTCGTGAAGTGTCTGGGCTGGCAGCAGGTGGGAGAAAGGCCTGCCTATCCGGCTACGTTCGTGTCGGACGGACATGTCGTGGTGACCCTCTGGCAGGTCACCGATTCAAGCCGCCTCGTCGAATTCGATCGCAAGGTCCATGTCGGACTGCATCATCTTGCGCTGCGCGTGGGCAGCGAGGAAGCACTGCAGGACACCTTCGCGCGCGTGTCCGCCTGGCCGGGCGTCAAAGTCGAATTCGCGCCCGAAGACCTCGGTGGCGGGCCCAAACGCCACACGATGGTGTACGAGCCGGGCGGCATCAGACTCGAATTCGATCACGACCCGCGAACCCAGGCATCGTGAACGCGGATGCGCGCGACAGACCGGCCGACACCAACAGGACCACTGCCGCTACGCGCCATCACTCACCGCTTGTTCCTGCGGCTCACAACTGTTTGTCCGCGCCTTGTGTGCAAAAGCGGAGCACGACCTCATAAATTGGTAGCCATCGGAGCCATCAGTCCGATCACAGATTGCTGATCCAACCTACTTCGAGGTTCACTATGAGTCAGTCTCCCAAAGTCATCGTGGTCACCGGTGCATCGCAAGGCATCGGCGCCGAAACCGTCAAGGCATTTCGCAAGCTTGGCCATAACGTGGTCGCGACATCGCGCGGCATCAAGCCGTCCGACGATCCCAACCTCGTCACCGTGGCCGGTGACATCGCCGATCCGGACACGGCTCGACGGGTGATCGAGACCGCCGTGGCGCGTTTCGGTCGTGTCGATACGCTCGTCAACAATGCCGGCATTTTTGTCGCCAAGCCGTTCACCCAATACACCGCGGAAGATTACGCGACGATCACCGGCATCAATCTCGCGGGCTTCTTCCACATCACGCAGCTCGCGATCGCCGAGATGGAAAAGCATGAGCGCGGGCACGTGGTCAGCATCACGACGAGCCTCGTGGATCACGCGATTGACGGCGTACCGTCCGTGTTGACCTCGCTGACCAAGGGGGGCCTCGCCGCCGCGACCCGCTCGCTCGCGATCGAGTATGCGAAGCGCGGAATTCGCGCCAACGCGGTTTCGCCCGGCATCATCAAGTCACCGATGCACGCGCCCGAAACGCATGCGGCGCTTGGCGCATTGCATCCAGTGGGTCATATGGGCGAGATGAGCGACATCGTGAATGCGATCCTCTATCTCGACTCGGCGCCGTTCGTGACCGGCGAGATCCTGCATGTGGACGGCGGCCAGAGCGCCGGCCACTGAGCGGGCCATGCGATGAAGCGGCGCGCGCCGCTCAATGCGCGCGCGTGCTCGGCGCGGGCGTCGCGGGTTTGGCCAACTGCTCGACGAGAAATTCGACGAAAGCCCGCACGCGCGAGGTCAGGTAGCGCGCGTGCGGATAAAGCAGGATGAATGGCCGCGTGCGTCCGCCCGCTTCGCGCAACACTTCCACGAGCCGACCTTCGCGCAGGTCGTCCTCCACGACGAAGCGATACGTCTGAAACAGGCCCGCGCTGGCACGCGCGAGCGTCACGCCGGCGAGCGCGTCGCCCGAGGTTCCATAGCTGCCCTGCGTCAGCACGTCGCCATCTTCAGGCGAACCCTCGAAGGTCCAGGCGAGATGGCGCCCGCTGCTCGGCAGTTCGAACTGGATGCACTCGTGCGCCCGCAGGTCCTCGACGGTTTTCGGCACGCCCGCGCGCTTCAGATAGGCGGGCGCCGCCACCACGACCATTTCCGCGTCTTCGAGCTTGCGCGCGACGAGATTTGAATCGGCCAGTGCGCGACCGCGTATCGCGAGATCGAAACCTTGTTCCGCAAAGTCGATGTTGCGATTGCTCAGGTGCGTCTCGACCTGGACTTGCGGATAGCGCTCGCGAAACGCCGGCAATAGCGGCAACACGCGATAGTGTCCATACGGCGTCGGCATGCTGATGCGCAGCACGCCGGCCGGCGTGGTCTGCTCGCCCGTCACTTCGCGCTCGGCGTCCATCAGTTGCGACAGGGCTTGCCGGCACTGCTCGAAGTAGCGCCGCCCCGCGTCGGTCAGACGGATCTGGCGTGTAGTGCGCACGAACAGGCGCACGCCGAGCCGTTCCTCGAGCCGCGCCACCGAGCGGCTCACCGCCGCCGGTGTGACACTCGCGGCATTGGCCGCCAGCGTGAAGCTACCCAGCTCCGCCGCGAGGCAGAAGAGCTCGATGCTGCCCAGCAGGAGATCGTCGAATTTGCGTTGCATGCCTGTCCGCCTTTGTTTTGTTGGCTTGAGAACCCGTCGATCGCGGCCGCGCTGGACCGAATGCATGGGGTGCGGAACTGAGGCGGGAAGCTAATCGGACATCGGCCCGCGCATGCCCACGCGTGCCGATGTGTTCCATCTGTGCGCTGGTATTGAAGCTGGACTGCTAGTTCCACACCGATTGCAACCGCTCGATACTTTCTCGCGTTTCGCGTTCCAGTTGCGCCATCAGTTCGCCGGCCGGCAACGAACGCGCAAGCGGCGCGGCCTGGCCCGCCCATTGCGCGCCGTAGCCGAATTCACCCTTGGCCTTGGCGGCTGCATTGAGCGCCTTGCCCGCGTCATAGGTGATTGGATAGGACGGCGTGCGCGGGGCTTGCGGGTCCTCGCCGAGCGCGGTGAAGCGATTGACGATGCTGCGCGCGAGGCGCCCCGAAATGGCCGACGTGAACGTCGTCGAGCGTGCTGCATCGCTGAGCAGCGCGCGGCGATAGCCGTCGTCGATCGAGGTTTCCGGGCACGCGACGAACGCCGTGCCCAATTGCGCAGCCTGCGCGCCCAGCGCGAGCGCGGCCGCGATGCCGGCGCCGTCCATGATGCCGCCCGCCGCGATCACGGGCAGGTCGAACTCGCTCGCGAGCAGGCGCGTCAGCGCGAACGTGCCGAGGCGTTCGTCGCGCCCGGTCGTGTCGAACACGCCGCGATGACCGCCCGCTTCGATGCCCTGCGCGACGATCGCATCGACACCCGCCTCGACGGCCGCCGCCGCTTCGTCGAGATTGGTCGCGCTCGCCAGCAAACGGATGCCCGCGTGCTTCAGTTGCGCGATCACCGCATCGGGCGGCAAGCCGAAATGGAAGCTCACGACGGCCGGCTTCTCCGCGAGCAGCACCGCCTGCATCGCGGTGTCGACGACGAAGCTCGTGTAGATCTCGCTGAGCGCTTGCGGCGGCGTCGCGCCGTATTGCCGGAACACCGGTTCGAGCCACTCGAGCCATGCACGCTCGACGGCCGCATCGGGTGTCGCCGGGCGATGGCAGAACACGTTGATGTTGAAAGGCTTCGTCGTTAGCTCGCGAGTCTGATGGATCGCGCGGCGCGCGTTCTCCGCGTTCATCGCGGCAACGCCGAGCGAGCCGAGGCCGCCCGCGTTCGACACCGCGGCGGCCAGCGCCGGCGTGGTGACGCCGGCCATGGGCGCCTGAATGATCGGCTTGTCGATGCCGAGCGTGCGCAGTAACGCGCGATTATCCGCTTGTGTGCTCATGTTCCCTCCCCACCGGATGCGTTAAACGATTCGATGTGCCTGCCAGCTTGCCAGCATGTCAGGCCCCAGCGCGGCGGTGCGCCCAGCCCGCGAGGCCGCCGCAAGCGATCAGCAGCGCGCCGGTCACGAAGAACACCGCGTGCAGCCCGAGATGAACGCCGATCACGCCGCCGATCACCGGTCCCACCACCTGGCCGCTGAATTGCGCCGATTGCAGATAACCGAGCATGCGGCCGGTCCTGCTTTCATCCACCGATTGCCGCGCCAGCTTGCCGATCGAGGGCAACAGGCCCGCGAGCGTCATCCCCATCAGCACGCGCAAAGCCGCGAGCTGCCACCAGTGCGTGACGAAGGCTTGCGGCACCATCGCCAGCCCCGTGAGCACGAGGCAGACAACGATCACGCGCCAGCTCCCGAACCGGTCGGCCAGCGCGCCGAGGCGCGCGGCCGTCAGCATGCTTCCGAGCGCCGAGCATGCCATAACCACGCCGGCCACGCGCGCAAGATGCGTGGCATTCACGCCAAGGCCGCCGATATACACGGTGATGATCGGCTCGATCGACATGTTGGCGAGCAGCACCATCATCGCGGTCACGAGGAGCGCGGCCACCACCGCGTAATTGGTGCGTCGGGCGGGCGCGTCGGCGGTGCCGCGCGCATGAGCTTTCGCGTCGCTATCCGGGTGAAACTCTTCCTTCACCACGAAGATGGTGAGCAGCGCCGCCGCCGCGATCATCGCGCCGCCCGCGAAGAATGTGCCGCGAACGCCGATCCAGTCTGGCAGCACGCCGCCGATGAGCGGCCCGACCAGATTGCCCGCGAGCGCGCCCGTCGAAAGTATGCCGAGCGCCCAACCCGCGCGCTCGCGCGGCGCCTGGGTGCCCACCATCACCGTGGAAGCCGATGCATAGCCACCTACCAGACCTGCGATCAGACGCAGCGCGACCAGTTCGTAGACATTGTGCGCCACGCCGATCAACGACATCACCAGGGCCATACCGATCGCCGCGCGAACGAGCATGGGTTTGCGGCCGAAACGGTCGGCCAGACGCCCCCACAGTGGCGCGGTAAGAGCGGTGCCGAGGAAGGTCGCGCCGAAGGCGATGCCCGACCACTGGATCACCGCGGACGGCGAGCTGACGCCGAGTTGCCGCACGTAAAGCGGCAGGAACGGCAGCAGCATGCTGAGGCTCACGAGCGTCGTGAACGAGCCGATCACGCAGACGATCAGATTGCGCCGCCAGTACTGGAGGTTGCGCTCGGCGTAGCCGCGTGGCCGCGCGTCGTGCTGCAGGTGCGTCGGCACGAGCGCCGCCGGTGAAGAGGAAACCGTGGCATTCATTTCACGCTCCGTGCGGAAAACAGCTCGACGGCGAGTGCGAGCAGAAGCGCCACCGCGCCAATCGCGTAGAGCACCAGATAATTGCCGCCGCTTGAAGAGAACACGAACGAAAGACCGTAGGCCGCCAACGCCTGCATCACGGCAAAGCTCGTCGTTGCGCGGCTCCATGCGCCCTTGACGGCGGACGGATGGTGCGCGAGCAACTCGTTCACGCGGCCGAGCGCCAGCGGCACGATACCCGGCGTGAATGCGCCCACGACAAAGGCGGAGACCATCAGCCCCGCCGACCCGAACAAGCCCGCGGCGGGAATCGCGACCGCAACGGCCTGCACCAGATACGCGACGCGCAGCGCGCGGCCGAAACCCGCGCGATCGGCGAGATGCCCCGCCGCGAGCGGCCCGACGATCGCGCCCAAGCCGTACAGCACCCAGAACTCGGCGCCCGCATCGACGCCGCGGCCCAGCCCGCGCGCCACGAAATCGACGAGGAACAGCATGTGCGGCACGAGCCCCACGGCGTTCAGGCCATATTCGACATAGAGCGCGCGCAGGCCGGCGCGGGGATACGCAGGCGCTGTTTCGAAGCGCGAATCAGCACCGGCGTGCGCGGGCGCCGCGTGCTCGGGCCAGCCGTTCCACGCCACGGCGGTCAACACGAGCGAAACGGCCGCGAGCCCGAGCCACGTCCACGTGAGCCCCTGACGCAACAGAATCGGCACGATCGTGCCCGAGGCCGCGATGCCGAGCCCGATCCCCGTGAAGATGCCACCGCTCGCGAAGCCCCGGCGCGCCGCCGGCACGTGCGCGAGGATCGTGGGTGCGGCGAGCACCATCAACGCGCCGCCCGAGAGCCCCGAGGCCAGGCGCCAGATGAAAAACCACAGGAACGACACGGGCACCGCGCAGGCCACGAAGGCGATGGTCGCGAGCAGCATCATCGCGCGCAGCACGGTGGCGGGTTTCGCCACGCGTACCATCGCGCCCGCCAGCAGTGCGCCGGCCAGATAGCCGCCGAGGTTCGCCGCGCCGAGATAGGCCGCGCTCGAGGCGGGAAACCAGTGCGCGCCGATGATAGCCGGCAAAAGCGGCGTATAGGCAAAGCGCGCGAGACCGATGCCGATCAGGCTCGCGCTGGCCCCGGCGAGCGTGCCCCGCCAGACGTTGTAGCCGGCCGGAGCGGCCGGATTCGAGATGGCTTGCTGCATGACGACTCCCATGGACCGGTGCTGTTAAGCACCCGATGAATATGGGAGCCAGTCTAGAACGACTCGCATCTCGGGAGAATCACCGCACTGCGTAAGTCATTCTTCCGCGCGGCGATCGAATCAGCGTCGATCGGCGTCGGTGATTTGCTGAGCCCGCTCGAAATACTCGCGCAGCAGCGGCGTGGCGAAATCGACGAAACCGCGCACCTTCGGCACCGCAAGGCGCCCGTGCGGCGTCACCAGGTTGACGGGCAACGGCGCATGCTCGCTGTCGCGCAGCACGATTTTCAGCGCGCCGGCCTTGACCTGCTCGGCCACGTGATAGGAGAAAAGCCGCGTGACGCCATGCCCGGCCACGGCCGAAGACAGCGCAGCGCGAATCGTGTTGACGATGAAGCGCGGCGTGAACCGCACGACCTGCGGCAGCGCCGTTTGACGGGCCGCCGGAAAGCTCCACGAATCGAGCCCGAAATGCGTCATCGAGATGATCGGGTGGCTGGCGAGATCGGCGGGCACATCGATGGCCGGATGCGTGGCGAGATAGTCGGGCGAAGCGACCACCACCCGCCTCACCTCGCCCACCGGAATGGCCACGAGCGTGGAGTCCTGCAGATGCGCGATGCGCAGCGCCACGTCGATGCCCTCGTCGACGAGGCTCACGGGCCGGTCGAGCAGGTGCAGGCGGATCGACGCCTGGGGATGGCGATCGAGAAACGAATCGACAATCGGGCGCAGCACCTCCTCGCCCACCGCCACCGCCGCCGTCACGCCTAGCAGTCCGCGCGGCGCGGAGCGCTCGTCGGCTGCGAGCAGGTCCGCCTCCTCCAGATCCCCGAGGATGCGCCGGCACGCCAGCGCATAGCGCTCGCCCGCCTCGCTGAGCCGGATCGTGCGCGTGGTGCGGTGTAGCAGCGGCGTGCCCGTGTGCGTCTCCAGAAACGCGATGGCCCGGCTCACAGCCGCGGGCGAGCGGCCCAGCCGACGGCCTGCGCCCGCCAGACTGCCCTCGTCGAGCGTGGCGACGAATACCTTCATGGCGTCGATACGGTCCATTGCGTGTTTGAGCTTGAGATTGGGCCTAGGTGGCGCCGCAGTCTTTTAGGGCGGTGAGTTCCGGCACGATCTTAGCGGAATACGAGAAGCGACAGCGTGGCATGCACGGCTGCACAATCGTAAGACTGAATGTGGCGCTAGTGCGGCGCTTGGCATACCCTGAAGAAGTTGTTTAGCAGATCCTGGTATGCTCCGCTGCCGCTAGCGGGCTGGGTACGTCAAATGTCGCGAGCACCGCGAGCTTGCTGCGCCCGTGGTGATGGCACTCCGCGTGCAAGCTCAGCCAGCGTTTTTTGTGGCGTCTCAGCCTCAACGTTTCCATCCTGTTCGCTCGACCCGATGACCAACCTCAAACATTCATCCGCGACCGCGACGGCGACGCGAATCGCAGCCGGCGATGACCACACGCAATACGACTCTTTCTCGATCCTGTTGCATTGGATCACGGTGATTCTGGTGTTGGCCCAATTTGGACTCGCCCAAACCTGGGGGTTTGCGCCTAAACCCACGCGTCACCTGATGATCGTTTCCCACATGTCGTTTGGAATATTGCTTTCGGCCGTGTTGATCGTGCGCATTGGGTGGCGTCTGATGCTTGGACATCAAACTCCCGTGTCTGCCGCGGGATGGGTCGAGCGGGCCGCGAAAGGCGTCCACTATGTTCTGTACGCGCTGCTGGTCGGCGAAGCGGTACTGGGTTTCGTACTGCGATGGTCCGGCAACGAATCGATGAGCTTTTTCGGGCTGCTGATGCCATCTCCTTTCGCGCCCACCAGTAAGGCGACGCATCACGCCATTGGTGAGGCTCATGATTTCGTCGGCTGGGCCATCATCGTCATCGCGGCGGGACATGCCGCCGCCGCGCTGTTTCATCACTATGTGCTGCGCGACGACGTGCTCAAGCGCATGCTGCCGCGCAAAGCGGGCGACGCGTAAGCCGCTCACTTGCCCGCCCGGCGCTCGACCGATAACGAAACAATCGGCTTGCTCGCGCTGAAGCACACCCATTCGGGTGCGAAGGTGCGCGAGCGCTTTCCTGCAGACTGGCGCGCGCTTCAGCCGGACCTTTGCCGCAACAAAAAGGCGCGCCCGTGACAGCGCGCCATCCTCGCGTGTCAGTCGATGGTCAGCCGCTTGCGATCGCCCGACGCCTTTTTCGGCAAGCTGAGCGACAGCACGCCATCCCTGTACTCGGCTTCGCGTTCGCCTCCTCGACCTCGCCGCCGAGCGCGAACGAGCGGCTGAAGGTGCCGGCGTAGCGCTCGCGGCGGATCACCCGCCGCGACGACGCGTCGTTGATCCACGTCAAGCGTGCCCGCCCGACCCGTCACGCGCAAAACCTGAAAAACCCGCTATGCAGCAGCACGGGCCTGGCGCCGAGCTCGTCGAGCAGACGCCGGGCGGCCTGTTCGATCTGGGAACGGTGCGCGAGGAACGCCTGGAGCAGATCGTCTTCCCGCAGCGAGCGCGCGCCGAAATGGTCTTCGAGCGCCTCGGCCGTGATCGCGCACTGCACGGGCCGATCGCCGACGAGCGCCGCAAACGCCAGCACCAGATCGCGGGCGCAGTATTCGGGCATGCAGGACGGAAAGGAAATGTGCATGGTGACGCCCCCCACGGGCATGAAGTGCCGCATCGGCGGATGCGAGGTAGCGGACCCGCCGCGACGTCTCCAGCTTAATCACGCAATCCACGGCGGATTTGACGTACGTCAAGGCGGAGTCACGCACGGTCCGCGGTGGCCCCGTTTGCCGCGGCGCTGTCAGCGCGAATGGTCATTCGCCCGTGCGCGTCACGGAACCCGCAGCGGCGTCGCTGCGTCGCGCGGCGGCGTCGATCGTCTGCCGCAACGCCTTCAGTTCAGCGTGCAGGCGCACGATTTCATCGTTCAGATGCTTGATATCCCGATGCATCTCGCGTCGCAACGCCCTCTCTTCCTTGCCGATGAATGCCGCGGCGATGCTCGCGAAGACCAGCGACAACATGCCGTAGCCGAGCAGCACGACAAATGCCGCGAACACACGCGATGCGGGCGTCGTCGGCGCGATGTCGCCATAGCCCACCGTCGCGCTGCTTTCGAACGCAAGCCACAGCCCTTCGGAGTACGAGTGCACGTGTGGTTCGAGCCAGTAAAATCCGCCGCCGGCCATCGCGAGCACGAGCGCGCCGGCGAGCAGCAGCCACATCAACCGGTTCGGCGTGACGAATTCGCGCAGCGACAGCACGATGCGCAACGCGACGACACCCATGAACGACAGCCGCAGCAGCCATTCGACGGGCTGCCACGGCGGCGTTCCGAAACCGGTGCTGAGCGCCGCGCCCAACGCGATGAGCAGGTCGAGCCAGTTGTTCGCGAGCAGCGTCTTCGGTCGTCTGCTCAGATGGGCCAGCCAGGTGAACGACAACGCGAAGCCGGCGAACATGCCGACGTATAGTGTCCGCGACAGGCTCAGCGCCAGCGGGGTGCGCACCGTCAGTTCGACGTAGAACGCGGGGATCGCGCAAAAGCTCAGCGCGCACAACCCCCAGCGCAGTTGGCGCCATGCCCGCACAGCGCGCGGACCGTCGTGTGCGCTTGCACCGCCCAATCCGTAGCCGCCGAGGCCGTGGTCGATCATGTGGTCCGTCATCGCGCGAATGGCTTCCGGCCTGTCGGGTTTCGCGCGATATCGTCGTGGTGCCGCAAACGCACCGAGGCCGCGCGATCATCGTTGCAGGCTAACCGACCCGCGGCTGTCAGCCTTGATGCAGATCAGTGCTGGTGCAAGGCGTGCGCGATCAGCCTGTCAGAGCGGGTGCAGCACCGTTTGCGCGACGCCGGCCGCCACACACAGCACGACGACCGCAAGCGGGGGCACCTTCCAGCGCAGCAACAGCAAAAAGCCGATGCACGCCACGGCGAAATCCGTCGCCGACAGGACCGCGCTCGTCCACACCGGCGAATAAAGCGCGGCGGCCAAAAGGCCGACCACCGCGGCATTGACGCCGGCAAGCGCCGCCGCCATCGCCGCACGCGCGCGCAGCGCCTGCCACCACGGCAATGCGGCGAGAACGAGCAGCAGACCCGGCAGAAAGATGCCCACTGTCGCCAGCAGTGCGCCGCTCCAGTGTCTGGGTGGCAGCGCCATCATCCAGCCGAGAAACGCCGCGAACGTGAACAGCGGTCCGGGTACGGCCTGGGCCGCGCCATAGCCGGCCAGGAAGTCGTTGGGCGCGACCCATCCGGTCGCGACGGTTGCCCGCTGCAACAACGGCAGCACCACGTGGCCGCCTCCGAACACGAGCGCGCCGGAGCGATAGAACGCATCGAATACGCGGATGCCTTGCGAGGTCCCGCTTGCCGCCCATAGCGGCAACGCGAACAGCAATGCGCAAAAGACCACTAGCGCGACGATGCCTGCCGTGCGCGACACCTGAAAATCGCCGGCCCGCAGAGGAATGGCGCGTGGCGCCTGCACCGCCGTGGTCCGGCACAGCGCGACACCGAGCACGGCGCCGGCGCCGATCACGATCAGTTGGGCGTAGACGGTGCCAGGCACGCTGAGCAATCCGAGCGATGCGAGCGCGATCGCCGCGCGGCGGCGATCCGGACACAGACGCCGCGCCATGTCCCAGACAGCCTGCGCGACGACGGCCACCGCGACGAGCTTCAGGCCGTGAATCACGCCCGTGCCGAGCGCGCCGCCCAGGTCCGGCGCGATCGCGGCAAAGGCCAGCATCACGAGTACCGACGGCAGCGTGAAGCCGCACCAGGCCGCTAGCCCCCCACCCCACCCGGCCCGCAGCAGCCCGATCGAAAACCCCGCCTGGCTGCTCGCGGGTCCCGGCAGAAATTGGCACAGGCCGATCAGGTCGGTGAAGGCTTCATCGTCGAGCCAGCGGCGCCGCTCGACGAACTCGCGCCGGAAGTAGCCGATGTGAGCGATCGGACCGCCGAAACTGGTCAGCCCGAGTTTCAGAAAGACGACGAAAACCTCGATCACGCGCGTGAGCCGTGAGCGGCGCGGCGACGACAAATCAGTTTCCATGGATGTGCGGGTTCGAGCGCTGCCGATTTCGAGAGCCGGGCTTCGTGTTTGACGACGCACAGTATAGAGGCCTACGGCGCGACCACGCGGCGCACCCGCGATTGATCGTATGCGATCCATCATTGGCGTCTCTCAGAGGGCATTCATTTGAGAAGCGCCGTGCTCGAACGACAGAGGATTCTAATCGTGCTTGTGTTTGCTAAACGAGTAAGGATGAACCAGCACAAGGTTCCCGGCTGACGGTAAGATCGCGACCGGAGTTGTTCGGCGTTTTACTTCATCGAGATCGGCGTCTGTCTGAACGACCGGCACGCGACGCCCACCCCATACTTGCGCGCAAACTGGCCGGGGGTCGTCAGGATGCGGTGTGTCCCAAGCGATCTCCAGGGATTCGCCGGACGGGAATTCGAGAATGAGTGAATCCGCAGCAAGAGGCAGCAACTGACCTGACGCATCCTGGATATACGCTTTGATCTGTTTCGGTTCGGTCATATTTTCCTCCGGTAGGTGTGGTGATGATAAAGATCAGCGATGCTCATCGGGCCTCTTCCATGGGTAGCAACGCGTCGTAGTCGTCGACGCTTTTCGCCGAAGGCAGACGCTGAAATAGCCAGGTGAGATAGCGATAGGGATCGATGCCGTTGACCTTGCAGGTCTCGACCAACGAATAGAGATTGGCGCTCGCATCAAGGTGCAGACCTCTTCGTGCTCGCGTTGAAGCGAATCGTACGCCTCGCGTATCGCGAGAAACGCATTGAGTTCGTCGGCGGTGATGGCGACCTTAATCGGCATGCCGGTTGGACAGGCATGCCGATCACGTATTCAACTGACGCGACGATATACGCGACGCACCAGGATTCCGGCACACGCGCGAGCACCTCGGTCACGTCGCCGAAGTCGGAGATGATGGCCGCGTGCGAACTGGGCGCGCGCCGGAACCAGTGTGGCTCGTCGGCTGCTTCGACGTGAAGCGCCGCGACCGGAAACAGTAGAAGCCCGTTGTCCATGGAGAGTGAGTGGCGTCGGATTGCTCGACCTGATCGGCTCGGATGATCGCCCAAAAACCGAAGACATCGCTATATCACGGCATACGGTTTGCCGATATTGGAGGTTGCGGGGACGCGTGCGCCGCGAGCAGCTGCTGATGACGTGCTTCGGTGGCGTCGTCGGCGGGGAACATGCATTCGATGCGCAACTCCTGCGCGGCCACGTTTTGCGGTGTGCCCACGGTCGTGACCATCGAGAAATAGCGCAGCACCACGCCCTCGCTGATGAAGCCGAGCGGAACCATCGGCAGCGTCGCGGGTGTCGCGGACGAGCCATGATGCGTCTTCCAGTCGCGCGGCACGTCGGGATACGCAAGCAGTTCATCGAGTAGACGCTTCGTGTTGGCGCCGATTACATGACCGACCGACTCGCGATACACGCGTTGCAGCAGACTTCGCGCGACCTCCTGCCAATCGGCGACGAACGGACGCATGCCATGTGGATCGAAGATCAGATGCAGCATGTTGCGCGGGCCTTCGCGCGCGGTCATGTCGATGAAGCAGTTGAAGAAGCGCGGGGCCGCGTCGTTGGACATCAGCACGTTCCAGTCGCGGTCCATCACGAGCGCCGGAAACGGCTCATGCTGACGCACGACCCGTTCGAGCGCGCGAACCACGCCGTGCATTTCCTGCGCATTCCACGGTGCTTCCGAATAGATCGGTGCATAACCCGCGGCAAGCAGCAGCGCATTGCGCTCGCGCAGCGGCACGTCGAGGGTCTGCGCAAGCGTCAGCAGCGTGTCGCGGCCCGGCACGCTGCGCCCGCTTTCGATGAAGCTGATCTGCCGCTGCGAGATGCCGGCCTCGAGCGACAGATCGAGCTGACTCACGCCACGCACGTCACGCCAATAGCGCAACAGACTGCCGAGATCGCCTGGCTGCACTTTCGGATCGTGACTCGTGACGTTCATGGTGTTGCCCTCCGGTTGATGCCTGAACGGGATCGCTTCAACGCGCGGGCGCGTGCCACGCGAATTCGGCGAACTGCGTTTCGAGCGGCGGCTCGGTCACGCTGCCGGTGTAGTTCGTGATCGTCGACGCGGCGACCGCCGCAACCACCTCGAGAATCTGCTCCGCGCTGAAACCTGCCGCGAGGAAGCGTTGCCGGTCCTCATCGTCGAGGCGGCCGCGTTTTTCGATCAGCGTGCGCGCGAGCGTCGACAGCGCCGCGAGCCTCGCGTCGTCGGGCACGCCGCCGTGGCGGATCGCCTCGACATCGGCGCGACGCAGGCCCGCGTTCAAGCCGAGCGCGGTATGAAACGCAACCGCCCATTCGCTCGCGTTCGTCACGGCGTTGGTGAGCAGCAGCGTCTGGATCTCCGGTTCGGTCAGACTGCTCGCATGCACGCGCTCGAACAGGCCGATGAAGCCGTTGATCAGCACCGGTGAAGCCGCCATCTTGGCCGCGATGTTCGGAATCAGGCCGAACGCCTGTTGCAATTTGCGGAGCACGGGCTTCGATTGCTCGGGAGCGGACTCGATCGTGTGAACGGGATAGCTGGACATGGTATCTCCTTGACGTGTGCGCCATCGGAGCGACGGCGCGGTAGTCGAAGAGTAGAGGCAGCCGCGCGGCTCGCCAATTACATCGGATGTCATCGCCATCAGCCATGCGGCGGCGGCTTCTTTCTGGCGAGCCGCCTGGACGCGGAATATCATGTTGGAGTTTGTTCCCCTCTTGTCCCGTTCGTCACTGGAAAGGAAGAACATCATGCCCACAATGAAAGCAGTCGAAGTGAAGCAGGCCGGCGGCCCGCTCGAACTGGTCGAACGCGAAGTGCCCGAGGCGGGCGCGGGTCACGTGCGTATCAGGATTCAGGCTTGCGGCATCTGCCATAGCGATGCGATGACCAAGGAAGGCCTGTGGCCGGGCCTGGCCTATCCGCGTGTGCCCGGTCACGAGATCGCGGGCGTGATCGATTCGGTCGGTGCGGGTGTCGAGGGCTGGCAGGTCGGGCAGCGTGTCGGGGTCGGCTGGCACGGCGGGCATTGCGGCAAATGCGAACACTGCCGCCAGGGCGATTTCGTGCTGTGCAAGTTCGCCCTCATCCCCGGCATCAGCTACGACGGCGGCTACGCCGAATACATGGTGGCCCCGGTCGAAGCCCTGGCGCGCATTCCCGACGATCTGTCCGACGTCGATGCCGCGCCGCTGCTCTGCGCGGGCATCACGACGTTCAACGCGATACGCAATAGCGGCGCGCGCGCTGGTGACGTGGTCGCGATTCTCGGGATCGGCGGCCTCGGTCATCTCGGCGTGCAGTTCGCGCGCAAGATGGGCTTTCGCACGGTGGCGATCGCGCGGGGTCAGGACAAGGCCCCGCTCGCGCAGCAACTGGGCGCGCATCACTACATCGACAGCAAAACGGAAAACGTCGCCGAGAAGCTGCAGGCACTGGGCGGCGCGAAGCTGATACTCGCCACGGTGACGAGCGGCAAGGCGATGACCGCGACGCTCGGCGGTCTCGGCCTGAACGGCAAGCTCGTGATGGTCGGCGTGTCCGAAGAGCCGGTCGAAGTGCCGATCGTGCAGTTCATCATGGGACGCAACTCGGTGCAAGGCTGGCCCTCCGGCACCTCGGCCGATTCGCAGGACACGCTCGCGTTCAGCGCGCTCACCGGTGTCAAGCCGATGATCGAAGAGTATCCGCTCGCCGAGGCAGCGCAGGCCTTCGACCGGATGATGAGCGGTCACGCGCGTTTCAGGGTGGTGTTGAAGATGGTCTGAGTGGCAGCCTCCGGTGGGGCAATGGAAATTGCATGACCATTCTGGTTACGGGCAGCACGGGTGTCATCGGCACCCGGTGCTCGCACATCTGAAATTCGGCGGCGCAGAAGCAGTGACGAGGCGAAGAAAAAGTGCGCTTGCCGGCATCCCGGCAAGCGCGCTCGATGACTTCGCAAATCCACCTTCAAAAACTGCGTCGACGTGGCAAAGAACCACTCGCCAGCACTGGCTGGATCAAGCCAGCTCGAAACGATCCAGATTCATCACCTTGACCCACGCGGCAACGAAGTCGCGCACGAATTTCTCCTTGCCGTCCTCGCTCGCGTAGACCTCGCCCAAGGCGCGCAGCACCGAGTTCGAGCCGAACACCAGATCGACGCGCGTACCGGTCCACTTGACCTCGCCGCTCTTCGTGTCGGCACCTTCGAACGTTTCCGCGGCCTCCGACACCGGCGTCCATTCCGTGCCCATGTCGAGCAGATTGCGGAAGAAGTCGTTGGACAGCGTTTCCGGCTTGCTCGTCAGCACACCTTCTTTGCCTGCGCCCACCTTCAGCACGCGCAGGCCGCCGATCAGCACCGTCATCTCTGGCGCCGTCAACGTCAGCAGTTGCGCCTTGTCGATCAGCAGCTTCTCCGCCGCCACCGGGAACTTGCCGCCCAGATAGTTGCGGAAGCCGTCGTGGACCGGCTCGAGCATCCCGACCGATACGACGTCGGTTTGCTCCTGCGACGCATCCATCCGACCCGGCGAGAACGGCACCGTCACCTGCTGCCCGGCGTTCTTCGCGGCCTGCTCGATGCCGGCGCCACCCGCCAGCACGATCAGGTCGGCAAGCGAAATCTTCTTGCCGCCGGACTGCGCACCGTTGAACTCGCTCTGGATGCCTTCGAGCACCTTCAGCACCTTCGCGAGTTCAGCGGGCTGGTTGACGGCCCAGTCCTTCTGCGGTGCGAGCCGGATGCGCGCGCCGTTGGCGCCGCCGCGCTTGTCCGAGCCGCGGAACGTCGAGGCCGAGGCCCACGCGGTCGTGACCAGCTGCGACACCGACAGCCCCGACGCGAGGATCTTCTGCTTCAGCGCCGCGACGTCCTTGTCGTCGACGAGCGGGTGATCGACGGCCGGAATCGGGTCCTGCCACAGCAGTTGCTCCGACGGCACTTCCGGGCCAAGATAGCGGGCGCGTGGACCCATGTCGCGGTGCGTCAGCTTGAACCACGCGCGCGCGAACGCGTCGGCGAACTCGTCGGGGTTGGCCATGAAGCGCCGCGAGATCTTTTCGTAGATCGGGTCGAGGCGCAGCGACAGGTCGGTCGTCAGCATCGTCGGCAGCACTTTCTTCGATGGGTCGTGCGCGTGCGGATACGTGGCCTGCGCGTCCTTCGCGACCCACTGGTTCGCACCCGCCGGGCTCTTCGTCAGCTCCCACTCGTGGCCGAACAGGCTCTGGAAGTAGCTCATGTCCCACTGCGTCGGCGTCGCGGTCCACGTGACTTCGATACCGCTCGTGATCGTGTCGCCGCCCCTGCCGGTGCCGAAGCTGTTGCGCCAGCCGAGCCCCTGGGCCTCGAGACCGGCACTTTCCGGTTCCGGACCGACGTTATCGGCCGGCGCCGCGCCGTGCGTCTTGCCGAACGTGTGGCCGCCGGCGATCAGCGCGACCGTTTCCTCGTCGTTCATCGCCATGCGGCCGAACGTTTCGCGGATGTCGACTGCCGCGGCGAGCGGATCGGGATTGCCGTCCGGGCCTTCCGGATTCACGTAGATCAGGCCCATCTGCACCGCGCCGAGCGGGTTTTCGAGGTTGCGGCCGGGCGGATCGGTACGGCTCTTTTCGGTGCCGTGCAGCTCCTCGTCGGCGACCAGCACGCCTTCGTCGTCTTCCCTGCCGGCCGCTCCCTTGCCGTAGCGCACGTCGCCGCCGAGCCAGGTCTTTTCATTGCCCCAGTAGACGTCCTGATCCGGTTCCCATGTGTCCGCGCGGCCGCCGCCGAAACCAAAAGTCTTGAAGCCCATCGTTTCGAGCGCGACGTTGCCGGTCAGGATCAGCAGGTCGGCCCACGAAATTTTCTGGCCGTATTTCTGCTTGATCGGCCATAGCAGCCGGCGAGCCTTGTCGAGGCTCACGTTGTCCGGCCAGCTATTGAGCGGCGCGAAACGCTGCTGGCCGCGCCCTGCGCCGCCGCGGCCGTCGCCGATGCGGTACGTGCCGGCGGCATGCCATGCCATACGGATAAACAGCGGGCCGTAGTGGCCGAAATCCGCGGGCCACCAGGGCTGCGAATCGGTCATCAGCTCGGCGAGGTCTTTCTTGACCGCGGCGTAGTCGAGGCTCTTGAATGCCTCGGCATAGTTGAAGTCTTTGTCTAGCGGATTGGAGCGGTTCGAATGCTGGTTGAGCAGGTCGAGGCGCAATTGCTTCGGCCACCAGTCCCGATTGGTCGTCCCGCCGCCGGCGGTATGGATGAACGGGCACTTTGCTTCGTTTGACATGCGTTCTCTCCTTTGGAGGATGTCTCCGTTGTCGATCGGAGTCGGTGCCTGGGTACTTTCTCCAATCCCATGCAAGGTACTTGTTATGCGTTTGTCATCGTGTCAGGCTTGCGTGGCAATTTGACGACCCGATAACCCGACAGTCAGCCGAATGGCTCGGCAGTGCACTCATGAAATCCAGGGTCGAGGGCAACGCAGCCGATGTCCGTAACGGCTGACTCCGGTCGGCGCTCCACTCCCATTCGAATATAGGCGAGGACAAAGTTCAATAGAATTCGAATACGGCAATGCCACTAATAGACGGCGACTATAGCGGGCGGAAAAAGAGCGCCGCCCTGCATCACTATATGCCGATCGATCGTCACCGCGTCGAAGCTTGAGCGCACCCGGCTGTTTTGCGCCAGGCGCAGCCGACTGTGTGATAGGGTTTCGCGTTTCGTCCGCAACAGAGTGGGCACTGCTTTCTTTTCAGGCAAACGCTTCTGAGAGCACCTGAGCGGAGCAGAATGACGCCAACCGGCGTGCGCCCGAGGAGTGTCCCGAACCGTGTCCAAAGCCGTGCCGAAAGCTGCCCCGAACGCTGAGCTCGCCACCGTCCAGCCCGTCGAATCGCTCGTCGTGCCGGAACTGCTCGATGGCCGCGACGGCACCAATCGCGGCGCGGCGGAAAACTCGCAGCTATCGGCGCGCAACGACCTCGACGCCGTGCGCGCCTGGCTGTCCAATTACGCGGACACCAAGACCACCTTCGACAACTACCGCAAGGAAGCGGAGCGGCTGCTGCTGTGGGCCGTCGTGCAGCTCGGCAAGCCGTTGTCGTCGCTGACGCACGAGGATCTGCTGCTGTTCAAGGCGTTCATCGCCGATCCGCAGCCGGCCACGCGCTGGGTGTCGGCGAACGGCGGCAAGTACGCGCGCGGCGACGCACGCTGGCGGCCGTTCAACGGGCCGCTGTCGCCGGCCAGCCAGCGCCAGGCGCTGATCATCCTGAACGCGATGTTTACGTGGCTCGTCAATGCCGGCTATCTGCGCGGCAATCCGATGGCGCTCCTGCGACAACGCGCGAAGCGCTCGGCGCCGCGCGTGACGCGCTATCTGTCGACCTCGCTGTGGGACGAAGTGAAGCTGTTCGTCGAGCAGCTGCCGCAAGATACCGATGCGCAACGCGCGTACTACGCGCGTTGCCGCTGGCTGACCACGCTGTTCTATTTGCAGGGCATGCGCATTTCCGAGGTGGCTGGCGGGCAGATGGGCCAGTTCTTCAGAAGGCTCGGCGCCGATGGTCAGGACCAGTGGTGGCTCGAGACGCTCGGCAAGGGCGACAAGGAGCGGATCGTGCCGGTGTCGGCCGAACTGGTTCAGGAGCTGCGCAGCTACCGCACGCTCAATGGCCTCGCCGCCCTGCCGACCCGCGCCGAGGAAACGCCGCTCGTGCTGCCGTTCAAGGGCCGCAACCGCTGCCTGTCGCGCTCGGCGATTCACGACGCGATCAAGGGCATCTTCGCGGGCGCGGCCAAGTGGCTGCGTGCGCGCGGTCCCGAATTCGCCGATCGCGCCGACGAGCTCGAGCGCGCGTCGGCGCACTGGCTGCGGCATACGGCCGGTTCGCACCAGGCGGACGGCGGCGTCGATCTGCGCACGATCCGCGACAATCTCGGCCACGTTTCGCTGAATACGACCAGTCTTTACCTCCACACCGAGGACGACGCGCGGCATACCGAGACCGTTAATCGACACCGGATGAACTGGGACGACGCGAAGTCTGAAGACGGCAATGCGGGCGGCAATTAGGCGCGGATCGGGCGGGTGAAACGCGCCGGAATTTTTGCGTTATTTCTTTCTATTTCCCAGTTGGCTCAATTCATCAGGCGATGCGCGCCGGGCATGCGTTTGCGCCTGCGCGTTTACCCGCTCGTTTCCCTGCTCATTTCCCTGGTCGTCGATTCATATCTCAAGAATGCAAAACGCCGACCGTTAAACGGGCGTCGCTCGACAAATAACCAATACAAACCGGGGAATGAACTTGAAAACCATCACCAACGCGCTGTTGGCGTCGGCTGCGTGCGCTACCTTTCTCGCGGGCTGCGTGACCAGTGGGCAAGGCCGGCTCGTCAGCGCCCCGAACCGGGTCAACGAAGTGAGCGTGACCGCGTATCAGCCGTTGCCGACCGATGTGTACGTCGCCAATGTGGTCGATCGCGATGTGGTGCTCGTCGGCGGCGATACGTATATCTGGGTCGTCGGCCGGGACGGCGTCCGGCATCGCCAGTTCTATTCTCATGGCGATCATCGCGCCGAGGTTTTCCATCGCCGTGAGGAACTGCATCGTGTGATGGCGAGCCATGACGGTCATCTGCCGGAGCATCCGGGCGGCGGCGCGCATCCGCCGCTCGGGCACCCGGGCGGCCCCGCGCCGGCGATGGCCGCGCACGGACAGCCGCCGCGAGCCGACAGGCACGCCGCCGGACCGGTCAGGTCTGCACCCGCGACGGCCACGCACGGACAATCGCGCCGCGCCGTCATGCACGTCGCCGGGCCGGTCAGGCCCGCGCCCGCACCATCGGCAAAGCGGGTGTCGAAGGATCCGAAGAAGTCGTAACGTCGCTGATAGGCGCGCTGCCAAAGCGCCTTCCTGCATCGCCCGCTTCCCCCAACTCCCCGCCAATCCCACCCCATTGCCCGCTAGAATTGCCGGCTTTGCCCGCGTCGGGCGCGCCGCAAGGCAAAATACGGGTTTTGCGCGCGCCGCACGCGCGGCCGACCCGGTCGCGAAGCGTCCCCAAGCCGTTTTCGGGCCCGGCGGTTGCATCGTCGCCCCGGGCCGCGCGCCGACCCGCAACATCACAGCCCCGCCCGGCCCGTCAGCTTCGCTGCCCGGCGCACGCGGCGCGGCGAGGACCGCTCGTCCCCAACAGAGCAGATCAGGAGCCTTTATGAGCGATTCGAATCCATCCTTCCTCGGCCGCATTTCGCTGGCCGTCGGGACGTTTTTCAGCATTCTCGGCAATGGCGACTTCGCCGCCGACGTCCTGCGCCTGCGCAACGGCGAAAAGATCGGCGCGGCCCCGGCAGCCGCCCCCGCCGCCACGCCAACCCCGGCCCCCGCCGCCGCCCCGCAACCGAAGCCGCAACCCGCGCCGGTGCTGAAGGAGGCCTCCCCCGACGCCGCGCTGCAACTGCTCGGCCTGCTGCAACGCGACGCGCGCTTCATCGATTTCGTCGAGGAAGACATCAAGGCCTATAGCGACGCCGACATCGGCGCGGCCGCGCGCCTCGTGCACGAAGGCTGCCGCGCGACGCTGCGCGAGCACTTCACGATCCGCCCGGTGCGCGACGAAGCCGAAGGCAGCCGCGTGACGCTGCCCGCAGGCTTCGACGCGAGCTCGGTCCGTTTGACCGGCAACGTGGTCGGCAGTGCGCCGTTCAACGGCAGCATCAGCCATCGGGGCTGGCGCGTCGAGGATGTGCGTCTGCCGAAGCTGGCGGACGGTCATAACGCAAAAGTCATCGCACCGGCGGAGGTGGAGCTATGAGCGACGCACGCTATTCGATCGGCATCGATCTCGGCACCACGCACTGCGCGTTGTCCTACGTGGACACGCACGCGAGCGACGGCGAGAAAACCACTCAGGACGTGCTGTCGATCGCCCAGCTCACGGGCCCCGGCGCAATCGATAATCTGCCGCTGCTGCCCTCGTTCCTGTACCTGCCGCATCCCGACGAACTGGCCTCCGGCGACCTCTACCTGCCGTGGACCGGCCAGCGCGAATTCGCGGTCGGCGAATTCGCGCGCAGCCGCGGCGCCGGCACGCCGATCCGGCTCGTGTCGAGCGCGAAAAGCTGGCTGTGCCATCCGGGCGTCGACCGGCGCGCGGGCATTCTGCCGAACGATGCGCCGCCCGAAGTCGCGCGCGTGTCGCCGCTGGAAAGCTCGGTGCGCTACCTGACGCACCTGCGCGAAGCGTGGGACCACGCGCATCCGGACGCGCCGTTCGGCGAGCAGGACGTCACCGTGACGATCCCGGCGTCGTTCGACCCCGCGGCGCGCGAGCTGACGGCGGAGGCCGCCGAGGCCGCCGGCTTCACGCGCGTGACGCTGCTCGAAGAGCCGCAGGCGGCGCTCTATAGCTGGATCCAGAAGAGCGGCGGCCAGTGGCGCAAGCAGGTCAAGATCGGCGACATCATCCTCGTCGTCGACGTCGGCGGCGGCACGACCGACCTGTCGCTGATCGCGGTGATCGAGCGCGACGGCAATCTCGAACTGCATCGCGTCGCGGTCGGCGATCACATCCTGCTCGGCGGCGACAACATGGACCTCGCGCTCGCGCACGTGGTCGCGCGCAAGCTCGCCGCGCAGGGTACCCAGGCCGACGCGTGGCAACTGCGCGCGCTCACCTACGCGTGCCGCGCGGCGAAGGAAACGCTGCTCAGCGACCCCGCCACCGACACCGTGCCGCTCGTCGTGCCGAGCCGCGGCTCGAAGCTGATCGGCGGCTCGATCCGCACCGAGCTGACGCGCGCCGAACTGACGCAGACGATCCTCGACGGCTTCTTCCCGCAGGTCGACAGCGCCGCGCGTCCGGTGAGCCGCGCGCGGGTCGGTCTGACGCAGCTCGGCCTGCCGTATGCGCAGGACGCGGGCATCACGCGGCATCTGGCGGCGTTCCTCGGGCGTCAGGTCGGCGCGCTGGCGGAACTCGAAGGGCTGCGCGAGCATGTCGCGCCCAACGCGAGCTTCCTGCATCCGACCGCGGTGCTGTTCAACGGCGGCGTGTTCAAGTCGACGCTGCTGGTCGAACGGATCATGGGCACGCTGAACGGCTGGCTCGCGACCGAAGGCGCGGCGCCAGCCCGTCTGCTCGAAGGCGCGGACCTCGATCTGGCGGTCGCGCGCGGCGCGGCCTACTACGGCTACGTGCGGCGCGGCCGCGGCGTGCGGATTCGCGGCGGCACCGCGCGCGCGTACTACATCGCGATCGAATCGGCGATGCCGGCCGTGCCCGGGCTCGAGCCGCCGGTGCAGGCGCTGTGCGTCGCGCCGTTCGGCATGGAAGAAGGCACCGACGCCGAGCTGCCCGCGCAGGAGTTCGGGCTGGTCGTCGGCGAGCCCGTGCATTTCCGCTTCTTCGGCTCGTCGGTGCGTCGTCAGGATCAGGTCGGCACGCTGCTCGATTACTGGGGCCCCGAGGAGTTGCAGGAACTCGAGGAAATCGAGGCGACGCTGCCGGCGGCCGGCCGCACCGCCGGCGAAGTCGTGCCGGTGAAGCTGCACGCGCGCGTGACCGAAGCGGGCACGCTCGAACTCGAAGCGATCCCGCGCGGCTCCGACGAACGCTGGAAAGTCGAATTCGACGTGCGCGGCAACGCGAATGCGTGATTGACATGAAGCGGTACAGCGTCGGCATCGATCTGGGCACCAGCAACACGGTGCTCGCGTACGCGCAAGCCGGATCGCAGCAGATTCGTGTGTTCGAGATCGAGCAACTCGTGAGCCCCGGCGAAGTCGCCGCGCGGCCGCTGTTGCCGTCGGTGCGCTATCAGGCGGCCGACGGCGAACTGAGCGCGGCCGACCTGCAGTTGCCGTGGTCCGGTGCGCGTGCGGCGTCGGGCCACGGCAAGGACGCGACGCAGCCGGTCGTGGTCGGCCGGCTCGCGCGGCTGCTCGGCGCGCAGGTGCCGGGGCGGCTCGTCGCCAGCGCGAAAAGCTGGCTGTCGCACGCGTCGGTCGATCGCGTCGCGCCGATCCTGCCGTGGGGCGCGCCCGACGACGTCCGCAAGATTTCGCCGCTCGACGCGAGCGCGAGCTACCTCGCGCACGTGCGCGCCGCATGGAACCAGCACTTTCCGAAGGCGCCGCTCGAACAGCAGGACGTCGTGCTGACGGTGCCCGCATCGTTCGACGAAGGCGCGCGCGCGTTGACCGTCGAAGCGGCGCGGCTCGCGGGGCTGCCGTCGCTGCGGCTGCTCGAAGAGCCGCAGGCCGCGTTCTACGACTGGCTGTTCCGGCATCGCGACACGCTTGCCGACGAGTTGGCGGACACCCGGCTCGTGCTGATCTGCGACGTCGGCGGCGGCACCACCGATCTGACGCTGATCGAAGTCGGCCTGTCCGACGACGGCGAGCCGCGCCTGACGCGCATCGGCGTCGGCAATCATCTGATGCTCGGCGGCGACAACATGGACCTCGCGCTCGCGCATCTGGTCGAGGCGCGGCTGTTGGGTGGTGCCGGCGGCGGTGCGCAGGCGCCGCAACGGCTATCGGCGGCGAGCCTGTCGCAGCTGGTCGAGCGATGCCGCGTCGCGAAGGAGCAATTGCTCGGCGCGCAGGCGCCCGAGTCGGCGCCGGTCACCTTGCTCGGCGCGGGCTCGAAGCTGATCGGCGGCGCGCGCACGACGCAGGTCACGCGCGACGAGGTCGAGAAGATCATCGTCGATGGTTTCTTGCCGCGGGTGGCCGCCGATCAGCGTCCGGGCCGGCCGCGCGGCGCGATCGTCGAATTCGGCCTGCCGTACGCGACCGATGCGGCGGTCACGCGGCATATCGCGGCATTTCTCGAACGCTTCGCCGCGCAGTCGCGCAAGGCCCTTGGGGCGGATTCCAGCACACCGGACGCATCCGGCACAGCCGCCCTGCCCGTTCCCGACACGCTGCTGCTCAACGGCGGCGTGTTCCGCGCCGACGCGCTGTCGCGGCGTCTGGCCGACACGCTCGGCGGGTGGCGCGGCGCGCCGCTCAACGTGCTGCACAACGACAACCCCGACGTCGCGGTCGCGCGCGGCGCGGTCGCCTATACGCTCGCGCGCGCGGGCTTCGCGCCGAAAATCGGCGGCGGTTCGGCGCGCAGCTATTTTCTGGTGCTCGACGAAACGCCTGCCGGCAAAGACGACGCCGAGCCGGACGCGGCGCCGGCGCAACGCGGCATCTGCCTGCTGCCGCGCGGCACCGAGGAAGGTCACGAGATTCTGATCGCGGAGCGCACGTTCGCGCTGCGGCTCGGGCATCCGGTGCGCTTTCACCTGGTGTCGTCGAGCGCGGACACCGCGTATCAGCCCGGCGAACTGGTCGACCTCGCGGGCGGGGACTTCGTGCGTCTGCCGCCGATCGCGACGATCGTCCAGCCACGCGACGGCCATCGCGCTCGCGAAACCGCCGTGCGCATCGCGACGTCGCTGACCGAGGTCGGCACGCTCGACGTCCATTGCATCGAGCTCGACGAGCCATCGCAACGCTGGCTGCTCGAATTCCAGCTGCGCCACGCCGACGCGCAAGTGGAGCTATCCGCCGAGGGCGCACCGCAACGCCACCCGGCGCTCGATCGCGCGATCGAACTGATCGACCGTTGCTTCGGCGCCCGCGCGCAAAACGTCGACCCGAAGGAGATCAAACGACTGCGCGCGCAGCTCGAACATCTGCTCGGCCCGCGCGACAGCTGGAACAGCGCGTTGCTGCGCGAACTGTTCGGCGCGCTGTGGGAGCGCGCGCGCCGCCGCCGCCGCTCGGCCGATCACGAACGGCTGTGGCTGAATCTGGCCGGCTATTGCGTGCGGCCCGGCTTCGGTTATCCGCTCGACGAATGGCGCGTCGAGCAACTGTGGACGCTGTTCGACGATGGCATCCAGTACGTGACCGACAGCCTGGTATGGTCGGAATGGTGGACGCTGTGGCGCCGCGCGGCCGGTGGCCTCGGCGAAGATGCGCAGCTGCGCGTGCTCGACGCGATGGACTATCTGCAGAAGGCCGCGCAATCGCGTCACAAGCTGCCGTTCGATGTCGCGAAGACCGGCTTCGCCGATATGGTGCGCCTGTCCGCATCGCTCGAACGGATTCCGGCCGAACGCAAGATCGAACTCGGCGAGGCGGTGCTCGCTCGCCTGAAAAAGCCCGCGGAAAACCATCAAAGCTGGTGGGCGGTCGGACGGATCGGCGCGCGCCAGCCGTTTTACGGCAGCGCCCATAGCGTCGTGCCGCCCGGGGTCGCCGCGCAATGGCTCGATGCGATCCTCGCGCTCGACTGGAAGAAGGTCGACCCCGCCGCCTTCGCGGCCGTCCAGATCGCCCGCATGAGCGGCGACCGCTCGCGCGATCTGCCCGACGCGCTGCGCGCGAGCGTCGTGCGACGCCTCGAAGCGGCGAGCGCGCCGCGCGCCTGGGTCACGATGGTCAGCGAAGTCGTCGCGCTCGATAACGCCGACGAAGGTCGCGTGTTCGGCGAATCGCTGCCGGTCGGGTTGAAGCTGATCGGCGCCTAAAGCGTTTTGCGCGGCGCGAAGCTCAGCACCGCTCGTGCGGCGTCCAGATGCACAGCAACGCGCACCCAGGCGGATACCTGTGTGCGCGCATTGCTTCAGCACGCGCCGCTCAATTCGGCACGTTCACGGCGCCATTCGTTGCGGAAATCGCATTGACACCCGGGGTCGCCGCGATCGCCGGCAGGTTGGCCGTGGTCAGCGCCGGTGCGGCTCCGGGCACGCCGCCGCGCGGTATCGTGTGGATCACCTGCGACGGCGGCAACGGCGTGCCGTTCTTCAGATGAGCCCACATCAGGTTGAGCGCCTGAAGATTGTAGTAATGCAACGGCACGAAACGCGTATCGAAACCGGCGACGCCGAGGAACGCGTCAAAGTGCTGACCGTTCGTGACTTCGTACAGCGCCAGCTTGCTCGCGCCGCCCTCGACCACCTGGTTCAATCCGAGATACGGCCGCGACGCGTGATTGATCGGCACCAGCGCATCCGCGCATCTTGCACGGTGATGGTCGGCTTGCCATGCAGATTCGCATTCACGCGAATTGCATCGACGCTGGCCTCAGACGATCGCTCGCGACAGCGGTGGCGGCACGAACTCACGCCTCGCTCGATGCAAGCGCTCGAGCGTCTCGTGGAAAAAGTTCGACTTCAGCCTCGATCTCCACGGGAATGTTGAAGGGAAGCTCGGCCAGTCCCACCGCGCTGCGAGCGTGACCACCGCGCTCCTCGCCAAAGACAGCGAGTATCAGTTCCGAAAAGCCGTTGATCACCGCGGGCTGTCGGTTGAACCCGGGTGCCGAGTTGACCATGCCGAACACCCTCGTCCAACAGGCGATGCGCTCCAGACTTCCGAGCTCGCGCTTGAGGCTGCCCAGAATAGCGAGCGCGGTGAGACGAGCCGCCACGAAGGCCTGCTCCTGCGAGACCTGACTGCCCACCTTGCCAAGTGGCTCGGCCAGCGAGCCGTCCGCGTTGGTCGGTCCATGGCCCGAGATGCAAGCCCTGTGGCCGACTATCCGCACCCATGGGAACGGAAGCGTCAGGCCGGGAGGAAGCCGCAACGGTTCCGGCAAGACGTAGCCAAGTGCGTGCAAGCGATCTTCAACGGTCGACATATTCAGACTCCACGTGAACGCCCGACGGCGTTTATTCGCGCGCGCGCCTCGACAATCGCGCAGCGGCGTGGCTGCGGCACGTCGCTGCGGTGACAGCGCTTTCAGATGCCCGCTTTACTCACGCTCCGCCCTGCTTGCGCATCTGCCCGATAGCGCGAGCGCGTGCAGCCTCGGCCTCCCGGACGAGCCGGTACGCAACGTAATATTTGAAGACATTGCGCACGTACGTCGTCGGCTCGATGCCGATTTTCTCGGCGACTACGATTTCGACATTGTTGAACCACTTGTTAGGATCGAGACCGCGCGCCGCCGCTTCCTTGCGCATTCTGGCGATCTTTGCGGGTCCTGCGTTGTAGCTTGCGAATGCGAACAGCGAGCGGTCCCGTTCCGAGAAGTGAGCATCGGGAAAGTAACGGGCCATCAGCACATCGAGATATTTCGCTCCCGCATGTATGTTGGACTCCGCCACCCTGATGTCGCCAACCGCAAGTTCCTTCCCCGTGGCTGGCATCAACTGCATGATCCCGATTGCGCCAACGTGACTGCGGGCGCTCTGGTTCAGCTGGGATTCCTGATAGCCTTGAGCCGCCAGCAAAAGCGGATCGAAGCGGTACTGCGCTCCGTATTTTTCGAAAAGACCGACCGTCTGCCCGAACCGCTTCAGCTCCGCTGACTCCGTATTGTTGGAGATCTGCTTGATGCGCTTCATTTCCTGCTGCAGACGGACTTCCGCGACACTCTGCTTCTTCACGTAATTCAGGTAGAAGTCGTTGATCGCGTCCTGCAGTTTGGGGCTCTTGAAGCGCACCGCCCAGCCGATGTAGCCTGCGTCGCGCACCGAAATATCGTTGTGCACGACGATTCCAGCCAGTACCGGCGCCCATACCTTTGCCTTCCAGTCGTCCACGACGAGGATCTGGAGCAGCCCGACATTGAGCATCTCCATCGCGTCCTCGTCCTCGAGCGCGTCGGGCAGCGGCACGAGTTTCACCGGAGCTTTGCCTTCCTTGCCAAAACGCGCGTTCAACGCGTTCAGGCTCTCGTAATAGCTGCTGCTGGGCCGCACATGGACCGTCTTACCGCTGAGATCGTCGAGCTTCGCGACGGCCGGCGACTTCGGCCCGGTCACGACCACTTCGCGTACTGCTGTCCGGTCACGCGGCGCCACGAAGTCGACCTGCTTCAGGCGGACCTCCGTGACCGTCAGATTGCCCGCGGCGATGTCGCCCCGGCCCGCTATCAGCCCCGGGAGCAACTGGTCGCGAGTCGTCGGAATGATGACCAGGGTGAGCGGACGCTTGCCGAGCGTCGCCCGGTACTTCTTGTTCACATAACGCTCGAAGTCCCGCATGAGACCGGCGGTCAGCCCACGTTCGTGACCTTGCTCATTCAGATAGAGCGTTCGACTGTAGGGAACCAGCACGCGGATCAGACGCCGGTCGAGCATGGCGTCGAAATCGCCCGTGAACGGTTGATTGCCGAGATCGATACGGCGCGCCGCGGGAGCCGACGCCGCGGCGGTTGGGGATGCCGGGAGGGCCGACGAGGCGGCCGGCTGCGCGGCGGCACTTTGGGCGGCGACGCACGCCGCGGGGCCGACGATCATGCCTGAGCAGAACGCCGCGATGTACAGCAACGTTTGAATGATGCGCATCGTAAAACACCCTGCTGTCGCACCCGGCGACTGCGTCGACGTTCACTACGCGCATCCATATTGCCACGCTGGCAACGGGTGAAAATGGGACGATGGTCCTATAAGCAATGCGCCATGACTGAAGATAGAGCCGTACCGACGCAATCGCCAACGCCCGCTACGCCATCGTCACGCGATTTCGTCCTTGATGCTTCGAGCGATACAACGCACGGTCAGCGCTCGCGAAACCGTCGCGATGCGCGGGTCGCGACAGATCGCTGATACGCGTGAGCGACGCGCCAATGCTGACCGTCACCACCCCAAGCGGCGACGCGCGATGCTCGATCGCGAGGTCCGCCACGCGCTGGCGCAGCGTTTCGAGCGTGTCTTCGAGCATCGATGGTTGCGCTTCGAGCACCAGCATTCCGAACTCCTCGCCGCCCATGCGCCCGACCACGATGCGCTCGCTGTCGGCGGCGGCCTGCATCACGGAGGCGACCAGACTCAGACAGTGATCACCGGCCTGATGACCGTAGGTGTCGTTGTACTGCTTGAACCAGTCGACGTCGACGACCACCGAGCCCATCACGTCGCCGTCGCGCGCCTCCTTCCAGCGGCGCGCGATGGTTTCGAGCAGGAAGCGCCGGTTGTACAACTGGGTGAGCGGATCGATCGCGGTGGCCGTGCGCATCTTCAGATCGTTTTCGATCATCGCGCGCAGGTGGTAAAACACGCCGCGCCGGCCCGCGTCGAGCCGGCCCGGCGCCGGGTCCATCGCGCACAGCGCGCCGACGATCTCGCCGTTCGGCGCGCGCAATGCGATCGCCGCGTAAAAGCGCACGAACGGATGACGCTTGACGAGCATGCATTCGCCGAAGCGGCTGTCGTTGTGCGCATCCTCGATCACGAACAGGTCGGCATCGCGCACCGCGTAGTCGGCGAGCGAGCGCGCACGCGTGACGAGCGGCATCGCCATGCCGACTTCCGCGCGATAGTGCTGATGCTCCTCGTCGAGCAGCACGATCGCGGTAATTGCCGCGCCGGTCACGCTCTTCAGAATCTCCGCCGCATGCGTGAAGCACTCGCGCATCACCTGGTCGTCGTGCAACAGCCACTCGATGACCGAAGACTCGACCTCGGGTTCGCCGGCGGCGGTCGAGTCGACTGGCATCCGGCTGGCGAGACGGTCGTTACTGTAAGCGAGTTGCACGGAAGGGTTCCAGAATGGGCTTAGCTTATGTCAACGGCATAGGCACGCGAAACTTGAGCACAGAATGTGGGATCGCGCCCAGGCGCCGGAGCGCATCCGGGAGCCCCAAAGAAAATGGGCCGGCTCTCGCGAGCCGGCCCATCGATCGATGCGACGTTCAGGTAATCAGACGCGCCGCCTTACTCCTTATCGCCCTTCACCTGCGGCAGCGCCGACGTCTCGTTCGACGACAGCAGGCCCACCTGCGAGTAGATGCGCAGCTTGTCGCGCGTGTCGGTGATGTCGAGGTTGCGCATCGTCAGCTGGCCGATGCGGTCGCGCGGCGAGAACGTCGATGCGACCTTTTCCATCGACAGACGCTCGGGCTGATACGTGAGGTTCGGCGACTTCGTGCTGAGGATCGAGTAGTCGTTGCCGCGACGCAGCTCGACGCTCACTTCGCCGGTGATCGCGCGCGCGACCCAGCGCTGCGCGGTTTCGCGCAGCATGATCGCCTGCGGATCGAACCAGCGGCCCTGATACAGCAGACGGCCGAGGCGGCGGCCGTTCTCGCGGAACTGCTCGATCGTGTCTTCGTTGTGGATGCCAGTGACCAGACGCTCGTATGCGATGTTGAGCAGCGCGAGGCCCGGGGCTTCATAGATGCCGCGGCTCTTCGCCTCGATGATGCGGTTCTCGATCTGGTCGCTCATGCCGAGACCGTGACGGCCGCCGATCCGGTTCGCTTCGAGCAGCAGCTCGACCGCGTTCGGGAACGTCTGGCCGTTCAGCGCGACCGGCTGGCCTTCCTCGAAGCGGATCGTCACTTCTTCCTTCGCGATCTGCACGTCGTCGCGCCAGAACGCGACGCCCATGATCGGGTTCACGATCTTGATGCCGGACTCCAGGCTTTCGAGGTCCTTCGCTTCGTGCGTCGCGCCGAGCAGGTTCGAGTCGGTCGAATACGCCTTTTCCGCCGACATCTTGTAGTCGAAGCCCGACTGGCGCATGAACTCGGACATTTCCGAGCGGCCGCCGAGTTCGTCGATGAACAGCTGGTCGAGCCACGGCTTGTAGATCTTCAGGTCCGGGTTCACGAGCAGACCGTAGCGGTAGAAACGCTCGATGTCGTTGCCCTTGTACGTGCTGCCGTCGCCCCAGATGTTGACGCCGTCGTCCTTCATCGCGGCGACCAGCATCGTGCCGGTCACGGCGCGGCCGATCGGCGTCGTATTGAAGTAGGTGACGCCCGCCGTCGAGATATGAAACGCGCCGCACTGCAGCGCCGCGATGCCTTCCGAGACCAGCTGCGCGCGGCAGTCGATCAGGCGCGCGCCTTCGGCGCCATATTGTGTGGCGCGACGCGGGATCGAATCGTAATCGTCTTCGTCGGGCTGACCGAGGTTGGCCGTGTAGGCGTACGGCACGGCGCCCTTCTTGCGCATCCAGTGCAGCGCGGCGCTAGTGTCGAGGCCGCCGGAAAACGCGATACCGACCTTCTGGCCGATCGGAAGACTTTCAAGGATTGTACTCATAAGCAGTAGCGTTAAACTCGACGTACGGGGAGATTTGGGGGTAACAGCTGAGTATCGGGCAAGCCTGGCGATCAGGCAAGTTACGCGGGAGTATACCGTGAACCGCCGTCCGGCCTTGGATTTTGCCGGTCGGCGCGGCCTCGCGCCGCAATCTCGCCGCGCCGAATTTCCGGATTAATTCACGCTGTATTTGCCGTAACGGGGGCGGATTTATTATCGTCTAAGGGTAGCATCGCGGGTTGCGTCAACGCACCGGCCGTTCACCCCTTTCATCCCGTTCATTCCCCTTGCCCGCCGCCCATGACCACGACCACCCCGCGCCCCACGACGAACGCCTCGCTGGTCACCCACGTGCGGCTCGCCGACGGCAAGCGCGCCGAGGTGTCGATCGTCGATGGCCGGATCGCCGCGCTCGGCGCCGCTCTGCCATGCGAGCCCGGTGTGCCGGTCGAGGACGGCGGCGACGCGCTGCTGCTGCCGGTTTCGTCGAAGGGCATACGCATCTGGACAAGACCAACTGGGGCTTGCGCTGGTATCGCAACGAAGTCGGGCCGAAGCTGACCGATCGCATCGAAAACGAGCGCCGCTGGCGCGCCGAAAGCGGCCACGCCGCGCGCGCATGCGCCACGCCGTCCGCTACAACAAAGACGTTTTTTGGACTCGAATGATCAATCTTTTTCAGGCCATGCAGGCCTTTGTCAAGGTGGCCGATGTCGGCAGCTTCGCGCAGGCCGCCGGGCAACTGAACGTGTCGACGTCGGTCGTCACGCGTCATGTGTCGAGCCTCGAACAGCATCTCGGCATTCGCCTGTTTCAGCGCACCACGCGCAAGGTCGTGCTGACCGAGGCCGGCGCGCAATACGCGGACGGTTGCCGCGTGCTGCTCGCCGAACTGGAGGAAGTGGAGTCGCGCGCGACCACGGCCTCGCGCGACGTGGCGGGCGACCTGCGCATCGTCGCGCTCGGCAGTTTTTCGCTGTTTCGGCTAACGCCGCTGTTCGCCGAATATCAGGCGCGCTTTCCGCAAGTCAACCTGCGCGTCACGCTGACGGAAAAACGGGTCGATCTGCTCGAAGGCGGCTTCGATGTCGGCATCGTGACCGAGCATATGATCCGCTCGGAGTCGCTGGTGGCGCGGCGTCTGATCAACTCGCACGCGGTGCCGGTAGCAGCGGGCGCGTATCTCGCGCAGGCCGGTCATCCGCAAACGCCGGCCGAACTGGACGGGCATCGGCTGATTGCCGCGCCGTTCGACACGACCGGCCCGATGTGGATCTTCCGCAAGGGTGACGGCGATGCCGAAAGCGCGAACGAGGACGGCGACGATAGCGGCGAGAGCATCGCCATCGATGCATCGTTCACGGTCAACAGCATGATCATGCAGAAGCAGGCCGCGCTGGGCGCGATGGGCATCGCGCTGCTGCCGCTCGAAATGGTCGAGGACGAGTTGCGCGCCGGCACGCTGGTGCGCGTGCTCGACGGCTATGCGGTGCTCAATGGCGACGTGGCCGTGTCGCTGGTGTATCCGAGCCGCGAGTTCGTGCCGCGCAAGGTGCGCGAGTTCATCGATCTCGCGGTCGGTTTCTTCAAGTGACGCTTCAAGGCCGCTCGCCGCGCGCGAGCCGCGCGTCGATGTCGTACACGACCGGCATCAGATCCGCGACGCTATCGATCACGTAATGCGCGCCCGCCGCCTTCAGCCTGGCCATCGCGGCGTTGCGGCGCGCGGCGAATTCGTCGGCCGGCAACGCCTTCACCTCCGCCTCGCTCATGCCGAACGCGTTGCCGCTCACCGCGACACCGACCGCCCACGTGCCGGCGTTGATGCCTTCTTCGATGCCGACCTCGGTGTCGTCGACCTTGATCGCCTCTTTCGCGCGCCACACGCCGAGCAGCGGCAGCGTCCGGTAGATCATGTACGGTGACGGCCGCCCTTCCGGCGTATCGCCGGTGCACACGATGCTGTCCGGCGCAAAGCCCTGCGCGGCCGCGCCCGGTACGATTTCGTCGATGATCTCGCGGGTATAGCCGGTCGTCGTGCCGATGCGGATATCGTTCTGACGCAAGGCGCTCGCGACTTCGGCGACGCCCGGGATCACCGCGCTGTAGCTCGCCGCGACCGCGATGTTCTTCGGCACGAACACGTCGTACACGGCGTCGATATCGGCGTCGGTCGGCGTATGGCCGTGGCGCTCGGCCCAAGCCTGCGCGACACGCGGCAGCGCCATCAGCGCCGCGATATGCGGCCGCTTGGCCATGCCCATCGGGCCGCGCGCTTCGTCGATCGTGATCGGCACGCCGAACTGCTCGAAGGTCTCGACGAAGGCGCCCATCGGCGCGCGTGAACCGTAGTCGACCACCGTGCCGGCCCAATCGAAAATCACTGCCTTCACGTGTTTCATCTGCTTGAATCCCCAGGAATCCGAATGTATTGGGTTTGCCGTCGCGGGTTTGCTGTCGCGGCTCAGGCCGCCTGCGCGAGTGCCTTGCGTTCGTCGAGCGCGGCGGGCGGCGGCCCCGCGTGCGTGACGCCCATCGTGCGCAGCGCTTGCGCGCAGGCATCGACCACGCGTCGCATCACCTGCTCGTCGACCTGACCGATGCAGCCGATGCGGAAACTGTCGACCACCGTCAGCTTGCCCGGATAGATGATGAAGCCCTGCTCCTTCATCAGTTCATAGAAGCGCACGAACTCGAACGACGGATGCGCCGGCGAAAAAAACGTCACGATGATCGGCGAGCGCCAGCGCCCGTTGAGCAGCGGCTCGAAGCCAAGCTCGTGCATGCCGGCCACCAGCACGTCGCGATTGTTGGCGTAGCGCGCGAGCCGCGCGGGCTGCCCGCCTTCGAGCTGGTAGAGACGCAGCGCCTCGAGGAACGCGGCCACCGTATGCGTGGGCGGCGTGAAGCGCCACTGGCCCGTGCGATCCATCACGTCCCATTGATCGTAGAGATCGAGCGCGAGCGAATGGCTGCGGCCTTTCGCCTCGCGCAGGGCGCTCTTGCGCGCGATCACGAAGCCGAAACCCGGCACGCCCTCGATGCACTTGTTCGCCGACGACACGAACGCCTCGCACGCGATCTGCCGCACGTCGAGCGGCACCGCGCCGAAGGCGCTCATCGAATCGATCAGCAGTTTGCGGCCGTGCCTCGCGACCGCGGCTGCAATCTCATCGAGCGGATTGAGGATGCCCGAGCTCGTTTCGCAATGGATCGCGACCACGTGCGTGATCGATGGATCGGCGGCAAGCATGCGCTCGACTTCGAGGCCGCGCGGCGGCAGGTAGTCGCCCTTGTCGAGCAGTGTGCAGGCGCGGCCGAGATAGCCAAGCGTGATCGCCGCGCGCTTGCCGTACGCGCCGTTCGCGAGCACGAGCGCGTGGCCGTCGCGCGGAATCAGGCTGCCGAGCATCGCTTCGACGCAGTAGCTGCCGCTGCCCTGCAGCGGCACGCAGTCGTAGTCGCCCGCGGTGTCGCCGGCGATCGCCAGCAGGCTCGCGCGCAACTCGGCGGTCATCGCGCGGAAGTCGCCGTCCCACGAGCCCCAGTCGCGCAGCATCGCCTGTTTCGTCGATAGTGCCGTGGTCAGCGGGCCCGGCGTCAGCAGATAAGGCTCGCCGCCAGCCGGCGCGGCGCAGGGTGTGGTGCAACGGGTCGATGTTGCCGCGGCTGCCACGGCCAATGTCGCCGCCGAACCGCCGATCGCGCTTTCCATGTCCGCCACTCCGATATCGCTATGTCGATAGCTCACACGATACAGAAGCGTTGTCCATCGGCAAAATCGATATAATCGATGACGGTATCGCAAAAACTTATTTGCTGGCGAGGCACACGTGCAATACGCGCAATTGCGGGCGTTCCATGCGGTCGCGGAACATGGCGGCTTTTCGAAAGCGGCGCAGGCGTTGTCGCTGACGCAGCCGGCGGTGTCGGATCACGTGCGGCGGCTCGAACAGGATTACGGCGTCAAACTGTTCGAGCGCGGGCCGCGCGGCGTGGAGACGACTGAACTCGGGCTGCGCCTGTTCAGCGTGACACGGCATATGCTCAGTTGCGAGCGGGACGCGCGCCAACTGCTCGAATCAGCGGGCGGGCTGGAGTCGGGTTCGCTATCGCTCGCGGCCGATGCGCCCGATCTCGCCGTCGCGCTGATCGGCGCGTTTCGCCAGCGGCACCCGGGCATCGTCGTCACGCTGTCGATCGCCAATGCGGCAGAGTGCATGCAGCGCGTGCTGTCGAGCGCGGTCGACGCGGCGATCACGGCCGCGCCGCAGGTGCATAGTCGCTTGCAGTCGCGCGTGTTGCGGCGCGATCCGCTGGTCGCGATGGTGCCGGCGAGCTACCCGGCCGCGAAGAAGCGCCGGCTGAGTTACGCGGAGCTCGTCGAACAGCCGATGATCTTCCGCGAGCCGCAATCGGTCACCCAACAACTGCTCGAAATCGAGCTCGTGCGCGAGTCGTTGCAAGTCGAGCCGGTCATGTACGTGGATGGCCGCGAGGCGCTGGAGGAAGCGGTCGCGCAGGGAATCGGCGTCGGCGTCATTGCGCGCGCAGAGTTCAACGAGTCGCGGCGGATCCGGATGGTGCCGCTGCTCGATTGCCGCGTGCAGATGATCGAATCGCTGACGCGGCTCGCCGAGCGGCCGGGTTCGAATCTGCTCGACGCGTTTTTTGCGGTGGAGTTGCCGGGAGCCGAAACAGAGGTCTTGGGGGGCGATGTTCAACGCGCGTAGCTCGCGCGCCGTCGCCGCGAGGAGCGGCGTGGCCTTCATGCTGCCGGCCCCGCCGCCCGCGATCGCGCTCGAATCGTTCCGCGGGTTGCCACCAGCGTTGGCAACCCCTCCAGACTTAACGCGAGCCGCCGCTCGCGATCAGGCTCTCGCCCGTCAACCAGCGCGCGTCATCCGACGCGAGGAACGCGACGACATCCGCGATATCGTCGGGTTGGCCGATACGGCCGAGCGGCGTCGTGCTGATCGCCCACGTTTCGAAGTCCGAGCCGATCACGCCGGCGCTGTGCGTGCCCTCGGTCTCGACCATGCCCGGATTCACCGAATTCACGCGGATCTTGCGCGGTCCGAGTTCCTTCGCGAGCACGCCGGTGATCGCATCGACCGCGCCCTTGGTCGCCGTGTAGACCGCGGTGGTCGCCGGCGTGATGCGGGTCACGACCGAGCTCACGTTGACGATGCTGCCGCCTTCGCCCAGATGCCTGGCCGCCGCCTGCGACACGAGCAGCAGCCCGAGCACGTTGACATCGAAGTGCTTATGGAAGTGCGCTTCGGTGATCTCTTCGAGCGCCGCGAATTCATAGACACCCGAGTTGTTGACGAGAACGTCGAGCCGCCCGTACGTTTCGATCGCCGTATCGATAATGCCGTTCGCGTCCGCGGCCTTCGACACGTCACCGCCAACCGCGATCGCCTTGCCGCCCGCTGCCGTGATATCGGCGACCACCTTGTCGGCGCCCGCGCGGCTCGACGCATAGTTCACCACGACCGACGCGCCTTGCGCCGCCAATGCCTTCGCAATCGCCGCTCCGATGCCTTTCGATGCACCCGTTACAACCGCTACCTTGCCTGTGAGCTTGCTCATCATCGTGTCCTTTCAATGGTTCGCGCCGGCATGCCTCGCGAGAAGCCGCGGGGTCCACGCCAATAAAAGCCGGAAATGCAGTGGCGCTGTCACTGGTCGTTAATTTAGGCATGGCGCGAGGCCGGATAAAGCGGCTCGAGACGAATTGATACGCCGCTTCCGACGAACAATCGATTCGCATCGGACCTCGATGGCCCCGTTTCCGCGTGGCTTACGACGATTGATGTTGTTTGGCTTGCGCCGCGGCGTCGGCGTCGCGCAAGCGCGCGCTGACCGACCGCAAGAGCGGAACGCGGCAGCAGAGACGTGCAACCGCACAAGACTCCTACGGGCAGACGCCACGATCAGGCGCTACACACTCAAAGCGCTTTTATTCACCGCGCTTTTGTTCGCTGCTGAGCAGCAGCGCGATGTGCGCGGCCACGCTCGCGAGCACCGCGAGCGCGCCGAGCGTATCGAGAATAATGGGCCACACGATCTCCCTCCTCCGCGATCCGCTGCTCCCAACGTCTTTTAAACGGATGCGCGCACCATCGATTGAACGCCGGGGCCGAGCAGACAGATAAAGAACCAGCGACGAAAACTCGCCGCACTGATACGCCCGCGCACGCGCTGACCGAGCTGCCGCAACCAGCGTGCCGAGTACGATGCCCGCCAGCATCGGCCATAAGCGTCCGACGAGCGCGCGCACGGCCGATCCCGCAAACAGCTGCCACTCTTTGGTGACGAACGACGGCAACAGCATGCGCGAGCTGAATGCGCTGCCGCGCGCGGAAAAGGCGCTCGTGCGTCATCTGGCCGGTATTTAGCGGCGCTGTTGCTATCATTCGTTGCCCTCGCGCAGCGCCGCGACGGCAGCACCGTACCGCAACCGGCAGCGCCCAAGGCGCAGCAGACCAACGCAACACCAATCGCCGACGCATCACATCTCAGAGGCATGCATGGAATTTCGCCAACTTCGCTACTTCATCGCGGTCGCCGAGGAGATGAACATCACGCGGGCGGCCAATCGTCTGCATATGACACAGCCGCCGCTGTCGCGGCAGATCCAGCAGATCGAGGAAAGTGTCGGCCTGCCGCTGTTCGAGCGCGGCTCGCGGCCGTTGCGGCTCACCGAAGCCGGCCGCATTTTCTACACGCAGGCGAAACGTCTGGTCGATGAAGCCGACGAGCTCGCGCCGCTCACGCGCCGGCTCGCGCAACTCGCGGAACGCATCGTGATCGGTTTCGTACCGTCGACGCTGTATGGCGCGCTGCCCGCGGTGATCCGCTCGTTTCGCGAGGCCGCGCCGCACATCGAGCTGTCGCTGATCGAGATGTTCACGATCGAGCAGTTGGCCGCGCTCAAAGGTGGCCGCATCGACGTCGGCTTCGGCCGGCTGCGCTTCGACGATGCGCAACTCGCACGCGAAGTGCTGGTCGAGGAACGGATGATCGCCGCGTTGCCGCAGGACCATCCACTCGCGCGGCAAAAGAAGCCGCTGACGCTTGCCGCGCTCGCCGAGGAAACCCTGATCGTCTATCCGAGCACGCCGCGGCCGAGCTATGCGGACCAGCAGATCTCGGCAATGCACGATCAGGCGCTGGAGCCGAAAGCGATCCATGGAGTGCGGGAGTTGCAGACCGCGCTAGGGCTGGTCGCCGCGCAGGTCGGCGTGTGTCTCGTGCCGGAGAGCGTCGAGGGCTTGCGCGCGCATGGCGTCGCGTACCGGCCGATTCCGTCGGCAAGCGCCGCGTCGCCGATCATCATGAGCCGGCGCCTGCAGGACGAATCGCCGGCGACGCTGCTGATGTGCTCGCTCGCGCGGCAGTTGTTCAAGCGCGTTTGAGCGCCGCGTGCGTGAGCACGCGATGCGGCGCCGCGCGCCCGGTCAATAGAGCGAACCGTCGACGGCAAAGCCGCCCCGCACAGGCGACAATGCCTTCACCTGGCTTCCCGCACGGAGTCTTCATGAAAGCGCAGCGTCCGCGGCCTCCGCACTTTCCCGCCGAACCTACGCGCGCCGAATGGCGCGAGCACCTGCTGCCCTACTTCATCACGGCGCTGCTGATCGCGTTCGCGATCGTGCTGATCGTCTGGATCGCCAATCCGGCGCCGCCGCGCACGATCACGATCAGCGCCGGCCCGCGCGACAGCTCGTTCGTCGTCACCGCGAACCAGTACCGCAAGATCCTCGCGCGCAACGGCATCCGCCTGAACGTGCTCGAATCCGAAGGTTCCGTGCAGAACCTGCAGCGGCTGCTGGATCCGAAGCAGCACGTCGATATCGCTCTCGTGCAGGGCGGGGTGGCCGAAGGGCTCGATACTTCGTCGCTGGTCTCGCTCGGCAGCGTGTTCTATGTGCCGATCGTCGTGTTCTATCGCGGCACGGCGCTCACGCAACTGGCGCAGCTCGAAGGCAAGCGGATCGCGGTCGGCCGCGAAGGCAGCGGCACGCGGCTGCTCGCGCTGCAACTGCTCGCGGCGAACGGCATCGAGCCGGGCGGCGCCACGACGCTAGTGCCGAGCGACGGCCTGCAGGCCGCCACCCAGCTGGTTGCCGGCGAGGTCGACGCGGCGATTCTGAGCGGCGATTCGGCCACGCGCGGCCTGATGCTGCGGCTATTGCGCGTACCCGGCATCTCGGTGATGAATTTCGACGAAGCGAGCGCCTATACACGCGTCTTTCCGTTTCTCGACCAGATCGACTTGCCGCCCGGCGTGCTCGATCTGAAGCGGCGCATTCCGCCCGAGACCGTTCACCTGATTAGTCCGACGGTCGAACTCGTCGCGCGCAGCACGCTGCATCCGGCGATTTCGGATCTATTGATCGAGGCGGCGCAGGAAGTGCACGGCGCCGCGGGCCTGTTGCAGCACGCCGGCCAGTTCCCGAACCCGGTCGAGCACGAATATCCGATCAGCGACGACGCGCAGCGCTATTACCGGACCGGCAAGGGCTTGTTGTATCGGACGCTGCCTTTCTGGCTCGCGAGCATCGGCGATCGTACGCTCTTCCTGCTATTGCCGGTCGCCGTGCTGCTGTTGCCCGCCATGCGCGTGATTCCGGCGCTGTACCGGTGGCGGGCGCGCTCGCGCATCTATCGTTATTACGGTTCGCTGATCGCGATCGAGCGGCACGCGCTCGCCGGCGCAACCGACGAGGAGCGCACCCAGCTACTGGGGCAACTGGACGAGATCGAGGCGGCGCTGAGCCACCTGCGCATGCCGCTCGCGTATGCGGATGCGTTTTACGTGCTGCGCGAGCATGTGGGATTCGTGCGCAGCCGGTTGACGGCTGCGCCGCCCGTCATGGCCTCGTGATCGAGGCCATGACGGGCTGTGCCAAGGTTAGGCTTGGGAGGGGGGCGAGGCGGGAACGGTGGCTTGCGGTTCGTGTTGCGCGCTGGTCTGCGCCTGGGTGTCCGCGCTCCCGGCGGCATCCGCCGCTACGGCTTCCGGCGACGCAGCAGCGGCATCCGCTTGGCGGGCCGCTTGTTCCGCGACTGCCGCTACCCCTGCTTCGGCCTGCGGCGCTTCAGCGGCCGCGCCCTCGGCCGGTGTACTTGCATCGGTCGGCGCATTCGCGCTTGCCGTCGCGGTGGCGGTCTTCTGCGCGCCCTTCGCCGCGCGATGCGCAAGCAGGCGCTGAGCACCCGCCGCTTCCTGCGCCGTGACCTTGCCGGCTTCGACGCCCGCCAGGTCGACGCGCGCCGCGCCTTCGACGAGGCTCTTCCAGTAGCGCCCGCCACGGCACCACGTCTTGATCGCGTCGCGCAGTTCGGCTTCGCTCAGCGACACTTCCTTCGCATGCACGACGAGGTCTTCGAAAATGCCGATCTTCAGCGGCAGCTTCGGGGCCGGATTCTTCGGGAAAGCAACCGGGAAACGTTTTTGCAGACGACCGATCGAGCGCACCACCGGGTCCACCGGCTTGGCGTCCACCGCCGGCTTGGCAGACGCGGTGTGGCGCGCCGGCTGCGGGCCGCCGGCTCGGGTACCCGGCTTGCCGTCCGGGCGAGCGCCGGCCTTTGCGGCCGGCTTCGCGCCGGGCCGGCCACCGGGCTTCGTGCCCGGATTGGCGCCACGCTCGGCATGTGAACCAGGATGTGCCGCTGAATTTGAAGCGGGCTTGCCAGCGGACTTCGAAGCGGGGCGCGCGGCCGATTTGCGATCGGGCTTGCCGGCGGACTCTGCGGCGGCGCGCGCCGCGGCCAGTTGCTTCTTCAGTTCAGCGAGTTGTTCGAAACCCATAGTGCACAACCAATCTGTCGATCTGTAAAAACGAGATTGTAGCAGCGTGCGCTCACGTGCTTGTGACAACCCCGAACCGCAGTGACGATCGTCAATTCGCGGCCGTGACGGGCGCGTGGGCGGCGGGCGCGCGCAGCCCCGTGACCGACACCCGCAAACCGGGCGCCCCGACATTGTTGCTCAGCGACAGGCCGAGCTGATGCCGCTCGGCGATCCGCGCGACGATCGCGAGACCGAGCCCGCTGCCCTCGCCCTTCGACTCCTCGCCGCGATAGAAAGGGTCGAACACGCGTTCGAGTTCCGCCTCGGGAATTCCCGAGCCGCTGTCGACGACCTCGAAGCCCACGCGCTCGCCCGTGCGTCGCAGCACCACGTCGACACGGCCGCCCGCCGGCGTATGACGGATTGCGTTATTGATCAGGTTCCCTAACAACACGCTGATACTGTGCGGCTCCGCGAGCACCGTATAGGCGTCGTTCGGCGTGCGCGCGTGTTCGCATTCGAGGCCGAGATCGATCTCGCGCAACTCCGCGAGCACGGAACAGTCGCTGACCGCCTGCTCGCCGATGCGGCGCAGGCTGACCGGCACCGTCGACGTGACCGGCTGCGCGTCTTCGCGTGCGAGCGTCAGCAGTTGCTGCACGAGGTGGATGATCCGGTTCACCCGATTTTCGACGCGCTCGAGCGTCTGCCCCTCGCCTCTCAGCGATCCATCGCGCGACGCCGCCTGCAGTTGCAGCTTCAGCGCCGCGAGCGGCGAGCGCAACTCGTGCGCGGCATCGGCGATGAACGTGCGCTGCGCCTGCGACGCCGTATGCAACCGTTGCAGCAGATCGTTCAGCGCTTCGACGAGCGGCCGGATTTCGACCGGCAGGTTGCCGTCGAGCCGCAGCGGTTCGAGCGAATCGATCGAACGCGTCGCGAGCGCGCGCGACAGCCCGCCGATCGGCGCGAGCCCGCGCGCGACCACCAGCAGCACCAGCGCGATCGTCACCGGCAGCAGCACGCCGAGCGGCCACAGCGTGTGCAGCGCGAGCTGCAACGCGAGTTCTTCGCGCACCGAGACCGGTTGCGCGACCTGCACGTAGCGGTCTGTCTGCGCGACGCCGAAGATGCGCCAGTGGTATTCGCCGCGCGGCACTGTGTGAAAGCCCGGCGGCAGACGCTCGAACACCGGCGCCCGCGCGGAGCGATAGACGAGCGTACCGCCGCGGTCCCAGATTTCGATGACGATGCGGTCGTCGGCGAGATCGCCGAGGTCGGGTTCCCGCCGCTCGCGGCTGCCCGCGCCGCTCAGCGCCGACGGCAGCGACAGCGCGACGGTGCGCAGTTCGTAGTCGAACAGCTCGCTCGCCTCGCGCCGCGCGGTATGGAAGATCGCGAAAGCCGCGATCATCGACGCCGCCGCCATGCCGAAGATCAGCCAGCCGAGCAGCCAGCGGCGAATCGACGTCATCCGCACCTCTTCAGGCGGTAGCCGACCCCGCGCACGGTCACGACCTGGTCCGCGCCGATCTTGCGCCGCAGACTGTGCACATGCACTTCGATCGTATTGCTGCCGACTTCCTCGCCCCAGCCGTACAGCTTTTCTTCGAGCTCGGCCTTCGTGAACACGCGGGTCGGCTCCTCGATCAGCGCCTGCAGCAACGCGAATTCGCGCGGCACCAGCGGCAGCGGCACGCCGTCCTTGGTGACTTCATGCGCGGCGGGGTCGAGCGTCAGTTCGCCGTGACTGTAGACCGGCTGCTTCTGGCCGGTGCGCCGGCGCAGCAGCGCGCGAATGCGCGCGGCCAGTTCGTCGAGATCGAACGGCTTGATCAGGTAGTCGTCGGCGCCGGCATCGAGACCGCGGATGCGCTCGTCGACCGCGTCGCGCGCGGTCAGGATGATCACAGGCGCCGCGCCGCCGTTGCGGCGATACGCGTTCAGCACGTCGATGCCGTCTTTTTTCGGCAGGCCGAGGTCGAGCAGCACGAGGTCGTACACGCCGTTATCGAGCGACAGTTCCGCCGCGCGGCCGTCCTCGGCCCAGTCGATCGCGTAGCCGGCGCGGCGCATCGCGCCCAGCACCGATTCCGCGATCATGTCGTCGTCTTCGACCAGTAGCAGGCGCATGGCCTCTCCTCTCCTTGGTGCGGTTTTGGCCGCCGCATTATCGGCCGTCGCAGCTTAACGAACCCTTACGGGGTACGGACGACGCGTCGATTTCGCACGGCTCGGCTCGCGCGATTCGACGTTAAGCCTGTCTTAAGCGCGCGCTGCGGAAAATCAGCCCTCTCTGCGAGGCCTCGTTCGCGAGTCGCTCGCCCCTTCCGATGATTCGCAGGAGCCGGATTTTGCCCGATTTCCATCCCGTGGCGGCGCTGCGTCGGCGCGCACTGATGCCGTTGTGCGTGCTGCTGATGAGCGGCTGTGCGACCTATCACCGCGAGCCGCTCGCGCCGCAGGACACCTCGACGTCCGCGCGATCGCTCGAACGGATCCGCATCGATCCCGCCAGCATGCCGCTGCCCGGACTGGCCGCGCATCGTTTCGATCCCGCCGACGGGCTCGACATCGATGAAGTCGCGATGCTCGCGGTCGCCAACAACCCCGGTCTGAAACTGGCCCGCGACGATCTCGGCATTGCCGGCGCGCAGGCATATTCGGCGGGTCTGCTGCCCGACCCGCAACTGAGCGTGTCGAGCGATTATCCGGGCGCGGCCGGCACCACGCGCGCGTTCAATTATGGCCTCAGCATCGACGTGATGGCGATCGTGCTGCGCAGCGCGAATAAACAGTCCGCCGACGCGACGCTCGCGAAGACCGATCTCGGCCTGCTGTGGCAGGAATGGCAGGTCGTCGCGCAAGCGCGGCAGCTGTTCGTGAAGCGCTGCTTCCAGCAGCGCACGCTGCCGCTGTTGCAACAGCAGCGCGAGCTCGCGCGCACGCGCTACGAGCGCATGGCCGCGGCGCGCGCCGCTGGCAATCTGACCGACGATACGCTCACCGCCGCGCTGCTCGCCTACGGCGACGCACGCAAGCAATACACCGATGCCGAGCGCGCGGCCGCGCAAACCCATCACGATCTGAATGCGTTGCTGGGCCTCGCGCCCGACGTGCAATTGCAGTTGCGATCGGGCAGCGACGATGTCGTCGCGCCGCTCCCCGACGCCACACTCGACTCAGCGCTCGCCGAGCTCGCCCGCCGCCGCCCCGACCTGATCGCGCTGCAGGCAGGCTACGAAGCGCAGGAGCAGAAATATCGCGCGGCGATTCTGAGCCAGTTCCCGAGTCTGTCGGTCGGCTTCGTGCGGGCGCGCGACACGTCGAACATCTACACGAGCGGCTTTCAGGTCAACCTGAGTCTGCCGATCTTCAACCGCAACCAGGGCAATGTCGCGATCGAAAAAGCGACCCGCCAGCGGCTTCGCGACGAGTACCAGACCCGCCTGAACCAGGCGTATGCGGACGTCGCCCGGCTACGCGAAGACAGCGCGATTCTCGCGCGCCAATTGCAGCAGACCGAAGCCGCGCTGCCCGGCGTCGAGCGCGCCGCGCGCGAAGCCGCGGCGGCCTACGCCGAACACAACCTCGTGCTCGGCGCATACACCGATGCGCAAAGCGCCGCGCTCGCGAAACGCATCGACGTCGCGACGCTGCGCGAAGCGCTCGACGAACAACGCGTCGGCTTGCAGGCGCTGCTCGGCAGCGCGATTCCCGATGCTTTCTCTTCCGCTCAGACTTTCATCGACACTCATGCGAAATAGCCTCTTCTCGTCGCGGCATCCGTGGCCGCGCGTTGCGGCCGTCGCCGCGCCGCTCGTTTGCGCGATCCTGCTGTATGCATCGGTCCATCCGGTTCGTGCGGACGACAACGCCGCCAGCGAAGCTCAACCGTCGGTCGCGGTACAGACCGTGCGCGTGCAGCGCGCCGCAATCGCGCAGCCGGTGCGCGGCTTCGGGATCGTCGCGGCCACCGCGTCGAACCTGACGACGATCAACCTGCCCTACCTGTCACGTATCGTGCAGATGCGCGTGCAGGCGGGCGAGACCGTCAAACGCGGCACACCGCTCTTCGTCGTGCAGGCCGATCCTGCCGCGGTGCTTGCCGCCACCCAGGCGAGAAGCGCGCTGACGCTCGCGCAAGGCGAACTCGTGCGTACCCGGTCGCTGTACGACAAGGGGCTCGCGACGCAATCGCAGCTCGCCAGCGCGAGCAAGGCCGTCGACGATGCGCGCGAAGCGCTCGCCGCGCAGAATCAGACCGGCATCACGAGCGGCAACAAGGTCGTAACCGCGCCGTTCGACGGCGTGGTGCTGCAGCTATCGGCGGCACAAGGCGACCAGGTGCAAGCGGGCGCGGCGATTCTGCAACTCGCGAGTGGCGCGAGCCGCGACGCGCGCGCAAACGTGACGCTCGGCGTCGAGCCCACCGACGCCGCCTCGATCCATCCCGGCGACATCGTCACGCTGCACGGCCTGTCCACGGCACTCGCACAGACGTCGATCGAAGGCCGCGTGGTGCTCGTCGGAGCCGCGATCGATCCGCAATCGCAACTGGTCAACATCGGCGTGACGGTACCGCTCGCGCAGACGCCGTTCATCCCCGGCACACGCGTTTCTGGCGACATCGCGACGCGCACCGGCACGCACTGGATCGTGCCGCGCGCGGCCGTGCTGCAGGATGGCCAACACGCGTACGTGTTCCAGATCACGCCGCAAAACAAGGCGCGCCGCGTCGCGGTGAGCATCGCGGTCGAAAACGGCGAGCGCTACGGCGTCGACGGGCCGCTCGACCCCATGCTCGGCGTCGTGAGCAGCGGCAACTACGAGCTGAAAGACGGCATGGCGGTACGCGCCGGCGGGGATGGCGCGCGATGAACTTCGGTCAATGGATGCAGACGCATCGCCGCTCGCTGCTGTTCGTCATCGCCTTGCTCGCGATAGCCGGCGCGCTGAGCGCATTCCGTCTGCCGATCTCGCTGTTTCCAAACGTCGCGTTTCCGCGCGCGGTCGTGTCGCTCGAGGCGGGCGACCGCCCCGCCGAGCAGATGACGACGCTCGTCACGATGCCGGTCGAGGAAGCGCTGCGCCGTGTGCCAAACGTGCGCGACGTCGAATCGAGGACGAGCCGCGGCGCCGCGGAGATCTCGCTGAACTTCGACTGGGGCACCGACATGGCGCAGGCGACCTTGCAGGCGCAATCGGCGATCAGCGAAATTCTCGCGACGCTGCCGCCCGGCACGACGTGCATGTGCGGCGCATGGACCCGACCGTGTTTCCGGTGCTCGCGTACAGCCTCACGTCGACGCGGCAGTCGCTATCGGCGCTGCACGATCTCGCGCAGTTCCAGATGCGGCCGCTGCTGTCGTCGGTGGAAGGCGTCGCGCGCGTCGAGGTGACCGGCGGCGCGCAGGACGAGTTCGAAGTCGCGGTCGATCCCGCCCGCCTCGCCGCGTACAAGCTGTCGCTCGCCGATGTATCGAAGGCGATCGGCGCGAGCAACGTGCTGATGGCGAACGGCCGCATCGAGGATCACGACAAGCTGTACCTCGTCGTCACGAACTCGACGATCACGCAGCTCGACGAATTGCGCAACGTCGTCGTGTCCGCCAACGGCAATGCGAACGGCGCGCAGATCCGTCTTGGCGACGTCGCGGCGGTGAGCCGGGGCGTGGTGCCGCAATGGATGCGCGTCACCGCCGATGGTCAGGATGCGGTGCTACTGAACGTGTACCAGCAGCCCGGCGCCAACAGTGTCGCGATGGCGCGCGCGATCCGCGCGAAGATCGCGGCATTCGAGCCGCAGATGCCCGCGGGCGTGCATCTGTCGAACTGGTACGACCAGAGCGAACTCGTGATCGCGTCTGCCACCAGCGTGCGCGACGCGATCATGATCGGCATCGTGCTCGCGGCGTTGACGCTGTTCTTCTTCCTGCGCAACTGGAAGATCACCGCGATCGCGGTCGCGCTGGTGCCGGTCGTGATGGCCGCGACGATCCTGCTGCTCGACGTGTTCGGCATGGGCTTCAACATCATGACGCTGGGCGGTATGGCGGCCGCGGTCGGCCTCGTCATCGACGACGCGATCGTGATGATCGAGCACATCGTGCGGCGCATGCGCGAAGCCGGCGCGCGCGCGTTCCACGGCCGCGTGATGGCCGCGGCGCTCGAATTCACGCGGCCGCTCGCGGGTTCGTCGGCGGCGACGCTGATCATCTTCGTGCCGCTCGCGTTTCTGTCGGGCGTGACGGGGGCCTTTTTCAAGTCGCTGTCGCTGACGATGGCGAGCGCGCTGTTCATTTCGTTCCTCGTCACATGGCTCGCGGTGCCGATCCTGTGCGACCACTGGCTGAAGCCCAAAGACGCCGAGGAGCACCAGGAAACACGTTTCGCCGCGTGGCTGAACCGGCGCTATGCGGTGACGGTCGGGCGCGTGATCGCGAGGCCGCCGCTCGTGCTGCTCGGCGTCATGCCGTTGATCGTCATCGCGGCGTTCGCGTTCACGCGGGTCGGCAGCGGCTTCATGCCGAGCATGGACGAAGGCGGCTTCGTGCTCGACTATCACACGCAGCCGGGCACCTCGATCACCGAAACGGACCGGCTGATGAAGCAGATCGAGCAGATCGTGCGCGCGAATCCGAACGTCGCGACCTATTCGCGCCGCACCGGCGCGGGCCTCGGCGGCGATCTGAACGAGCCGAACAAGGGCGACTTCTTCGTGCGGCTGAAGTCCGGCAAACGCGAGCCGATCGACGCCGTGATGGAAGAAATCCGCTCGCAGATCGACATGCAGGTGCCGGGCGTCAGCATCGAGCTCGCGCAGCTGATGGAAGACCTGATCGGCGATCTGACCGCGGTGCCGCAGCCGGTGCAGATCAAGATCTTCTCCGACGACCCGCGCACGCTCGACACGACCGCGCGCAAGGTCGCCGCGCGCATCGGCCGGATTCAGGGCATCGTCGACGTGAACGACGGCATCAATCCCGCCGGCGACGCGATCGAGCTGCACATCCTGCCCGCCGCTGCCGCGGCCGAAGGCATGGACCCGCAAGCGATCGCGCAGGCCGTCACCGACATGCTCGAAGGCAATGTCGCAACGCAGTTCCAGAGCGGCCCGAAAACGGTCGGTGTGCGCGTGCGCGTGAACGGCGCGCGCCAGATGACTGATACGCAACTGGGTCAGCTACAGATACGCGCGCCGGACGGACATCTGTTCGCGCTGAAGCGCGTCGCCGATCGCGTGAGCGTCACCGGTCAGCCCGAGATCAGCCGCTCGAGTCTGAAGCGGATGGTCGCGGTCACCGCGCGCATCGACGGGCGCGATCTCGGCTCGACGATCGCCGACGTGCAGAAGGCGCTCGGCGATGCGAACCTGCTGCCCTCGGGCGTCTATTACGAGCTCGGCGGTCTGTACCAGCAACAGCAGATCGCCTTCAAGGGTCTGTTGACCGTGTTCGGCGCCGCGATCGCACTCGTGTTCGGCCTCCTGCTGTTCCTGTACGAGCGCCTGCGCGTCGCGCTCGCGGTGCTGGCGATGCCGCTGCTCGCGGCCGGCGCGGTGTTCATCGGCCTGTGGATCACCGGCATCGAGTTGAACATCTCCGCGATGATGGGCATGACGATGATCATCGGCATCGTCACGGAAGTCGCGATCTTCTATGTGTCGGAATTGCAGGCGCTGGTGCGCGACGACGAGATGCCCTTCGACGACGCGTTGCAGGCCGCCGGCCGCAACCGTCTGCGGCCGATCGCGATGACGACGATCGCCGCGATCCTCGCGCTGTTGCCGCTCGCGTTCGCGCTGGGGCAAGGCTCGGCGATGCAGCAACCGCTCGCGATCGCGATCATTTCGGGACTGATCGTGCAGTTGCCGCTCGTGCTGTTGCTGCTGCCGGCGTTGCTGAAGCTGTTGATGAAAAAGCAGCCGGTGTGAGCGTGGCCAAAGTTTTCCGCGTTTCGCGAAGCATGGCGCTACGCAAGCACATCCGCGAACCCGCCGAGCCGCCCCCCAAGCGCGCGGATCGCGGCGGCCACCCGTGGCGACAGCAGCGCCTGCAACTCGTCGGCATGCCGGTAGTCGTGCATGCCGTCGCTCAGCGCGTCGCCGGCCAGCGCCGGATGACAGTAGATTTCGCCGACACCCTGCGGCAGATTCGCGAGCGCGGCGAGCCAGGTCGCCTCATCCATGCGCCCGCTCGCCGCGATGCCGACCACGTAGTCGTTGTGCGCGATCCCCGCGCGCTCGAGCCGCGTCTTCACGTGCGCGATCCACGGCCGCAGCCACAGCGGCGCGTTCGCTTCGAACGGCAGACGCATCGCCTTCATGCCGTAGTCGCGGCCGATGTCGAGGATCAGGCCCAGCACGGTCGGATGCAGATGAAAATGCTTGTGCGTGTTCACGTGGTCGAGCGTAAGGCCGGTCGCGGCGAAGGCTTCGAATTGCGCGCGAATTTCGTGCGCGAGCTGCCGGCGCACGTGCGGCAGAAAAAAGAAGCGCACACCGTCACGCACCATGTTGCTGCCGAAGCGGTCGTTCTCGTCGAGCAGCGCGGCGACCTGCTCGCGCGGCGCCAGCGCGGCGCCGTCGGCCAGCACCAGATGCAGCCCCACGCGCAGTTCCGGCAGCATACGCGCGCGCGCGACCGCGTCTTTGGCGGCCGGCGCGCCGACCATCAGACTCGCGGCGCGCAGCACACCGTTGCGATGCGCGCGCTCGACCGCGATATTGACACGCTGATGCAGACCAAAATCGTCGGCGGTGGTGATCAGTCCGCGCGGCTGGGTGGGTTTTGCGCTGTCCATCACGTGAGGCTGTCCAGCCGGCCGCTGCGCTCGGCTGACGGCGTGCCGAGCTGCATGCGCTCGCCGCGCCACACGACGTGCGAACCGAACGCGCTGACGAGCCACTGGAGCGCGAGCAGTGTATCGCGCAACGGCACCAGCGGCAGATCGCGCCAGAACGTGCGCACGCGGCGTGCCGCGCGCAGGTGCAGCAGCAGGCGCGCGCCAACGCAGACCGCGGTGGCCGACGCGCTCGCGACCACCGCCGCGAAAGGCGCGTGAGCACACGTCGCGAGCGACACGGTCTGCCCCGCGCTCGTCAACAGCCACGGCGTGGGGAACGTGATCAGCAGCGACACGAAGCCCGGCGGATTGACCGAGCGGATCGTGCGCAGCCAGCGCGTTTCGCGCTGCCACAGCGCCGCGAAGGTCGGCTCGATCACGTCGGTCGCGACCATCACGCGCGACAGCACCGTTTGCAGACCGAGCGCGCGCACGTGCTCGGCGAGCCAGTAGTCGTCGGCGAGGCAGTTTTTCAGCGCTTCGAAGCCGCCGATGCGCTCCAACGTCGCGCGCCGCAACGCGAGCGTCGCGCCGAAGCCGAAGCGGCGCGAGCCCATTGCATGGGCGACCCGCACCGAGGGCGCGAACCACTCGTTGATGAACAGCGCACCGACACGCGGCCAGAAGCCGCCGACGCCGCGCGCGACGTACAGGCACGTGACCACGCCGACGTTCGGGTCCGCGAGCGGCGCGGCGACGCTGTCGAGATAGTCCGGGTCGACCGCGATGTCGCTGTCGGCGATCACGATTACGTCGTGGCGCGCGCGTGCCGCCATGTTGATCAGGTTGCTGACTTTCAGATTGCTGCCGTGTACGCGTGTGTCGATTGCAAGCTCGATGTCGCACTTCGGATAGGCGGCCTGCAATCGGCGCACCACCGCGATGGCGGGATCTTGCGGGGACGACACACCCAACACCAGCTGAAAATGCTGATGTCGCTGCTCGCAGAAGGTTCGCAGATTTTCGTAGAGACGCGGCTCGGCGCCGCACAGCGGCTTCAGCACGCTGACACCGACCTGCGCGAACCGCCCGGTTGGGCAATCGAGCGAATCCGTCAGCGAACGGCTGAGCGCGCGATTGACGGCCCTGCCCCCATGATGGTTCGATTTATGTCGGGCGGTGAAAAACGGCATGGCGAGCGCGGCGGCTGCCGTGTAGATCGAAGCGCTAACGCAGGCGGCTAACAGAAGCCATTGACATGCAATCAACGCGTGCGCCGCCATTGTGTGCCGTCCGTGTCCGTCAGTGCTCGGCCAGCACGAAAGGTTGCCCCGTTAGTCGCAGATGAAGCACGACGAGCCACCGGCGCGGACAATTCGCTGCGATCACGGCGGGCCATGCGCCGCGAGCAGCGCGAGTCGCGCAGTCGCGCCGCACCGCGACTTCGAAGGCGACCTCGGCAAATTCGCGCGCGATCACCACGCCGCCGATGATCAGCGCGAGCGCGAACAGCCTGAACGATGCCGAAGCGAAAAAAGCGTCAGAGACGGGCAATACCGGCAACGCCATGCACAGCAGCGCTTCGGTGCCCGCGGCCGTCAGAGACGCCACTAGCAGATGGGCTCGTAGCATGTCGATGGTGACTCGCTTCATAACGTGCCTCGTGCGCGGCCTTGCGGCCTGACCGGATGCTGGCAATGGCGGGACTCGTCGAGATCGTCCATTGACGCCATCGACCAGCATAAAGAATGCCTCGCGCGTCGCTCCATCGAAGTCCTTACGATCAGGTTGCGATGGTCTGACGACAACGTGGTCTCGCACATGCATTACGATCTGCGACGACCATTTATAGCGCGTCGATGGTATCGATTCAAGCTGAAGGAAACCTTAACCACGCGCATGGCATGAAGCGGCTAACGAACGGCGTGGTTACACTTCGGAACGCGGCAGATGGTTCGTCGATGTGCATCAATGCCGCTTGCTTCAAAATGCTCGACGTTATGCAAAGCCCCACAATGGAATATTTGCCTCATGCGCTTACTCCTCGTAGAAGACGACGAACTCATCGGCTGCGGTGTCGAGGCAGGCCTTCGTCAGGCCGGCTTCACAGTCGACTGGGCACGCGACGGCCACAAGGCCGGCCTCGCGCTCGACACGACTCAATATGCCTTGGTAGTACTCGACCTTGGCCTGCCGCGCGTGAGCGGCACGGAGCTGCTCAAACGCGTGCGCGACGCCGGCAATGACGTGCCGGTGCTGGTGTTGACCGCAAAAGGCACGGTCGTCGATCGCGTCGGCGGACTCGAAGCGGGCGCCGACGACTATCTCGGCAAGCCGTTCGATCTCACCGAGCTGGTGGCGCGGTGCCGCGCGCTGTTGCGTCGCGCACAAGGTCGCAGTATCGATCTGATTCGTTACCAGAATCTGACAGTGAATCCGGCCGCCCAAACGGTGCAGATCGACGAGGCGCGCGTGCCGCTCACGTCGCGCGAATGGGCGATCCTGCTGCAACTGCTGACCAATCTCGGCATTCCTCAGTCGCGCTCGCGGCTCGAAGAAAGCCTGTACGGCTGGCAGGAAGAAATCGAAAGCAATGCGATCGAGGTGCACGTGTCGAACCTGCGCAAGAAGCTCGGCGCAAGCCTGATCAAGACCGTGCGCAACATCGGCTATGTGATGGAGAAAGAATGATCGGTCCGTCGATTCGGCGGCGCCTCGTGCTGCTCGTGCTCGCGAGCATCGCGATCGTATGGGGCGGCGCGCTCGCGTCGAGCTACCGGCAAGCCATCCACGAAGTCGCCGAGTGGGAACGAGCGCGTCTCGCCGAACTCGCGCAGATGCTCGCGCTGCTCGATTCGACCAATCTGATGACGCTCGCCAATGCGCGCATCGACGTGCGCGAAGAAGAGAGAGGCGGTGAGCCCGGCGCGAGCGATCTCGACGACGACGACACGCTGCCGCGCGACGCCCTCTTCCAGGTGCGCGCGGCCAACGGCGCCATTCTGGCGGGCAGCCCGCAACTGCATGCGCTCGCCGCGTGGGATTTGCCGTTGCCGCCCGCGAGCGGCGCGCAGGACGTCACGTTGGGCGGCCAGCTCTATCACTCGTTCACGTTGCGCGAAACGGCGCTCGGTCACAGCGTGCGCGTGTTCGAACTGGCCAACACCCGCAGCGACCTGGTGAGCGGTGTCGCGAGCCGCATCGCGCGGCCCACGCTGATCGCGCTGCCAGTGCTCGCGGTGCTCGTGTGGCTCAGCATCGGCTGGAGTCTCGCGCCGCTGAAGGTGTTGTCGGCCGCGATCCGTTCGCGCGACATCAACCGCATGGACCCGGTCGGCATCGGCCGCACGCCGCTCGAGGTGCGCCCGCTCGTCGACGCGATCAACCAGATGCTCGCGCGTCTGCACCATGCGCGCGAGCTAGAGCGCGCCTTCACCGCCGATGCCGCGCACGAACTGAAGACGCCGCTCGCCGCGATCAAGGTACAGGCGCAGGTCGCGCTCGCCGAGCCCGACATCGCGCTGCAGCGGCTCGCGATGGAGCGCGTCGTGCAAGGCGTCGATCGCAGCGCGCGGCTCGCCGAGCAACTGCTGCTGCTCGCGCGGCTCGACGTGCAGGAGAAGCTGCCCACCGAGCCGCTGAGGCCGGCGGCGATCGCGAAAGATACGCTGCTCGCGAACAGGCGCAATGCGCAACAGAAGCACATCAATGTGATGCTGGTCGGCGACATGCTCGCCGAGATCGACGCGGAGCCCGTGCTGATCGGCATCCTGCTCGACAATCTGCTCGATAACGCGATCAAGTACGGACGCTCGGGCGGCACTGTCGAAGTGGCGGTGCGCCATGCCGACGAGCAGGTGCAGCTGATCGTGCGCGACGACGGCCCCGGCGTCGCGCCGGACGATCTCGCGCGGCTCACGAACCGCTTTTTCCGCGCGACCGGCAATCAGGCGACCGGCAGCGGGCTCGGTTTGTCGATCGTTGCGCGGATCGCCGAGCATTTCGGCGCGAGTCTGCAGCTAGGCGCCGGGATCGGGGACCAGGGGCTTGCGGTGCGGGTGTCGTTTCCGGCCTATCGCGCGACGCGCTGAAGGCGCGCGCCAATCGCTCAGCGCCGCTCGCCGCCCCGGTTCGCGTCAGCGACGCCCGAACGCTGCTTGGCCAGTTCGGCGCGCACGCCGTGCGGTGCGGCATGCGGCCGCGCGCTGCCGGACGCCTCGAACAGCTGCCACGCGATCAGGCCCGGCACGAATATCAGCAGATCGCGAATTCGCCGCGCGGCCGCGAGCGCGAGACAGGTGGCGGGGTCGAGCCCCAGTGCGCCGCCAATCAGTATGAAAGCGCCCTCCTGCACGCCGAGACCGCCCGGCACGAAGAACGCGGCGCTGCTGACCGCCTGGATCAGCGATTCGATCACGATCGCCTCGACGAGCGTCACGCGCGCGCCGAGGAAATACAGCGCGAGCCAGATTTCGAGCGAGGTCAGCACGCATTGCAGCGGCTGCCAGAAGAACAGATAGCGCAGCACGACCGCGCGGCGGCGCCAGATCACCTTGATCGACTGATCGATCTGCGCGGACTGGCCGACCAGCGCGGTTAGCTTGCCGCTCGTCACGCGGTTCGCCACGCGCGTGATGCGTTCGAACGGATTGGCATGCTGGACGAGCCCGAACAGCAACAGCACCGGCGTCAACGCGACCACGCCCCACGCGAGCTGCCCGGCGAGCCGCAGCGCGCCCGATTGCGCATTGGCGAACAGAAAACCAATCCCGACCATCGTGAACATCAGCTGGCTGATCACGGTCAGTTGCATGTCGACGATGGTGCTGGCCACCGCTGTCGACGGCCTGACGCCCCAGCGCTTGAACATACGGAACGACACGAGTTCGCCGCCGATCCGCGCGACCGGCAGCATGCAGTTGACCGATTCGCGCACCCACACCAGATGCAGCATCCTGCCGAAGCTGGGGCGGTTCGCGCCGCGAATCAGCGAGCGCCAGTCGCACGCGTTGGCGATCATCGGCAGCACATGCGCGAGCGCGGCCACCACGAGGCCCGCGCCAGCCGCGCGCAACGCGCTGAGCACCGCGCGCGGATCTTCGCGCCAGACGAGCCACAAAGAGATCAGCAAACCCGCGAGCGCAGCCGCGCGGCCCAGATGCTTCATCATGCGGGCACCTCGCACACGACCTCGGTATACGTGATGCGCCGCACGCCGCGTGTCGCCGGGGCGCTGCCGTGCGTCTCCAGGGCGCTCCCATTTCGCCCGTTCGAAGCTTCTTCGTTCATTGCCAGCCCAATCTGCCGTTCGTTCGTCATTCGTCCTGCGCCGCCGACAGCAGCCCATCGCCGTCGACCTTGAAGCTGAAGCCCCGCCAGATCACCCGCGACGAGCGGAAGCTCGCGACGAAAATCGCAAACGATACGATATCCCATAACGGCAGAAGCCACAGATCGCGGCAGCGCTGACGCAACGCCCGATCCGCGCGCCACTTCAACGCGAGACGCGCGACCACCGTCACTGCCGCGAGCAGCCACGCCCACGGCGCGCCGCCCGAGCAAGCGAGCGCGAGCAGCGCGAACGGCAACGGATGCACGAGCGCCGTGCCGAAGTGTCCGAGCGGATCGATACGGCGAATCGTGCGGCTCCAGCGCAGTTCGTGCGTCACGAGTTGTGCGGCGCTCGCTTCGACACACGCATGCGCGATTGCGAACGGCGGAATCGTGACCTGCTCGCCCGCCGCGCGCACCGCCGCGCCGATCTCGTAGTCCTCGGCCAGATGCTGCACGAACGGTTTGAAGCCGCCGATCCGCTCGTAGGTGTCGCGCCGCATCGCGATGGTCTGGCCGAAGCACGGCCGCGCGAGCCCGAGCGCGAGTCCGGTGACGACGCCCGGCAGGAACTGGTAGTTGGTTGCGATCGCCGACAGCCGCGGCCAGAAACCCGGATCGGGCTGGCCGCGATATGCGCAGGTGACGAGCCCGACGCCCGGCTGCTGCAATTCGCCGATCACGTTGCGCAGATAGTCCGGGCCGACGCACACGTCGCTGTCGGCGAACACGAGCACGTCGTGGCGCGCCTGCGGCACCATGTTGAGGATATTGCTGATCTTGCGGTTCGGGCCGTACAGACGCGCATCGGCGACGACGGTGATGTCCGCCTGAGGATGGAGACGCCGCAGTTCGTTGACGGTTTGCAGCGCGGGGTCGGCGCAGTCATGCACGCCGAACAGGAATTGCACGGGCCCGGGATAATTTTGCGCGCAGAAGCTCGACAGATTGTCGAGCAACGCCCACTCGTTGCCATGCAACGGTTTGATCACCGTAATGGGTGGAAAGCTGGAGGGTTCGGCTACATCCCTCGCGAAGAAGCGCCCGATCAGCGCGCTCGCGAGCACGGAGTAGCCGATGCCGACAACGGTCGCCGCCGCGCACGCGTACGCGAGCGTGACGGCGGCGAGGTGTGCGGCGCTCACGCCTCGTGCGCGCGCAGGAAGCGGAAAAATTCGACGCCTTCGCGCAGGCGCCGTTTCATCATGTCCCAGCTCGTCAGCATTTCGCGCAGGATCTCCCAGATCTTCGACGGCCGGAAATAAAAGCGTTTATAGAAGTTTTCGAGCTGATGGTACATCTCGTCTCGCGACAGATGCGGGTAGCCGATCGCCGCCAGCTGCACGCCTTCCTTGCTGACGAGATTGATCACCTTGTTCTCCGCGAGCCAGCCGTTCTCGACCGCCTGGTTATAGAGCGTAGTGCCCGGGTACGGTGCGGCGAGCGACACCTGGATCGTCAGCGGATTGATCTCTTTCGCGTACTCGATGGTCTTCTGGATCGTTTCCGGCGTCTCGCCCGGCAAGCCGAGAATGAAGGTGCCGTGCACCTTGATGCCCAGCGTGCGGCAGTCCTGGGCGAAGCGCCGCGCGATGTCGGTACGCAAGCCCTTCTTGACGTTCAGCAGGATCTGGTCGTCGCCGGATTCGTAGCCGACCAGCAGCAGGCGCAAGCCGTTTTCCCTCATGATCTTCAGCGTCGAGTAAGGCACGTTCGCCTTCGCGTTGCACGACCATGTGACGCCCAGCTTGCCCATGCCTCGCGCGATTTCTTCGGCGCGCGGTTTGAAGTCGGTGAACGTGTCGTCGTCGAACATGATCTCCTTGACTTCGGGCATGTTGTCGCGAATCCACTTGACTTCCTCGAGCACGTTCTCGACCGAACGCACCCGATAGCGATGGCCGCCGACCGTTTGCGGCCACAGGCAGAACGTGCACTTCGAGCGGCAGCCGCGACCGGTGTAGAGCGACACGTACGGATGCTTCAGGTAGCCGTTGAAGTAATTCTTGATGGTCAGATCGCGCTTGTAGATCGGCGCGACGAACGGCAGCTCGTCCATGTTCTCGAGGATCGGGCGCGCTTCGTTGTGCTCGATCGAGCCGTCGGGGGTGCGATAGCTCAAGCCCAGGATCTGCGCGAACGGCTTGCCTTCGGCGATTTCCTTGCAGGTGAAATCGAATTCCTCGCGACACACGAAGTCGATGGCCTCGGTCGCGGTCAGCGAATTGTGCGGATCGACCGCGACCTTCGCGCCGACCATGCCGATCAGCAGCGACGGCTTGCGCTTCCTGAGGTCCTGGGCGAACAACGCGTCGGTCGGGAAGGATGGCGTGCTGGTGTGGATCACCACCAGCTCGTATTGCGAGGCGATGTCGAGGGCGGCGTCGACGGACAGGCCGTCTGCCGTGGCGTCGAGCACGCGGCTGTCGGGAACCAGTGCCGCGGGTTGGGCGAGCCACGTCGGATACCAGAACGAGCGAACTTCACGCTTGGCCTGATAGCGCGAACCCGCACCACCATCGAAGCCGTCGTACGACGGCGCCTGCAAGAACAGAGTTTTCATGGATGCTCCAGCAAGCCTTTATAGGCGCTTTCGGTTTTCAGTCGGGAATCTATTCTGTTCCATTGCCCGAATGCAGGTCGGAAAAGCCTGTGCTCGACCTGCACGTAGCGGTGGCCGCGGTCCGGAAAGGCCACGGGCAGTGGCGCAAATAGTACGGAGCAAAGCTGAAGGAAACCTGAAGAATAATACTGCGTTCAGACCGCGCGCGGCATGCTCCGATGGGGCGATTTGTGTAATCGACGCGCTCGTGCAATCGTGTCGCATCGATGTCGTATCGGCGTGGTAAATGGATAGGTTCTCGCGTGGCGTGCGGGCGAGCCCCGCCGGCGCCGCCGATTCACGCCACCTTCACGGGCGCGAACGCTCGGCCCGACGCGTCGCTCATCGCGCGAGATGCCTCGCCCATTCGAGCCAGCCGAGATTGAGGGCCGCGTTTACCACTACGCCGAGCGCCGACGCGAGCGCGGCGATCATGGTCCAGAAGGCCGAGCGCCGCGCCGCGCGCGCCGACGTGTGGGCGGCGGCCGCAGCGTCGCGCGACGCGCTCGCCGCCGCCTGCGCGATATGCGACGACGCCTCCATGCGCGCGAGCGACCTCAGCGCGAAACCGCGCTCGTCGTCGCGCGTGGCGGCCGCCGCCTCATGCGCCGCGTCGTCACGCTGCGCCTGCTCGAACAGATAGCGATGACAGAACGGCGTCAGCGCTTCGTCGGGATAGCGCACGGCGAAGGTTTTCGCATAGGCGGCGCCGCCATTGCGCTCGATCTCCGCGTAGGCGGCGTCCTTATCCATGGTTGCCTCGCATGCGGATGAGCCGCCCGGCGGACGTCACACGGGCTTGATGTCGGCAGCCTGTTTGCCTTTCGGCCCCTGCTTGATTTCGAAGCTGACTTTCTGGTTTTCCTGCAACGACTTGAAACCTTCGGATCGAATCTCCGAAAAATGGGCGAACAGATCTTCGCCGCCGTCATCGGGAGTGATGAAGCCGAAGCCCTTTGCGTCGTTGAACCATTTCACTGTTCCGGTTGGCATGGCGATGTCCTCGTGATGCGCTGTAGTAGCGGTTGAATGGATGAAGCGCTGCGTCCTGCAAGCGTTTCGTGCGGCGCTGACGCGGTGCCCCGGCACGACCCGCAAAATCGCTCCGGTGCCAAGCCTCAGCAAGCCGCATGCCGCGACCGGGCGCCTGCGGGCCGCGCCGGTGCGATTGCCCGCAATCAGATAAGATAAATGGTATCCGCAATTCATTCATGGCCGCGCAGGAATGTCGCCTCGTGCCGCACGTCCGCGCGGCCAATTGTCTTCCCACTCACAGGAACCCAGCATGGCCATCTCGAGCTATACCGATACCCGTCTTCTGATCAACGGCGAATGGTGCGACGCCGCCAGCGGCAAGACCCTCGACGTGATCAACCCCGCGACCGGCCAGGCCATCGGCAAGGTTGCGCATGCCGGCATCGCCGATCTGGACCGCGCGCTCGAAGCCGCGCAGCGCGGCTTCGAAGCCTGGCGCAAGGTGCCGGCCAACGAGCGCGCAACCGTCATGCGCCGTGCCGCCGCCCTCGTGCGTGAGCGCGCCGCGGACATCGGCCGCCTGATGACGCAGGAACAGGGCAAGCCGTTCGCCGAGGCGCGCGGCGAAGTGCTGGCGGCCGCGGACATCATCGAATGGTTCGCGGACGAAGGCCGTCGCGTGTATGGCCGCATCGTGCCGTCGCGCAACCTTGCCGCGCAGTCGCAGGTGCTGAAGGAGCCGATCGGCCCGGTCGCGGCGTTCACGCCGTGGAACTTCCCGGTCAACCAGGTCGTGCGCAAGCTGTCGGCGGCGCTCGCCTGCGGCTGCTCGTTCCTCGTCAAGGCGCCGGAAGAAACCCCGGCGTCGCCGGCGGCGCTGCTGCAAGCCTTCGTCGAGGCCGGCGTGCCGGCCGGCACGGTCGGCCTCGTGTTCGGCGATCCGGCTGAAATCTCGAGCTACCTGATCCCTCATCCGGTGATCCGCAAGGTCACGTTCACGGGCTCGACGCCGGTCGGCAAGCAGCTCGCGGCGCTGGCCGGCTCGCACATGAAGCGCGCGACGATGGAGCTCGGCGGCCACGCGCCGGTGATCGTCGCAGAAGACGCCGACGTCGCGCTCGCCGTCAAGGCGGCCGGCGCCGCGAAGTTCCGCAACGCGGGCCAGGTCTGCATCTCGCCGACGCGTTTTCTCGTGCACAACAGCATCCGCGAAGAGTTCGCCGCGGCGCTCGTCAAGCACGCTGAAAGCCTGAAGCTCGGCGACGGCCTCGCCGAAGGCACGACGCTCGGGCCGCTCGCCAACTCGCGCCGTCTGACGGCGATGGCCAAGGTCGTCGACGACGCCCGCAAGACCGGCGCGAAGGTCGCGACGGGCGGCGAGCGCGTCGGTACCGAAGGCAACTTCTTCGCGGCCACCGTGCTGACCGACGTGCCGCTCGACGCCGACGTGTTCAACAACGAGCCGTTCGGCCCGGTCGCCGCGATTCGCGGCTTCGACAAGCTCGAAGAAGCGATCGCCGAAGCGAACCGCCTGCCGTTCGGCCTCGCCGGCTACGCGTACACGAAGTCGTTCGCCAACGTGCATCTGCTGTCGCAGCGCATGGAAGTCGGCATGCTGTGGATCAACCAGCCTGCCACGCCGACGCCGGAAATGCCGTTCGGCGGCGTCAAGGATTCCGGCTACGGCTCGGAAGGCGGCCCGGAGGCGATGGAAGCCTACCTCGTGACCAAGGCGGTCACGGTGATGTCGGTTTAATCACGGGTTTAATCACGCCAATCACGCGCTTCGGGAACGGCGCCGCGGTTTTGCCGCTCGCATCGTTCCCGAGCGCGGCTCAACCGATCTGCCAGGTCCACGAGTCTTCCGCTCGCGGACCTTTTTTATTGCCATGAACGATATTTCCGCCGAATCGATGCAGCCCACGCTGAGCGGCTCGTTCGTCGAGCTGCGGCCGCTGCGCGAGGAGCACGCGCAGGCCCTCGTCGACGCCGCCGCCGACGGGCAACTGTGGGACATGAAGCTGACCGTCGTGCCGGGCCCGGCGACGATCGACGCCTATATCGCCACCGCGCTCGCCGGCCGTGCGGCCGGCAAGGTGATGCCGTTCGTGATCGTGCGGCGCGACGAGGATGACGAGAATGACCGTGCTGGCCGGATCGTCGGCAGTACGCGGTTCTGGAAGATCGATCGCGCGAACCGCAAGCTCGAAATCGGCCATACGTGGCTCGCCGCCTCGGCGCAGCGCTCGGTCGTGAACACCGAAGCGAAATATCTGCTGCTGTGCCGCGCGTTCGACGTGATGCGCTGCGTGCGCGTGCAGTTCACGACCGACGAGCTCAACGACAAATCGCGCGCGGCGATCCTGCGCATCGGCGCGCAACAGGAAGGCATCGTGCGGCACGAGCGGATCATGCCCGATGGGCGCAAGCGCAACTCGGTGCGCTTTAGCATCATCGACGACGAATGGCCGGCGGTGAAAGCGATGCTCGAAGCGAAGCTGGCGCGCTGAGCGGCGCGCCGGCTTCCTGCTACCGACTCATTCAAACGGGCGCATCGCGCTGCTCGTTGAGCGGCGCCGCCTGCGTCGCGGTGGCGAACTCCTCGCGCAGCGCGTCGCGCGCACGATGCCGGCGCACCCACAGCGCCGTGAGGATCGGCACCAGAATCGCGGTCACGAGGCAAGCGGTGGCGACCATCGCGGTCGCGGCCGGCACCAGCGGTTTGAAGCTCGGAATCATGTCGGCGATGATCGCCGGATTCGCGACCGCGGCCCCTGCCGTCGACGACGCCGCCAGCCCCGCCGCGCCATTGCCGCCGGCAATCCAGCGATCGGCGAGAATCAGCGGCACGCCAGTCACGACGATCACGCCAAGCCCCAGCACGATGCCCGGCAGGCCGCTCGTGACGATCACGTTCAGATCGATGCCGTTGCCGAGCGCAAAGCCGAAAAACGGAATCAGCGGATGCACGCAACGGCCGAACAGCTCGCGCAGCTCGCTATCGAAGTTGCCGAGCGCAAACCCGATCAGGAACGGCAGCACCGCGCCGACGAACAGGCGCGGCTCGAAGAACGCGACCCCCGTCGCACCCAGAATGATCATGCTGATCAGCGGCCCCGATTCGACCGACATCAGCACGAACGCGCCCGCCTCTTCCCTCGTGCCGTACTGTTGCATCACGGCCGCGTACAGGCCGCCGTTGGTCATGTCCATCGACGTGGTGATCGCGAGCATCGACAGTCCCGCGAACAGCCCAGTCTTGATGCCATCGATCGGAATGAAGCGCGCCGCGATCAGCGTGACGATCCACGCGACCAGCATCTTGGTGACGAGCAGCGTGCCCGACTTGCGCAGCACGGTGCCGGTCGCGCGCAGGTCGATCGTCGCGCCCATGCAGAAGAACCATACCGCGAGGATCGGCACGGTGCCGGTAATCAGGCCGTTGGTGAACGAGCCGAAGTATTTGCCCGCGCCCGGCGCGAACGTATGCACACAGGCGCCGAGCAGCAGCGGCACCAGCATCAGACCGCCAGGAATGCGGTCGATAGCCTTCTTGATCTTCATGCCTCCTCCATGGACGGTGACGTCCCGTTGACGGGCTAATGACCCGCGTTGGTGTCCCGTTCTACGCCGGGCTCTCCCTGTCCGGCGCAATATAGCATCATGAAAGGAACGCCGTTCCGTTTTATTTCTTAAACCTGACTATCGTTTACCCGGTCGTTCGCGCTATGCGTTGCCAGCCGCGATCACCCGTCACAATATTTTCGGACCGGTGTTCCGAAATCAAGATTCTGCGTTACAGTCTCGGCCACAAGGAAGGCGGCGCCGCGCCCCGTATACCGACAGGAGAACGATCAATGGACGTGAGACAGGCCATCAACAGCGAATACGCGAAGACGCTCGACACCACCGGGCTGCGTCGCGAGTTTCTGGTGGAACAGATCTTCGAGCGCGATGCGTTGAAGCTCACGTATAGCCATATCGACCGGATCATCGTCGGGGGCGTGTGGCCGGTCGAGCGCGCGGTCGAAGTGCCGGGCTCGCTCGGCAAGGCGATCGGCGTCGACTATCTGCTCGAGCGGCGGGAACTCGGCGCGATCAACATCGGCGGCGACGGCTGGGTCGACGTCGACGGCACGCGCTACATGGTGCGCCGCGAAGAGGCGATCTATATCGGCAAGGGCGCGCGAGCGGTCGGGTTCGGCAGCGCCGACGCCACCCGGCCGGCGAAGTTCTATCTGAACTGCGCGCCCGCGCACACCACCTATCCGACCCGCACGATCTCGCTCGACCAGGCGTCGCCCGAAACCCTCGGCGATCCGGCCACGAGCAACCGCCGCACCATCTACAAGTTCATCGTGCCCGACGTGCTGCCGACCTGCCAGCTGTCGATGGGCATGACGAAGCTCGAACCGGGCAGCCTGTGGAACACGATGCCCTGCCACACGCACGAGCGCCGCATGGAAGTGTATTTCTACTTCGACGTCGCCGACGACGCCGCCGTCTTCCACATGATGGGCGAGCCGCACGAAACCCGGCATATCGTCGTGCGCAACGAGCAGGCGGTGATCTCGCCGAGCTGGTCGATCCATTCGGGCGTCGGCACGCGCGCGTACACATTCATCTGGGGCATGGTCGGCGAGAACCAGGTGTTCGGCGACATGGACCATCTCGCGGTCCGCGAGCTGCGCTGAGCGAACATGAGTCCGAACACAGTGAACACTTTCGATCTGACCGGCAAGGTCGCCATCGTGACCGGCAGCAACACCGGCCTCGGCGCCGGCATGGCCGTCGCGCTCGCCGCGGCCGGCTGCGACATCGTCGGCGTCAGTCGCGCGGACGCGGGCGCGACCGCCGCGCGCGTCGAGACGCTCGGGCGCCGCTTCGCCGACGTGCGCGCCGATCTCGCGTCAACCGTTTCGGTCGACGACATCGTGCGCGCCGCGCTCGAAGCGTTCGGCCGCATCGACGTGCTCGTCAACAACGCAGGCATCATCCGTCGCGAAGACGCGCTCGAGTTTGGCGAAGACGACTGGGACGCGGTCATGGACGTGAATCTCAAGAGCCTGTTCTTCCTGTCGCAGGCCGCGGCGCGTCAGTTCGTGCGCCAGCAAAGCGGCGGCAAGATCATCAACGTCGCGTCGATGCTGTCGTTCCAGGGCGGCATCCGCGTCGCGTCGTACACCGCATCGAAAAGCGGCGTGCTCGGTCTGACGCGACTGCTCGCGAACGAATGGGCCGCGCGACGCATCAACGTGAACGCGATCGCGCCCGGCTATATGGCGACCGCGAACACCGCGGCGTTGCGCGACGACGCGCAGCGCAACGAGGAGATACTCGGCCGCATTCCGGCAGGCCGCTGGGGCGTGCCCGACGATCTCGCGGGGCCGGTGGTTTTTCTCGCCTCGTCGGCGTCGGACTACGTGCATGGGCATACACTGGCGGTGGATGGCGGCTGGCTCGCGCGCTAGGGACGGCACAAGCTCGCCACGAGTGCGCGCGACGCGCTATGCTCTCGCGCCGGTGAGCATCGGCTCGATGCGGCAGCGGCGAGTTGGCACAGACAGGGAATGACGGACATGGCGGCAACGGGAACACCCAGGAATACTGCGAGGAATACTGCGAGGAACACTGCGCGCGACAAGACGCTCGACAAGGCGCTCGATAAGACCCGTGGCAAAGCCCGCAAGGAATCCGCCGGCGCAGCGTCGCTCGATGCGGACAGCGGTGAGCGCGGCGAATCGGCGTCGTCGATCGGGCGCGTGTTCGCGATTCTCGGCGCGATCGGCGACACCGGACAGATCGGCATCAGCGAGCTGTCGCAACGGCTCGGCATGTCGAAGACGACCGTGCATCGTGTGATTCAAACACTGAAGGCGCTCGGCTACGTGAGCCAGGAAGTCGAAACCGAACGCTATCGGCTGACGATCCGTCTGTTCGAGCTCGGCGCGAAAGCGCTCGAAAGCGTCGATCTGGTGCGCGAGGCCGACATCGAGATGCGCCGCATCGGCCAGATGACGCGCGAAGCGGTACACCTGGGCGCGTTCGACGACGACGCGATCATCTACATCCACAAGATCGACGCCGACTACGGACTGCGCATGCAGTCGCGGATCGGCCGACGCAATCCGCTGCATAGCACGGCGATCGGCAAGGTGCTGCTCGCATGGATGGACCCGGCCGACGCGCGTGACGTGCTTTCGCACATCGAATTTCGCAAGTCGACGCAAAAAACCCTGACCTGCGCCGAAGCGGTGTTGAGCATCCTGCCGCGCGTACGCGAGCAGGGCTACGGCGAGGACAACGAGGAGCAGGAAGAAGGCCTGCAATGCATCGCGGTGCCCGTGTTCGACCGCTTCGGCCGTGTGATCGCCGGTCTGTCGATTTCGTTTCCGACGATGCGCTGCGGTGCCGACACGAAGCAGCATTACGTCGCGTTGCTCAAAGAGGCCGGGCTCGCGATTTCGACGCGGCTCGGCTATCGCGAAGCGACCGCCCCGGAGCCCGCGGCCGCGCAGTAGGTTGCGCGCGCGATGCGTTTTTACCTATCCCACCGAAGCTTAGGACAAGCTGATGACGCTACAGGTGTAGCGTCTTTCCATCACGCTCGCCCGAGCTCACTACCGAACTTCTTACCCAGTCTGCAACCGAATGTATCTGCGCCGCATACATATGCCGAAAATCGATGCGCTTCTTTTTTCAGCAATCGAGGCGCCGAACCTTCGCTTCGAATCCATGCTTCGTCTGCCATTGAATGCGGTTTTTTTCATAGACCCTTCAAGCGTTTGACCGCGCGCTTGACAGTCGCCCGGCATTTCGACCCGTAAGCCACGGCGCCTTCCCTCCTCGCTCATCGCACTCGCATCGACGTTTCGGCGCGAGCTCGGATCGACACGTCCTGTTACACACAAACACACCGGTAATCGCGCCGCTCAGTAGAGTTCGGTTCAAACGAAAGCGGATCAGATGAAACGCTTCGCACGACAGGCACTCGCATCACAGATTTCAGGGAGCAACATCATGAAAAAAATCCTCGCATTGGTCATTCTTGCCGCCACGCTCGGTGGCGCGTTGAGCGGCTGCATCGTCGTCCCTGACGATCATCCGCATCATGACCACTACTACGAACGTTATTGATCGGGCCATCACGCGCAGTAGGTGCGCGTCCGGCTCGCCACTCCATCACAGACATCCACACAACAAACAGAGAACAATCATGAGTCTTTCACGCAACCGCTGGGTATCGTTGACCGTCGTCGCGGGTCTCGCGATCGGCGCATCGACGGCCGCTTTCGCGCACGTCGATGTCGGCGTGAATATCGGCGTGCCGGGCATCGCGGTCGCGCCCGCCGTGGTCGAGGCTCCGCCGCCCGTCTATGTGCAGCCCGCGCCCGTCTATGCGCCTGCGCCGCCTCCCGCGGTCATAGTCGCTCCGGGCTGGTACGGCGAACGCTACTACGATGGTCATCGCTATTGGGAGCGTCGCGAGTGGGAGCGTCATCACAACGAATGGCGCGATGCACGCGGCCCGCACGGCGATTGGCACGACAACGGCTGGCACGGTCATGGTCATGACCATGACGATCGCGGGCATGACCATTGATAGACGGCAGGTGGCGTCCATCGCGCCAACGTGTCGCGCCTGCATTCGCGCCACCCCTTTGAAAGGAGCGACGACGTGCTACGCAATGATCCGAGACGAGTAACCGCGCAGGTCGACGGCGCGCACATTTGCGCCGAATACAGCGAGCTGACCGGCCAGCTGTGCCTGCGCCAGGACGGCACGCTGGTGCGCGAATGGTTTCCACCGCATTCGTGGATGGCGATCGCGTCGGTGGCCGGCGCGCGCCACTGGGGCACGCGGCCAACCGACGACGAATTGCTCGCGCTGCTGCACAACGAAATGGCGTTGCTGCGCGCGCCCTGAGCGGTCGCGCGTTGTTCGAGCGTAGCGGCACGCCCGACGCCGCGCTCATTCGATCGCTATGGCGCCGACGTTTTCATCGACCGATGCGTGATCGAGCGGCTCGCGCCGCATCATCAGTACCACCCCGCCCGCCGCGATCACGGCCGGCACCGCGAGCAGGCTGAACACGGCGCCGAAGTGCCAGCCGAGCCCCATCAACGCCGCACCGACGAGCGCGCCCGCCACGCCGCCGACCCGGCCGATTCCCAGCATCCACGCCACGCCCGTCGCGCGCGCCCGGGTCGGGTAGAAGCTCGCCGCGAGCGCCGACATCGACGTGACCGCGCTGGTCGCGACCGTGCCGGTCAGGAAGATCAGCGTCCCGAGCCAGACCTGATGGCCGACGCCCCGCCCGACCAGCAACACGAGCGCGCCGACGAGGACATAGGTGAACGCGATCACGCGATGCCCGGCGAAGCGATCCATCACCCAGCCGACGCACAGATTGCCGAGGATGCCCCCGAGCGGAAACAGCGACGTCATCAACGCGGCCTTTTCACCGGAGAAGCCGGTGTCATTGAACAGCGTCGGCAGCCAGTTGGTCAGCAGATAGTAAATCAGTAGCCCCATGAAATAGGCGAGCCACAGCATCAGCGTGCCGAAGCGGTAGCGCGTCGACAGGATGATCGCGAGCGCCCCTTGCGAACGTGCGTCGCCGGTATTGCGGCACACGTCGACCGCGAAAAAACGGCATCCGTCGAAGCGGTCGTGGGGCGCGATGCGTTGCAGGATTCGCGCGATCCGTTGGTCGGCGCGCTTACGCACCGCGAGAAATTGCGCCGATTCCGGCAGAAACAGTATCAACATCACGCTCAGCACGAGCGGACCGGCACCGCCGGCGACCAGCACGCTCGGCCAGCCTAAATGCGGAATCAGCCATGCGGATGCGAGACCGCCGATCGCGAGACCGCCTGAAAAGCCGCAGAACATCGCATTGACGGCGACCGCGCGAATCCGCGCGGGTGCGTACTCGGCCATCAGCGTGACCGCGTTGGGCATCGCCGCGCCGAGACCGAGGCCGGTGAAAAAGCGCAGCAAGGTCAGCGATTCGATCGAGCTCGCGCGGGCCGCCGCGAGACTCCACAGCCCGAAGAAGAACACCGACAGCACTAGCACCGTCTTGCGTCCGATGCGGTCCGCGCAGGGGCCGGCCGCGAGCGCGCCGATGCCGAGTCCCACCAGCGCCGCGCTCATCACCGGGCCGAGCGCGCTGCGCGCGATGCCCCACTGCTGCACGAGCGACGGCGCGATGAAGCCGACCGCGGCGGTGTCGAAACCGTCGGCGGCGACGACCAGAAAGCACAGCACCAGAATCGTCCATTGAAACGGCGAGAAGCGCTGTTCGTCGATAAAGGCCTGCACGTCTACACTGCGTTCGGAGCGGCTCATGTGCGTGCTCCTTTCAGCTGGTTCATTGCGATGTCTCCTTGAGATGAAGAGGTGTTTTTCTTATTGTTCGAATTGCCGTTCAACACGCGCTCGCCGCGACGGTGGTCGCGACCGTGCTTGCGAGCGTCGCGCTGTCCGTTCGTTCATGCCTGTCTCCTCCTCGAACGGGCGGCTAGCGCAGCATCGTCAGCGTCCTGAAGTCGACTCGCCTGATGATGCGGCTCTCCTGCGCGACGATCAGATGCGCGGACGCCTGCAGATACGCGGGCCACTCCGGATCGGCATCGCGTGCGGTGCGGCGCTGGTCGTAGTCGCCGATGCTCTCGTAGCCCCACAGATGCACGACCTGGTTCAGCGCGCCGATATCGCTCATGTAAAAGCCGACTGGCGCGCCCAGATACTTGAGCTGAATCGGCATCGCGAGCCGGTCGAAAACGTCGATGAACTCCGCCATGCCGCGCGGCCGGATCGTGTAGATGCGATGATCGACGAAAGGTTTGCCCTGGCTCATGTGCCGGTCCTCAATACGGTTTCGGCTGCGCGGGGGTCCGCGTTGCTTGCGCTCTTCGCGCTTTTCACACTCGCGCCCGCGAGATGACGACCGGTGATATAGCCGAACGTCATGATCGGCCCGAGCGTGATACCCGCGCCCGGATAGTTGCCGCCCATCACGCTCGCGCGATCGTTGCCGACCGCGTACAGGCCGGCGATCGGTGCGCCTTTCACGTCGAGCACTTCGCCGGTGACGTTCGTCGAGATGCCGTCGAAGGTGCCGAGATCGCCCATCACGACCTTCAGCGCGTAGTACGGACCGTCGCCGATCGGCGCGACGCAGGGGTTCGGCTGGTGCTCCGGGTCCCCCAGATAGCGATTGAACGACGTCGTACCGCGGCCGAATTCGCGATCTTCGCCACGCACCGCGTCGGCGTTGTAGCGCTTCACGGTCGCCTCGAGCGCCGTGCCGTCGAGACCCGCGTTGCGCGCGAGTTCCGCGAGCGTGCGGCCCTTGCTCAGATAGCCGTTGCGCAGCAGCGGGCCGAGCGGCACGGGCGCCGGCTTCGCATAACCGAGCCCGTATTTGCGGATCGTCGCGTGATCGCAGATCAGCCACATCGCGGTTTCGCGTTCGTTCGCGCAGGCCTCGATCATCGCGGCACCCACGTCGTGATACGAATTCGCTTCGTTGGTGAAGCGCTTGCCCGCGCGCGTCACGCCGATCACGCCAGGCTTGTAGCGATCCACCAGATGCGGAAACACGCCGACGCTGCCGTCGCTCATCGGCACGCGCGACACCGGCATCCATGCGGCTGGCTGCGGAAAACGGATCGCCACCCGCGCACCGAGACGTTCGGCCATGCCGACGCCGTCGCCCGTATTGCCGCGCGGCACCGGCGACAGGTGTTCGCCGCCGCGCCGCAGATGCGGATACGCGTGGGCGATCCGTGCGACGTCACGCGAGAAGCCGCCGCACGCGAGCACCACGCCGCGTCGCGCGACGATGCGCATCTCGCCTTCCGGTCCCGCGACGAGCGCGCCGGTGACGCTGCCGTTCGCCACGGTCAGCTCGCGAGCGGCCGTGTTCGTATGGATCGGAATGCGGAGATCGAGCGCGGACTTCGCGAGCCGCGCGGCGAGCGCGTTACCGCTCGTGATCTGCACGCCGCGCCGGTACAGCGCAAGGTCCTTCAGATGGCTCGCGAGGCGCTTCGCGACGTACAGCGCGGAGGTGAGCGAACGCGTCGCATTGAAGAAGTGCTTCAGGTCCGCGTTCGACGAGTTGAACATCATGCCGATGAACGTGATCGTCTTCAGCGGCGGGCGCAATCGCGAGATGTCCTGGCCCAGCGCGCGCGCATCGAACGGCGCGGCGACGACCGAGCGGCCAATGTCGACACCACCGCCCACGTTCGGGTGATAGTCGGGATACAACGTCGGCACGAATTTGACGGTGGTTTCGCGCTCGAAGAAGTCGAGCATCTCAGGGCCCGTGTCGAGAAACGCGTCGACGGCGGCGGCATCGAAGTACGCGCCGGTTTCGCTGCGCATATAGGTCAGCGCCGCTTCGCGCGTATCGCTGACGCCGTTGCTCCTTGCGTGACGGTTGCCCGGAATCCACAGCACACCGCCTGAAAACGCGGTCGTGCCGCCGAAGAACGGCTCCTTCTCGATCACGACGACATCGAGACCGTGTTTGCGCGCGGTGATCGCGGTCGACAGCCCTCCCGCACCCGAACCGATCACGAGCACGTCGCACGTGAGTGTTGCGCCGCATGTTGCGTTGGTCATGATGGTCTCCTTACGCTCGGACCAGGCGGTCGGCCCGGGTGGCTTGCGCGGCCTGGTTGGCTTCGAAGCCGGGACGCGGCACGAGGTCCATCAGCATGCTTTCGAAGCCGCCATCGACGACGACTTCGGCACCGTTCACATAGGCGGCGCGTTCGCTCGCGAGAAACGCGACGACATCGGCGATATCGTTCGGCTCGCCGATCCGGCGGCTCGCCGTCATCGCGCTGCGCCGGCGTTCGATATCGTCGTGCTCGTAGAACGCCGCCGACAGCGGCGTGCGGATCATGCCCGGGCACACGGTATTGCTGCGAATGCCGCGTGGCCCCCACTCCGCCGCGATCTGCTTCGACAGCATCGCGACGCCGGCCTTGCCCGCGCTGTAAGCGCCGCTATAGGTCTGCGGATGATGCGCGGCCACCGACGCGACATGCACGATTGCGCCAGCGCCGCGCTTCAGCATGCGTTGACCGAATTGCTGCGAGCACAGCATGTAGCCGGTCAGATTCACGCGCAGCATCGCATTCCATGCATCGAGTCCAATCTCTTCGATGCCCCCCGGCCGCAACAGGCCCGCGTTGTTCACGAGCACATCGGCGACGCCGAGGCGCGCTTCGAGCTCCGACACCGCGCCGCGCACGCTATCGATGTCGCCGATATCGCAGGCGAGCGCCAGCGCTTCGACACCGCTCGCGTTCAGCGCTTGCGCGACGTTACGGCACTTCTGCTCATCGCGATCGAGCAGCGCCACGCGTGCGCCAGCGTCGCCCAACACCCGAGCAATCGCACTGCCGATGCCGCCCGCCGCGCCGCTCACGATGCAGACGCTGCCTTCGAGCCCGAGCCAGTGTCGCGCGTTGGCGGGTGTGTCGCGCCGATCTTTCCGTTGATTCATTTGCTTAGTCCTCCCGATCTCCATGTTCACGATCGCGGCGAGCTTAGGTTGGCCGGCTTCACCAAACTGCGTCATCCGACCGCGTCTTCGATGGAAAAAAGTATAGCCACGCGGTTCCGGACGAAATTGGACAAAGGCAGCACATCGCAGGACAATTCGAACATTGGAGACAAAACCGCATGAGGAATATCCCTAACTACGATCTGTACGGAGAGTCCGCGCGGCCGCCGTGGTACGACGCGTTCAATTTCGAATGGATCGTCGAGCGCAGTCGTCCGAACGACTGGCATATCGCCGCGCACCGGCACGATGCATTGCTGCAGATTCTCTATATCCGCAGCGGTTCGGGCCACGTGCTGATCGAAAGCGAAAAGCTCACGATCGAAGCGCCATGCCTGATCCTGATTCCAGCGCAAACGGTGCACGGTTTCGTGTTTTCGCCGGAGATCGACGGGCTCGTGATTACGGCCGCGCAGCGCGCGCTGGAGTCGATTTCGAAAGCGGTGTCGCCGGGCCTCGTGCCGGTGCTGCAACGGCCCGCGCTGATTGCCGTGCGGCCCGCGGTCGGCGAGCGCACGTTGATGCCCTTGTTCGGTTTGCTGGAGCAGGAATTTCGCGGCAGCGCGCGCGGCCATATCGCCGCGGGCATGTCGCTGATGATTGCACTTTTTGTGCAGGTCGCCCGGCTGACCGATGCCGCGTCGAGCGCGGGCGCGACCGTCAATGACCGGCGCGCCGCGCAGATCAAACGGCTACGCGAACTGATCGCCACGCATGTGCGCGAGCATCTGCCAATCGATTTTTACGCGGAAAAATTGGGGGTGACCGCGGCGCAACTGGGGCGCATCTGTCGTGAGGAGCTTGGCCATTCGCCGCTGTCGCTCGTCAACGATCAGTTGATACGCGAGGCGCAGCGCGATCTGGTCTACTCGGGTTCGAGCATCAAACAGATCGCGCATGCGCTCGGTTTCGAAGATGCGGCCTATTTCAGCCGCTATTTCCGCAAGCAGACCGGCGTCACGCCCAAGGAGTTTCAGGCGGCCGCGCATCGGGATCTGTCGATCAATTAGCGATCCCGATGATCGCGCGGTGCTTGCAGTAGCGCTTACAGCTGCGCCTGCATCTGCGCGCCGGCGACGCCGACGTAGTTCTCCGCCAGTACGGTCGCGGCCGTGCGCGACGTCGTCACGTACTCGAGCTCGGCGACCTGCAGTTGCTGCTCGAACGCCGAAGCGCCTTCGATACGATGCAGCATGCTGGTCATCCAGTACGAGAAGTGCTCGGCGCGCCAGATGCGTTTGAGCGCGGTTTCGCTGTAACGGTCGAGCAGATCGGCGCGGTTTTCCTTGTAGAACGCGTCGAGCGCCTTGCTGAGCACGTTCACGTCGGCGACCGCGAGGTTCATGCCCTTCGCGCCAGTCGGCGGCACGATATGCGCGGCGTCGCCAGCGAGGAAGAGGCGCCCGTACTGCATCGTCGTCGACACGAAGCTGCGCATGCCGACGATGTTCTTCTGAAAGATCTTGCCGTCGATGATCTTGTGGCCTTCGTCCGAATCGGCGCGCGCATGCAGCTCGGCCCAGATGCGATCGTCGGACCAGTTGTCGACCGAGTCCTTCGGATCGCACTGGAAATACATGCGCTGCACGTTCGGCGAGCGCGTGCTGATCAGCGCGAAGCCGCGCTCGTGGCGCGCGTAGATCAGCTCGTCCGACGATGGCGGGCCTTCGCACAGAATGCCGAACCAGCCAAACGGATAGACGCGCTCGAAATCCTTGCGCAGCGTCTGCGGGACCGCCTGGCGCGACACGCCTTGCGAGCCGTCGCAGCCGATCACGAAGTCGCATTGCAGTTCGTGCTCCGCGCCTTCGTGGCGATAGCGGATCGACGGCTTATCGGTATCGATGCCGCGCACCGACGTCTCCGATACGCCGAAACGCAGTTCGGCGCCCGCGGCGACGCGCGCCGCGACTAGATCCTTGATTACTTCGTGCTGGGCATAAACCGTGATCGCATGACCGGTGAGGTCGGTCAGATCGATGCGGCGACGCTTGCCTTCGAACGCGAGTTCGAAACCGTGATGCAGCGCGCCTTCGGCTTTCATGCGTTCGCCGAGACCGGTTTGCGTCAGCAGGTCCATCGTGCCCTGCTCGAGCACGCCGGCGCGAATCGTCGATTCGATCTGATCGCGCGTGCGCGTTTCGAGCACGACCGAGTCGATACCGCGCAAATGAAGCAGATGGGAAAGAAGCAGGCCAGCGGGCCCTGCACCGATGATGCCGACTTGGGTGCGCATGTAGTCTCCTGAATGCGGTGATGAAATTTGCGCTCAGTGTGACGATCGCGACGCCTATCCCGCAATGCGATATAGCGGATAGGCCGTATCGCGTTGCGCGATAGAAGGTGTAAGGCGGGAGCCGGCGCCGCGCGGATGTTTCGGCCGCAAACGCAAGACTGGCGGGGTTTTCCGCCGATTTGGACGACCCGCGGCTCGTGCTGCGGCATGGCGTGCCCTCAGGTAAACCCCGATCCGCTAAACGAGCTTCAATTCGCCAAGAAATAGTCGATAGACCGGATTTTTTGTCTCTTCCCAGCACGGATAGCCGAGCGTTTCGATGAAGCGCTCGAACGCCGCGTGGTCGCTTCCGGGCACCTGAATGCCGACCAGAATCGAGCTGTAGTCCGCGCCCTGGTTGCGGTAGTGGAACAGGCTGATGTTCCAGTTCGGCGCCATCGACGA
>NZ_JACHDC010000031.1:0-84775 GCF_014200875.1 Paraburkholderia sp. HC6.4b
TCACCGAGTTGAGCATCGATTCGCTTCGTCATCCGGAAAATTCGACGGCATCTCGTCTGCAACTTGGGCAGTTGGTCCATTGATCAGCGCTTCCCTAGTTGCAAAGAGGCGCGCAGCCAGGTCCGCGCGTTCCGAAGAGGTAGTAGCGATACCAGGATGATGGGTTGACTGCCTGGCGGCGGCGCAGCCCGTTACGATGCTTTGGATAGCTCGAACAGACCCTCGTCACCCTGGAAAGCCTCGAAGATGAATCGTAAGCTCGACGTACCATCGGCCGAACCGGTGCCGCCGCAGGCGCAGGCCACGGCGACAGCCAAGGCCGCCCCGCCGGCCGGCGATGAAGCCGCCGCGCATTGGCAGCGCAATCTGTGCGTGTGCGTGTTCGGCTCGTTCACGACCATCGTCGCGATGACACTGCTGCTGCCGTTCCTGCCGCTCTATGTCGAGCAGCTCGGCGTAAAGGATCATGCGGCGATCGTGCAGTGGTCCGGCGCCGCGTTCGGCGCGACCTTCTTCAGCGCCGCGCTCGTCGCGCCCCTGTGGGGCAAGCTCGCGGACCTCTACGGCCGCAAGCTGATGCTGATCCGCTCGAGCCTCGGCATGGCGGTCGCGATGTCGCTGATCGGCATGGCGCACTCGGCGTGGCAGCTGGTCGCGTTGCGGCTGCTCGCCGGGTTGCTCGGCGGCTATGCGTCGGGCTCGATGATCCTCGTCGCGACGCAGACGCCGAAGGCGCGTTCGGGCTGGGCGCTCGGCGTGCTGTCGTCGGGGATCATGGCGGGCAATCTGGTCGGCCCGCTGATCGGCGGCTTCCTGCCGCCGCTGATCGGCATCCGCGCGACCTTTTGGGCCTCGGGCGCGGCGATCTTCGTCGCCTTTCTCGCGACGGCGTTCCTGATTCGCGAAATGCCGGTTCGCAAGCGCGCGGACAGCGCGCCGAAGCAGGGCGCGTGGGCCTCGGTGGACGACAAGCGGCCGGCCATCGCGATGCTTGCCACGGGTCTGCTGCTGATGGTCGCGAACATGTCGATCGAGCCGATCATCACCGTCTACGTCGCCCAGCTCACGAAGCCTCAAAGCGTGACGATGATCGCGGGCTTCGTGATGTCGGGCGCGGCGCTCGGCAGCGTGATCTCGTCGTCGCGTCTCGGCAAGTTCGCCGATCGCGCCGGGCACTGGAATGTGATCGTCGGCTGCCTCGCCGTATCGGCGGTGTTGCTCGTTCCGCAGGCGTTCGTCACCGCGAGCTGGCAACTGATCGTGCTGCGTTTCCTGATGGGGATGGCACTGGGCGGCCTGTTGCCGTGCATCGCGAGCGTGATCCGCCATAACGTGCCGGCGAGCGTGACGGGCGCGATCCTTGGGTACTCGGTGTCGTCGCAATACGCGGGGCAGGTGGCTGGCCCGTTGCTGGGCGGTTTCGTCGGCGGACACATCGGCATGCGCGCGGTGTTTCTCGGCACCAGCGTGCTGATGGCGCTCGGCGCGCTCGCGAACTGGCGCGTAAAGTCGGGCAGGGCACGGGCAGCGGTGGCGCGCTGATACAAGCCACCTCGACGGTCAACGCGTTTGCCATTCCGGCGCAAACACCTTTCCCCTGGGCGACCAGCGCCCGCGTAAACCCCAGCGCGCGTCTAGCCAGAACCCGCTTTGCTCCTTTTTTTATTCATGCTACTGTGAATCGCAGTTCGTCAGGCTATGCAAATTTACATTGTGATCAGCCGAGGCGAAGCGGGGGGTGGCTTGAGGTCGCCACTCCGCCGGACACACCCCAACGTGTAATCCCGACCAAGGAGAAAGCGCGGTGACGCAGGTTCCGATCGACGGTAGCAGCATCGTTTCCGCGCGCGCTTTGTCCCACCCACGTCAGTCCCCGGCGAAATGGTTCGTCAGGGCGGGCGTCGCGCTCATCTATCTGTTCATGCTGAGCCCGCTGATCTTCGTGATCTGGCTGAGCTTCTTCAAGGACGCGATCATCACGTTCCCGCCGTCCGGCTACACGCTGTCGTGGTACGTCAACGCATGGCGTAACGACGCGTTCGCGAACGGCTTCGTGCTGTCGCTGAAGCTCGCGGCCGGCGCCGCGATCGGCGGCGTGGTGCTCGGTGTCGCTGCCTCGCTCGCGCTTGCGCGCTACCGGTTTGCTGGGCGGCGTCTCGTCAGCAATACGCTGCTGCTGCCATTAGTCGTGCCTGGTATCGTCGCCGGCATTGCGACCTATCTGTTCTATCTGCGCGCCGAGAATGCGCTCGACACCGACATCGTCGGCACGTTCGGCGGCCTGCTGCTCGCGCATGTCTGCCTGACGATCCCATGGACGATCCGGCTCGTCACCGCGAGCCTGGGCCAGCTCGACACCACCGTCGAGGAGGCGGCGCGCAATCTCGGCGCCGGTGCGTGGCGCACGCTGTGGCGCGTCACGCTGCCGATGCTGCGGCCGGCGATCGTCGCGTCCACGCTGTTCGGCTTCATCGTCTCGTTCGAGAACCTCGAGATGACCTTGCCGCTCGTCGGCCCCGGCAAGACGACGTTGCCGATCGCAATCATGCAGTACCTCGAATTCAATCTCGACCCAACCATTGCGGCGGTATCGGCCGCGCAGATCGTGCTGCTTGGCATCGTGATGCTGATCACCGATCGTTTCGTGAAGCTCGGCAAGGTGATCTGATCATGGCTCAGGTATCCCTGCGCAATCTGCGCAAGCAGTACGGTGCGACGACCGCGGTCGCCGACGTGTCGTTCGATATCGCCGAGGGCGAACTGGTCGCGTTCCTCGGCCCGAGCGGCTGCGGCAAGACGACGACGCTGCGCATGGTCGCGGGCTTCGTCGAGCCGAGCGACGGCGAAATCTGGATCGGCAACACCGAGGTCACGCGGCTCGCACCCGACAAGCGCAATACCGGCATGGTGTTTCAGCGCTATGCGTTGTTTCCGCACATGACCGTCGCGCAGAACGTCGCGTTCGGTCTGGAAATGCGGCGCGTACCGAAGGCGGAGCGCGACACGCGCATTCGCGAGGCGCTCGACATGGTGCGGCTGAGCTCGCTCGCCGAACGCTATCCCAGGCAGTTGTCCGGCGGCCAGCAGCAGCGCGTCGCGATTGCGCGCGCGCTCGCGATCCGGCCCGACGTATTTCTGCTCGACGAGCCGTTGTCGAACCTCGACGCGAAGCTGCGCGTCGAGGTTCGAGAAGAAATTCGCGCGCTCCAGCAGCGTCTCGGTCTCACGACGATCTTCGTCACGCACGATCAGGAGGAAGCACTTGCGATGGCGGACCGCGTGGCCGTCATGCACGACGGACGCGTGCAGCAGATCGGCAGCGCGGACGCGTTGTACGAGCGGCCCGCCAATCCGTTCGTCGCGAGCTTCCTGGGCCGCATGAATTTCCTCGCGGGCCACGTCGACAACGGCCAGTTCATCACGGCGAACGGCGAAAAGTTCACAGTCAACGCGGCCGCGCGCAATGCCAACACGCTCGGCATCCGACCCGAGCGCCTGCGTCTCGCCGCGGCGCCCGAGCACAGCGAAGTGTCGATCCCGGTCAGGCTGGCCGAGCGGATCTATCTCGGCGCGACCGTCGAATTGCGCCTCACGAGCGAGCGCGGCCAGAGCCTCGTCGCGCTCGTGCCGAACACCGCGCACGCCGGTGCCGGCGCATGGTCGCCGGGCGACACGCTGCACGCGTGCTTCAGAACCGAAGATTGCCTGCTTTTTTCCGCCTGAAGGACCATAAAATGAGCTATCCCATCACGCGCCGCACGTTTCTGAAAGCTGCTTCCGGTCTGCTCGTCGCTCCGTCGCTCGGCTTTGATCCGCGCACGGCGCTGGCGGCCGACGCTTGCCCCAACGTCGTCGTCGGCACGTGGGGCGGCGATTATCTGAACCTGCTCGAACAGAACATCGGCAAGCCGATCATCGAGGCCGCTGGCGGTCGCGTCACGTACGACTCGGCGGATCAGATCGGCCGCATGACGAAGCTGCGCGCGGAGAAGATGTCGCGTCACGGTTCGCTCGACGTCGCCTGTCTCGCCGACATCGACATGTTCGACGTCAACCGTTCCGGGGTGCTCGAACCGCTCGACACGAAACTGGTGCCGAACTCGGCGCGCACGATCGAAGCGCTGCGCCGCCCGTATTCGATTCCGCACATCTTCAGTGCGATGGTGATCGTCTACAACCCGGAGAAGTTTCAGGCGAAGCCCGATTCGCTCGCGGTCGCGCTCGATCCGAAACTGAAGGGACGGGTGGGTTTTTCCGACATTCTGTACAACTTCAACGTGCTGCAGTCTTCGCTCGCGGCGGGCCAGCACAATGGCGACACGGCGGCCGGCATCCAGTTTCTGCGCGAGGTGCGCAAGCAGCAGCCGAAGGTCTATCCGTCGAACGAAACGGTCGCGGCAGCGCTGAAAAGCGGCGAAATCTGGATGACCTGCATGTGGAAAGCGCGCGCGCTGCAGTGGAAGAAAGGCGGCGTGCCGGTCGACTACGCGTTCCCGAAAGAGGGCGGCGTGCCGGTCACGTTCGAGGCCGCCGTGCCGAAGAACGCGCCGACGCGTGCGTGCGGCTTCAACTATCTGAACGCGATGCTCGATCCGCGCGCGCAGGTCGGCTTCGCCGAGACGATGGGCTATGCGCCGACCGTCACCGATGCGGCCTTGCCGCCGACGCTGCAACAGAGCGTCGGCTTCACGAATGCCGAACTCGATCGCCTCGTCAAAGTCGACTACGCGCGTTTCACTGCGGAAAAACCGGCGCTGCTCGACTTCTGGAACAAGGAATTCAAGCCGGGACTTTGAACCATGACGACGAGCGCACTGAACGCCGCGCCGCGGCGCCGCGACTTCGCCGGGGGCCTGCTCGCAACGCCTGCCGTGTTGGTCGTGCTATTCGTGATCGTGCTGCCGGGCGTGCAACTGGTGCGCTACAGCTTCAATCATTTCGACTCGGTCCAGATGATGCAGGCGGCGTTCACGCTCGAGAACTACGTCCAGTTTCTGACCGATCCGTACTACCACGCGGTGCTGTGGACCACGATCAAGGTGGCCGCGCTGTGCACGGCGCTGTCGCTCGTACTCGGTTTTCCGGTCGCCTATGTGCTTGCTAAAACACAGAGCCGCTTCAAGAGCCAGCTGGTGATGCTGCTGGTGTTTCCGCTGCTGGTCGGCAACGTCGTGCGCGCGGCGGGTTGGATGGTCATGCTCGGCAACGCCGGTTTCGTCAATGCGATGCTGATGGCGCTCGGCCTCGTCGATCAACCGGTGCGGCTGCTGTATACGCCGTTCGCGGTGGTGGCCGGCACCACCGCCGTGGTTCTGCCGTACATGATCCTGACCTTGCAGAGCGTGCTCGAAGGCCTCGATTTCTCGATCGAGGAAGCCGCGCGCAATCTCGGCGCGAGCTTCGCTCAGACGCTCGCGCGCGTCGTGCTGCCGATCGCGGCGCCCGGCGTCGCGGCCGGCACGATGCTCGTGTTCATTCTGTGCATGAACGCATACGCGACACCGGTTCTGCTCGGCGGCACCGGCATCACGATGATGACGCCGGCAATCTACGACCAGATCGCCAAGGCGAACAACTGGCCGTTCGGGGCCGTGCTGTCGATCGTATCGATGGTCGTCACGTTTGCGCTGGCGCTGTTGTCGCACTGGATCATCCAGCGGCGCTACGCGAAGACGATGATGACCTGAACTGGCAGGGCGCGCCGCGGGCTGGTGTGTGGGATGCGCCTCTCCTTAATTCTTCTTCCTGAAGGAACAACAGATGCCAATCCTCACCGACAAGACTCGCGCTTACCGTCACGACCTGATGCAAAAACTGATGGAACGTCAGCGAGTCGATGCGCTGATCTTCACGTCTGCCGACTTCTTCCAGTGGGCGACCAATTTCCACGTCGACGTGCAGACCTGGGAGCGGCCGATCGCCGTGTGCGTGCCGCTGTCGGGCGAGCCGTTCGCGATCATGAACGAGCTGTCGACGCATCACGTGATGATGGCGCGCGAGCGCGGACATCTGTGGCTCGACGATATCTCGTTCTACTCCGAGCATCCGCGCGTGGTCGAGCGGCAGCCGCTACTCGCGGAAGTCCCGGAACTGATCGCCGCGCGTTTGCGTGCCGCCGGGCTTGGCGCATCGCGAATCGGCGTCGAAGCCGCCGGCGGTCCGCTCGGCCGCGCGGCGTCACTGCTGCCGGACGCGAAGTTCCTGCCGATGCTCGCCGAGCTGCGCTCGTTGCGCTGGGTCAAGCACCGGGAGGAGATTGCCATCATGCGGGCCGCCGCAAGCCTCGCCGATTGGGTGCAGGACCGCTATCGCGAGAACATTCGCCCCGGACGGCTCGTTCAGGAACTCGACTATCAGATGGCCACCCTGATGGTGACCGAAGGCGCGCGCCGCTTTCCTGGCGAGAACCTCGAAGTGATGCGTTGCTGGACCTTGTCGGGACCGGCATCGGCGTCGCCGCACGGCGACGGTGCGTCGTGCGGCGCGCAGATCAAGGCGGGCGACGGTCTCGTCAATATCGTGATTCCGCGTTTGAACGGTCTCGTGATCGAGAACGAGCGCACCTGGTTCTGCGGCAAACCGGGCGCCGAGCAGGCGCGTTTTCATGAGGTCGCGCGCGCGGCCAACGAGGCGGCCGTCGCGGCGGCCGTCACGGGTCAGCCGGTTTCGGGTATCGACGCGGCCGCGCAGGCGGTGATCGAGCAGGCCGGCTGCGCGAAGTACATCCGTCATCGCACGGGGCATGGCATGGGCATCATCGGTCACGAGTATCCGGACGACATGGCGTTCAATCACCGCGCGCTGCTGGACAACGAGGTGTACTCGGCGGAGCCCGGCATCTATGTGTACGGCCTCGGCGGTTTCCGGCTCGACGATTCGGTCGTGACCGGCCCGACGCCGGAGCTGCTCACGAAGACCCCGCGCACGCTCGCGCACGCGACCATCGATTGAGTCGCGCAGCGCGCGACACCCTTCAACGTTGGAGATGACCCGGATCTTGTACCGGGAGGAGACCTGATGGAGTCGATTCTGTTCTCGCACTGCGCGCTGCTCGATCCGGCTGCCGGCGAATTGCGTGAGGACCACGCGGTGCTGGTGGAAAACGGACGCATCAAGGAGGTCTCGGACCGGCCGATCCGCAGCGCGTCCGCACGCGAAATCGACCTGCGCGGCAAGACGCTGATGCCTGGCCTGATCGATTTGCATGTGCACGTGCATGCGACGCAGCTCAATCTCGCGGCACAGGTGAACTTGCCGAACGTGCTGGTCACGCTGAAGTCGTTGCCGTTGTTGCAAGGCATGCTTCGGCGTGGCTTCACGACAGTGCGCGACGCGGGCGGCGCGGGCTTCGCGCTGAAACAGGCGTTGGAACAGGGGCTCGCCGAAGGTCCGCGCCTGTTCGTCTCGGGCCGCGCGATCAGCCAGACCGGCGGACACGGCGACATGCGCGGCCGCAGCGACTACATCGGCACCGATAGCCCATGCGCGTGTTGCGCGCGGGTCGGCGCGATATCGCGTGTCGCCGACGGCGTCGATGCCGTGCGTCGCGCGGTGCGTGAAGAGCTGCAGATGGGCGCCGACCAGATCAAAATCATGGCCTCGGGCGGCGTCGCCTCGCCCACCGATCCGGTCGGCGCATGGGGCTATTCGGAAGACGAGATCAGGGCGATCGTCCACGAGGCGCGGGCGCGCGGCACCTACGTGCTCGCGCATGCGTACACGGCCGAGGCGATCGCGCGCGCGGTACGCTGCGGCGTTCGGACGATCGAGCACGGCAATCTGGTCGACGAAGCGGCTGCGCGGGTGATGGCCGAGCACGGCGCGTTCGCGGTGCCGACGCTCGTCACCTACGACGCGCTCGCGAACGAAGGCGAAGCGCTCGGCCTGCCCGCCGACAGCGTCGCGAAGATCGGGAGCGTGCGCCAGGCGGGCCTGCGTTCGCTCGAAATCTTCCGCGCGGCAGGCGTGCCGATGGGCTTCGGTAGCGATCTGCTCGGCGAATCGCAGCGTCTGCAAAGCGATGAATTCCGCTTGCGCAGCGAAGTGCTGACGCCGCTCGAGATCCTGCGCAGCGCAACGGTGGTCGGCGCGCAGGTGCTCGGCCAGGTCGGGCAGCTCGGGCAGATCACGGCAGGCGCGCACGCCGACGTGCTCGTCGTCGACGGCAATCCGCTTGCGTCGCTCGACTGTCTGCTGGGGCAGGGCGAGCGCATTCCGGTCGTGATGAAGGGCGGTAGAATCCATGCCTTTGATTTGCCGGCGTGACATGCGGAGCGCTCGCTTGCGAGCGAGGTTGACAGCGGGGAGCGCCGGCGGCCCGTGCAATCCGGAGAGAACGGATGGACTTTCGGCACATCGACGCATTCAGGGCGCTGATGCTCACGCGCACGACGACCCGCGCCGCGCAGGTCATCGGCACTTCGCAGTCGGGCATCAGCCGCCTGATTACCGATCTGGAGCGCTCGACCAGTCTCACGCTGTTCGATCGCAGCCGCGGCCGGCTCGAACCGACCGTCGAAGCCCTGGCGCTGTTCGAGGAAGTCGAGCGGCGCTATGCCGGCCTGGACAACATCCGCGAGTTCGCGCTGAGCTTGCGCAATCCGTCGACCGCGGTGATCCGCGTGGGCTCGGTCGTATCGTTCGGGCTCGGCTACTTCGCGCGCGTCGTGGCGAACTTTCATCGCCGGCATCCGGCCGTGCAGATTGCGTTGACGACCGGGGCATCGTCGCTGATTCGCGATCAGGTGGTGTCGCGTCAACTCGCGCTCGGTCTCGTCACGAATACGGTCGACGTGACCGGCACCGATTCGACCGCCTTCGCGCAGCTCGACGCGATCTGCGCGTTGCCAGCCGGTCATCCGCTGGGCAAGCGCAAGGTCATCAAGGTGGCGGATCTGCGGAATCAGCCGATCGTGTCGTACGATCTGCCGGACCTCGTGCGCTGGGACATGGATCAGGTGTTCGCGACCGGTCAGCTGCAATCGCAGGTGGTGGCGACCGCGCCGTATTCGGTCAACATCGCGACGATGGTCAAGGAAGGCCTCGGCATTGGTTTGCTGCATCCGGTGTCGGCGTACGACTTTCTCGACTCGAATCTGATCTTGCGCCGCTTCGAGCACGCAATGCCTTTCTACACGCTGAAGATCACGCCGCATGGCGCCGCGCCGGCTCCGCATCTCGACGAATTGTCGAAGGTGATGGAGGAGACGCTCGAAGAAGTGCTGGCGGCCGTGAATACGCGCTTGACGGCAGCGAGCTGACCGATTGCCGCTTCGCGGCGGCAGCGGCGTTCCCCACCTATCCAATGAAATACCGATCGGGCCACCGAGGCCTGACGTCGTCTGTTGCGGCTTCTTTTCGAAACGCATTTCTCCTGGAGCGAGTGTATGAACCACATCAACCAGCCACGCCGCCGTTTTCTTCGATCGACGGGGACGCTCGTCGCCGCCTCCGCGCTGGGTCCGTTCGCGTTGAAAGCCAATGCGGCCGGTGCGTGTTCCGGTCAGGTGGTGGTCGGCACGTGGGGAGGCGACTATCAACGCCTGCTGCAACAGAACATCGATTCGCTGGTGACGCCTACCGGTGATGCGATCACCTATGCGCTCGGCAGTGCGCTCGCGCGGCAGACCACGATGCGTGCCGAAGCGCACGGCCGGCGCAGCACGTTGGATGTCGCGCTGCTGCGCGATAACGACATGTTCCAGATGTACTCCGAAGGCACGACCGCGAAACTCGATGACGCGCTGCTGCCGAACCTTGCCAACGTGATTCCGCAATTTCGTCGCAGCTACGCGGTCCCGCACATCTTCAGCGCGCTGGTGCTCGTCTACGATACCGACAGGGTGCGCACGCGCCCGGACGGTATCGCCGCGCTGCTGGACCCTCAATTCAAGGGCAAAATCGGCCTGGTCGATGATCAGTATGACTATCTGACGCTCGCGGGCGCGCTTGCCTCGGGTGGGCAAGCGAGCGATCTCGCGCTCGGGCAGAAGTATTTGCGCGCGCTGCGCGAGGCATCGCCGCGAGTGTATCCGTCGGTCGATGCGCTGGCGTCGGCGCTCAAGAGCGGCGAGATCGTCGTGACCGTCACGTGGAAGGCGCGCGCGCTGCAGTGGAAAAAGGCGGGCCTCGCGGTCGATTACGTGTTCCCGAAGGAGGGCGCATTGCCGGCCACGTTCGAGGCCGCCGTCACCGCGGGCAGTAAATCGTCCGCCTGCGCGTTTCCCTATCTGAATGCGATGCTCGATCCGCGTTCCCAGCGCGCGTTCGCCGAATCGATGGGCTACGCGCCGACGATCACGAACGCGAATCTGCCGCCGTCGTTGCAACAGGCGGTGGGCTTCTCGGGCAAGGAGCTGGAGCGGATCGTGCCGGTCGACTTCGCGATGCTGATGAAACACAAGACGGAAATGCTCGACTTCTGGAACAAGGATTTCCGCGCTGGACTATGATCCTGAGGCTCCGCACATTTCTGCCTGCAAGACCCAAACACATGATTATTCTGACCAACAACGAAGGTAAATCCGGCATCGGCTTGACCGCGGAACTGCTGCGCAATGGCGGTGCCGGGCTCGACGCGGTCGAGGCAGGCATCCGGCTCGTCGAAGATGACGAAGAGGTGCGCACGGTCGGGCGTGGCGGCTGGCCGAATCTGCTCGGCGAAGTCGAGCTCGATGCGTCGGTGATGGATGGCTCGACGCTGCGCACTGGCGCGGTGGGCGGTCTGAAGGGCTTCAGGCATCCGGTGAGCGTCGCGCGTGCCGTGATGGAACGGCTGCCGCACGAGCTGCTGATCGGCGAGGGCGCCGCGCGCTATGCGGCCGAAACGGGTGCGGAGCGCTGCGAGCTGCTCGCCGAACATTCGCGCCAAGCGTACGCGCGCTGGTTCGACAGCGAAGTCAGCGCGACCGACAGGGCCGCGTGGCCGAACGTGCCGCTCGAACGGTACTGCCATGACGCGGTCGATCCGGAGATCGGCAAGGACACGACCGTGTTTCTCGCAATGGACAGCGCCCGCAATGTCGTGAGCGGCACGAGTACGTCGGGATGGGGCTGGAAATATCCGGGCCGTCTCGGCGACAGCCCCGTGATCGGCGCGGGCTCCTATGCCGATAGCCGTTACGGCGCCTGCGCATGCACGGGCGCGGGCGAGATGACGATCCGCGCCGGCACGGCGCGCGCGGTGGTGCTCTACATGAAAATGGGCATGAGCGTCGAGCGCGCGGTCAGCGAAGCGGTCGACGATATGCGCGCGCTCAAGGGCGGCTTGATCAGCCGCGTGACGATCCATGCGATCGATGCCGCGGGCAATCACCGCGTGGTGGCGGTCAATGGCTTGCCGGGCAATCACTACTGGGTGTGGACGCCAGTCATGGCGCAGCCGGAGCGCCGTGCTTGCGAGCTGATCCAGATCTCGGAGGGCGCGCCGCAGAGCAAGCGGATTGCGATGCAGGTTTATACCGACGTGTGAGGGTGACGCGTAGTGGCGATGTGGCCGTCCACGCATTGCGCGGACGGATAAGTTCGATCCGACGGTTCGTTCAGGTCGAATCAGTCGGGCAAAGACCTCTTAGCGATGCAGGCCCGGGCCTCGCGGACGATTATTCACGCATCGTGTTCAATGTCTCAACGCTACAGCGGCTAATTTCCGGCGCCCTTTGAGGCATGCTTGCACTCATCGAGCGCGCACCCATTGAGGCGCGCCGTGCAACGGAGAACGAGACATGAGCAAGACATTCAGAATCGCCGCGATTCCCGGCGACGGCATCGGCCAGGAAGTGATGCCGGAGGGCGTGCGTGTGATGGAGGCGGCAGCCGCGAAGTTCGATCTGAAGCTGGAATTTACGCATTTCGACTGGGCGAGCTGTGACTACTACCTGGAGCACGGCAAAATGATGCCGGACGACTGGTTCGCCACGCTCAAGGAGTTCGACGCGATCTATTTCGGAGCGGTGGGCTGGCCCGACAAGGTGCCCGATCACATTTCGCTGTGGGGTTCGCTGCTGAAGTTCCGCCGCGAGTTCGATCAGTACGTGAACCTTCGGCCGGTACGTCTGTTGCCCGGCGTGCCGTGCCCGCTCGCGAATCGCAAGCCCGGGGATATCGACTTTTTCGTCGTGCGCGAGAACACCGAAGGCGAGTACAGCGCCGTGGGCGGCAAGATGTTCGAAGGCACGGAGCGCGAGCTCGTGCTCCAGGAGTCGGTGTTCACGCGCCAGGGCGTGGACCGCATCCTTCAGTACGCGTTCGAGCTCGCGAACACGCGCGAACGCAAGAAACTTACGGCGGCCACGAAGTCCAACGGCATCTCGATCAGCATGCCGTACTGGGATGAGCGCGTGGCTGCGATGGCCGAGGCGTATCCCGACGTGAAGTGGGACAAGCAGCACATCGACATCCTGTGTGCGCGCTTCGTGCTGCAGCCGGATCGCTTCGACGTGGTCGTGGCGTCGAACCTCTTTGGCGACATTCTTTCGGATCTCGGCCCCGCGTGTACGGGCACGATCGGTCTCGCGGCTTCGGCCAACCTGAACCCCGAGCGCAAGTTCCCGTCGTTGTTCGAGCCGGTGCACGGTTCGGCTCCGGACATCTTTGGGAAGAAGATTGCCAATCCGATCGCGATGATCTGGTCGGGTGCGATGATGCTCGACTTCCTCGGCAACGGCGACGCGCAATACAAGGCGGCGCACGACGCGATCATGCGGGCCATCGAGAACGTGCTGGTGGAAGGGCCGCGTACCCCGGACATGGGCGGCGCGGCGAACACGGCGGACGTCGGCAAGGCTGTCGCCGCCGCGCTTTGAGCGGGAAGCGCGCGGGGTGTTCCTGCGGGACACCCCGTTATCTTTGACGAATGCTCGTCACCCGGATTCAGCGAACGTTCATCGCCCGGATTTAGCCCGCGCCGATGCCGAACGGCGCGCTTCCCGTGGCCGCGGCTTCTTCGGCGACCGGCTGCGCACCCGTGGTCGCGGCCGCCGTCATGTCGGCGGGCTGCGCCGCGCGGCACAGTGCCGTGAGCCACACATCCTCGCCGTGCGGCGCGACACGCGCGTAGCCTTGCTCCACCACCAGCCGCCACGTATCGTCGGGCAACAACGCACGATACAGCACGCGATAGTCCGCGCGATGCGTGAGCGCGTCATTCACACTCGCTTCGCGCGCCGCGCGGTCGTCGGAATGAATGTGCTGCGAAAGTTCGACGAAATGACGCGGCGCCCCGGCCGGATCGACGCCGAACAGGCGGCACCACTCGTCCGACACGATCAACTCGTCCTGCGCGCGCAGCCAGCGCCATGCACCGAAACCCGCGATGCGCGCAGCGTCGTTGAGCAACTGCAGGCGGCTTTCCAACGCGCGCTCCGCTTGCTTGCGCGCGCTGACGTCGATGGTGGTGCCCACCACACGCACGGGACGCCCGGCATCGTCCAGCAGCATGGCGACGCGTGACTCGATCCAGCGGATCTGCCCGTCGGGAAGAATGATGCGGAAGTCCCACACGCGCGGCGCCGTGCTCGCAACGAGTTCCTTCAAGGACCCTTCGTTCAGCCAGATCGCGTCCTCGGGGTGCAGGATCTCCCAGAATTCGGCGTTGCTGTGGATCTCGCGGCCATAAAGCTTCGCGCAATTGCTCGAATAGATGAGCTCGTCGGTGACCAGATTCCATTCCCACGTCACGATGCCGGCCGACTCCTGCGCCTGCTTCATGCGCGCTTCGTTCGACATGATCTCGGCGGTGTAGCGGCGGCGCAGGTCGGTCATGGGCAGTTCCGTATTGCCTGCGATGCCGAGGTCCTTCACGGCTTCGTCGCCGTAGCGCAGCCAGACCCAGTTCACGTCGAGGAACGCCGCGAGGCGGCGCAGGTTCGAATAGTCGATCTCGCCGCCGCGGGTCCACTTGTGCACGGCGGGTCGTGAAATGCCGACGGCGTCGGCCACTTGCTGCAAGCTCAGCTTCTTGTGCTCGAGCAGTACTTTCAGACGGAACGCGAACGTATCCTCGGACATCCATTTCCCTCTATGACGTATCGCGCGGTCGAACGGATCAGGCGAAAAGGGCGGCATAGGCCCTGGGCCCGAAAGAAGGGCTCGGGGCCTATGCCGCCGATGATGAATGGGGCGCGCGGCCGGGACAATGCGTGCGAGCGCCTATCTTTCGGTAGTTTAACGGATCGGCGCGAGGGCCGTTCCGTCAGGCGCTGCAGCGCTCACCCGGGAATCCGTGCCGTGGAGGCCGGCCTACAGGTCGATCACGAGGCGTCGCGTGCGCGAGCGTGACACGCATAGCAGAATGGTCTTCTGCGCGGCTTTTTCGTCGTCGTCGAGATACTGGTCGCGATGATCGGCCTCGCCTTCGAGGATCGCCACTTCGCAGGTGCCGCACACGCCTTCGCGGCACAGCGACTCCACCGTCACGCCCGCGCGCTCGATGGCCTTGAGGATGGTCTCGTCCTCGCCCACTTCGAGCTCGATGCCCGACTTCGCGAGTAGCACGGTGAACGCCTTGCCGCCGGTGTCGGTAGCGGCGAACTGCTCCGAGTGCAGCTGTGACTTCGGCCATCCCAGCAACGCGGCGTTCGCGTAGACGGCGTCGTTCAAGCCCTGCGGGCCGCACACGTAAACATGCGCATCGGTCGGCAGGCTCTTGAAGAGCTTGAGCAGGTCGAGACGCTGGCCCTCGCTTTCCACATAGCAGTGCACGTTGGCCGCGTGCGGGCCAGCCTTCAGTTCGTCGACGAATGCGCCGTGCTCGGGACTGCGGAATGCATAGTGCAGATCGAGCTCGAGATCTTCAGGCCGATGCTCGGCGAGCTGCGCGAGAAAAGGCGTGATGCCGATGCCGCCCGCGATGAACACGTGCCGCTTCGCGCCGCTCGCAAGCTCGAACAGGTTGGCGGGCGAGCCGATAGCGAGGCGCGTGCCCGCTTCGACCTTTTCGTGCATGAAGGCGGACCCGCCGCGCGAGGCCTCTTCGCGGCGCACGGCGATCTGATACCGGCGCGTGTCGTGCGGCGAACTCAGCAGCGAGTACGCGTTGTGGCGCCACGCTTCGCCGTCCTGCATGGAGACCAGCACATGGGCGCCGCCGTTGAAGGCGGGCAGTGGCGCGCCGTCGGGCAGTGCGAGCGTGAAGCGCTTGATGAGTGGAGTGAGTTGCTCGACGGCGACGACGTCGACAGCGATCGATTCGCGGGCGTTCATGTTGACTTCCTTGCCTTCTGAGTCCGGAGAAAAGAGCGGATGCGGCGCGGCCCGCATCCGCTCGAAGGTGAGCGCGTCGATTAACGCGAAACCCCCGCCATACAGAGGTACTTGATCGACAGGTAATCCTCGATGCCGTACTTCGAGCCTTCGCGGCCGATGCCCGACTGCTTGACGCCGCCGAACGGTGCGACTTCGTTGGAGATCAGGCCCGTGTTGATGCCGACGATGCCGTATTCGAGCTGATCGGCCACGCGCCAGACGCGGCCGATGTCGCGGCTGTAGAAGTACGCGGCAAGCCCGTAGATCGAATCGTTCGCGAGCTGCACGACTTCGGCGTCGCTCGAAAAACGCACGATGGGCGCGACCGGTCCGAAGATTTCCTCGGAGAGCACCGCCATGCCGGGCTTCGCGTCGGCGAGCACGGTGGGTGCGTAGAAGTTGCCGCCGCGCTCGTGCGGCGCACCGCCCGTGACCGCGCGCGCGCCTTGCGCCACGGCGTCGCGCACGAGGCTGTCGACCTTGTTGCGCGCCGCTTCGGTGATGAGCGGTCCGATGTTCACGCCCTCGGCGAAACCGTCGTCCACCTTGAAGGCGGCCACTCGCGCGGCAAAGCGCCGGCAGAACTCGTCGTACACCGAATCGTGTACATAGAAGCGGTTCGCGCAGACGCAGGTTTGCCCGGCGTTGCGATACTTCGAAAGCAGTGCGCCTTCGATCGCGGCGTCGAGGTCCGCGTCGTCGAACACGATGAACGGTGCGTTGCCGCCGAGTTCGAGCGACACTTTCTTGACGGTATCCGAGCACTGACGCATCAGCAGACGGCCTACTTCGGTCGAGCCTGTGAACGTGAGCTTCTTGACGAGCGGGCTCGAAGTCATCTCGAGGCCGATCTCGCGCGACTTGCCCGTGACGATGTTGATCACGCCGGCGGGAATGCCGGCCTCCTCGGCCAGCGCCGCAAGCGCGAACGCGGAGAGCGGTGTCTCGTTGGCGGGCTTGATGACGATCGTGCAGCCGGCGGCCAGCGCGGGAGCGGCTTTGCGCGTAATCATCGCGGCCGGAAAATTCCACGGGGTGATCGCGGCGCACACACCCACCGGCTCCTTCGTCACGACCAGACGCTGGTCCGGGTTCGGGCTCGGGATCACATCGCCGTCGATGCGCTTGGCCTGCTCGCCGAACCACTCGATGAACGAGGCCGCGTAGCCGATCTCGCCACGTGCCTCCGCGAGCGGCTTGCCTTGCTCGCGGGTCATGATCTCGGCCAGCGCCTGCTGGTTCGCCATGATGAGCTCGAACCAGTTGCGCAGAAGGCGCGCGCGCTCCTTCGCCGTAGTGGCGCGCCACGCAGGGAAGGCGCGGTGCGCGGCCGCGATGGCCGCGCGCGCTTCGGCGGCGCCCATGTTCGGCACGTTCGCGATCAGCTCGCCCGTGGAGGGGTTGTAGACGTCGAGCGTGGCGCCGTCGTCGGCGTTGCGCCACTGGCCGTCGATATAGGCCTGCTCACGCAGCAGGCCGGGATGTTGCAGCGAATTCATGCGTGGCCCCTTAGTCCTGGTACTGCTGGGCAAGCAGGTTGTGGAAGTGCGCAATGCCGTGCTCGCTGACGCCGCTGCGCTGACTGTCGACCATGATGCGTCCCTGGCCGCGATAGCCGCGCGACTTCAGGCCCTTCTGCACGCTCTCCACGAGGCGCAGGTCTTCCGGGCGGAACACGGTGCGATACCACTCGATCAGCTTCTTCTGCTCTTCGGTCGGCTCGTCGTTCAGGAAGTAGATGTCATAGTGCTGCAGCGTGACTTCGGCGCTCATCGGAAATTCGTAGATGACCGTCATGAAGTCGCCGCCCGGCGGCACGTTGAACATCGTGCAGGGCCACGCCCAGTAACCGCTGAAGCTCGGGTCCTTCACGGACGGATCGAGCTTGAACGAACGCTCCGACGATTGCGCGTGACCGAACTGCAGCGTCCAGTTGCCGTGCAGCGTGTGCGTGTACTGGTCGATCTTCACGGAATCCGAGAAGCCGGGGTGCGCCGGGCCGCAGTGGTAGCACTCGAGGTAGTTATCGACGATCGACTTCCAGTTGGCCGGCGTCTCGGTCACGAAGCGAGCGGCGAGCTTGAGGTCGTCGATCACGGGGCAGGCCTTGCGAAGGCTGGCTTCGAGGCCCGGCAGTTGCGCTTCCACGCCCTCGGCGTCCGGGTTCAGGTTGATGAACACGAAGCCCGCGTACTCCTCTACGCGTACCGGCACGAGCGTCGAGTTTTCCTTGTCGAACGACTCCACGTGATCGCAGTTGTTGGCGTGCGCGAGCGCGCCGTCGAGCTTGAACGCCCAGGCGTGGTACGGGCAGGTGATAACGTTCTTCGCCTTGCCGCTGCCTTCGAGCAGCTGGTGGCCACGGTGCGGACAGACGTTATAGAAGGCGCGCAGCACCTTGTCTTTGCCGCGCACGAGCAGGATGCTCTCGCCCACCACTTCACGGGTGACGTAGGCATTCGCTTCGGCCAGTTCGCTGCGGTGCGCGACGCAGATCCAGGTGTTCTCGAAGATCCTTCTTTCTTCGGCCTTGTACACCGATTCAGAGGTGTAGTAGCTCGCCGGGATGGTCCAGGCGAGTTCGGGGTTGGCGCAGAAGTCGGCCGGCAACTTGGGGAGGTCGGGTTTTTGGTGGAATTCGATCGGGAGGTAGGTCATGGGGTCCGCCGTACTGGGAGTTAATTAACTGACAGTTACTATAAAACTATTGGTTAACGGGAATATAGGAGAAAACGGTCCGGCGGAGGATCGGGGTTATCCCGCACTGATCGCCCGGGTGGCGTGCGGGTTCGATGCAAGACGCCCATTCTTTCTATTAAGAATCAATGGAAATTGACGTTCGACGAACCAAATCGATTTCCGCATAGACGTCAATAGGAGGATGCGATAGTGCGACGAAACACTCCAGGGTGGGTACCATCGTTAACTGATGGTTTGTAGTTAACTGAAAGATAACCGTGTCGTGTCAGGAAACTGGAACTCCAGGTATCGGGACCGGCGCGGAAGGCGGGACCGTGCCATTCGCGGCCGCTTTCGCCACCCCACAACTGGAGGAGACATGTCCCACGAGGCAATTGCCGAAACCTTGGCCAACGAACCTTCGCGCGCAAAATCGCGAATCGAATCACGCTCGATCGACTACGTGCCGCTTGCCGAACGCAAAGGCAAGGCCTGGCACCTATGGCCCGTGTGGTTCACGGGCGACGCCAATCTCGCGACCGTCGCGGCCGGTGCGATTGGCATCAGCATGGGCGGCAACCTGCTGTGGAGTGCGATCGCCATCGTGCTCGGCAACGTGCTGGGCACCTTCTTCATGGCGTTCCATTCAAGCCAGGGGCCGCAGCTCGGGCTGCCGCAGATGATCCAGTCGCGCCCGCAGTTCGGCTACATGGGAGCGCTGCTCGTGTGGGTGGTCGCGCTCGTCACCTATATCGGCTACAACTCGTTCAACCAGCTGATGGCGGGACAGACCGCGCATCACCTGCTGGGCACCGAGCCGCATCTGAGCTACATCGTGTTCACGGTGATCGCGGTTGCGCTCGCGGTGTTCGGCTATGACCTGATCCATAAGGCACAACGTTGGCTCGCGCTTGCGCTGCTCGCCGCGCTCACGATCTTCAGCATCGGCATGTGCCTGAAGGTGCCGTTCCCCACAGGCCAGTTGAGCCTCGCGGGCTTCAAGACCACGCCGTTCCTCGTGCAGCTTTTTTCGGCAGCGGCATATCAGCTCTCGTGGTCGATCTACGTTTCCGACTACTCGCGGTATCTGCCGCCCAATACCGGCGTGCGCGCCACCTTCTGGTGGACCTTCCTTGGCGCGCTCATTGGCGGCGTCTGGATGATGCTGGTGGGCACGGCGGCCGCGGCGCTCAACTCGCAGATCGAGATCTCCGACGCGGTCCAGCGCGCGGGCGACATGATCTTCCCGGGATTCGGTACGGTTACGCTGCTGCTCTCGCTGCTCGGATTGCTCGCCATCACGGGCCTGAACTTCTACGGTGCCTCGCTCACGCTGCTGAGCATCACGGACTCGTTCAAGCCGCTCAAGTCGAACGCGACCAAGCGCATCGTGAGCCTCGTCGTGGTGGCACTCGTTGCGACCTCGCTCGCGTTTTCGGCGTCGGATAACTTCATGGGCAAGTTCGGCGACTTCCTCGGCATTCTCGGCTATCTGTTCACGCCGTGGACCGCGATCAACCTCGTCGATTTCTTCATCGTCCGCCACTCGCATTACTCGGTGCGTGAGATCTTCAACCCGCGCGGCATTTACGGACGCTGGAACTGGCGTGGCCTGACCGCATACGGGGTGGGCTTTGCCGCGATGATCCCGTTCTTCAGGACAGAGCTCTATTCCGGACCGGTCGCGAATGCGCTGGGCGGCATCGACATCGCGATGCTCGTGGGCCTGCCCGTCGCGGCACTGGTCTATCTGTGGGCCTGTCGCTCGATCGACATCGAAAAAGAACGCCAGCTCGTGCGCGAAGCCGACCGTGGCCTGAACTGAACCTGACTCAACAACGACTACAACATGAATCAGACGAAGAAATTGCGGCCCGCCGTATTCGTTACGGCGGTGTTCGCACTCGCCTTGCTCCCGGTGGCCGCGCGCGCGCAAAGCAGTGTCACGCTTTACGGCGTGCTCGACGCGGGCATCACCTACGTCTCTAACGCGGGTGGCTCGCATCTGGTCAAGTTCGACGACGGCGTGACTTACGCGAACCGCTGGGGCCTGATGGGTACCGAAAACCTGGGCGGCGGGATGAAGGCCGTGTTCAAGCTGGAGAGCGGCTTTCACCTGGGTAACGGGCAAATCTCGAACGGCGGCTCGCTTTTTGGTCGCGCCGCTTATGTGGGTTTGCAGAACGACTGGGGCACACTCACGTTCGGCAATCAGTTCGACATGACGCGGGAAATGGTCTACCAGTACAACGCGTCCGCGTGGGCAAGCGGCTACGCCATCAACCAGGGTGACTTCGACCGCATGAACGGCGACCATCTGCCGAACGCCGTGAAGTTCATGTCGAGCACGTACGGCGGGTTTCAGTTCGGCGGCATGTACTCGTTCAGCAATACGCCTGGCGATTTTCACAAGGGCAGCGCGTGGAGCGTCGGCGCGCAGTATCAGCACGGCCAGTTCTCGATGGGCACCGCCTATACGCAGCTGAACAACCCGTCGGGCATTTACGCGTTCGACCCGTACAACATGATCGGCGTGCGCACGTTCTTCGGCAGGCCGACCGTGAGCGTCGATCCTGCCACGGGCGCCGTCACGTCGCTGTATGCGGATACGCCTTTTCCGGTCGACAGGCAAGGTGCCTTCGGCGTGGGCGCGAGCTATGTCATCAACAAGGTCACGCTGATGGGTGCTTTCACGTACACGCAGATCAAGGCGTTTGGCGAGAGCGAGCACATGCTGGTGGCCGAGGGCGGTGCGAACTGGCACATCACGCCGGCGGCTAGTTTCGCGGGCGGCTATCAATACACGCACTTCGACGGCCACCACTGGAATCAGCTGTCTGCGGGTCTGCATTACCTGCTTTCGAAGCGCACGGACGTGTACATCTCGGGCGACTGGCTGCAGGCGTCGAACGGTGTGGATGCGGTGATCGGCTACAGCTTCACGCCTTCTTCGACGACGACGCAGGCCGACGTGCGCATCGGCATACGCCACTCGTTCTGATGAAGCTTCCTGCTTCCCCTGAGCTCAACGACCTGCGGGTGTTCTGCATGGTCGCCCGCAAGTCCAGCTTTAGCGCGGCTGCCGATGCGCTCGACGCCTCGGCGGCGTATGTGAGCAAGCGCGTGGGGATACTCGAAGCGAGCCTCGGCACGCGTTTGCTGCACCGCTCGACGCGCCGCGTGGCGATGACGGCCGCGGGCGAGCGCGTGTTCGCGTGGGCCGAGAAAATCCTCGACGACATGGAACAGCTCGTCGAAGACGTCTCCAGCACGCGGCGCGTTGCGCGCGGCACGCTGCGCGTGTCGAGCAGCTTCGGCTTCGGCCGCAAGTTCGTCGCACCGGCGCTGGCAGCCTTGTCGGATCGCTACCCGCAACTGGGTGTGCGGCTCGACCTGTTCGATCGCGTCGTGGACGTGGCGGGCGAAGGCTTCGATCTGGACGTGCGCATCGGCGACGAGATCGCTGGCCACCTGATTGCCAGGCGCCTTGCAACCAACTATCGCGTGCTTTGCGCCTCGCCGGCATACCTCGCGCAGCACGGCGAGCCGCGAACCGTCGCGGATCTGGAGGCGCACGCGTGCCTCGCGATCAAGGAGCGCGATCACCCATTCGGCGTCTGGCGTCTCGATGCGGGCGGCAAGACGGTCGCGGTGAAAGTGACGGGTCCGCTCTCGACGAATCACGGCGAGGCCGCTGTGCAATGGGCGCTGGCAGGGCGCGGCATCGTGCTGCGCTCGATCTGGGACGTGCAGCCCTTGCTCGACGAAGGGAGGCTGCGGCGCGTGCTGCCCGAGCTCACGCAGCCCGCCAGCGTGTGGGCCGTATTTCCCGAACGTCTTGCGCAGTCGGCGAAGGTGAAGGTGTGCGTGGACTTTCTCGCCGAAGCGTTCGCGCAGGCTGGGGTGGGCTGCGCCGCGCAGGCGCCATCACAGGGCACTTCGAAGCCGCGGAGCAGAACAACGCCGACGCTGGTTCACAGTCACACCACCGCCTAAGGCGTCTTCTGCCCCCCCGCAATCACCCGCTCCAACGACAGCTTCAAGTGACGCTGCATCGCCGCTTGCGCCTGAATCGCATCATGCGCCTCCAGCGCTTCGAGAATCACGAGATGTTCGTCGGGCACGGCGCCCCACGTCGTCTCGTTCTCGAAGTGGCCGCGCAGCTTTTCCGACAGCGGACTATGCCGCGCATCGAATAGCGAGCTGACGGTGCGCACCAGCACCTCATTGCCGGACATTTGCGCGATCGCGAGATGGAACGCGCGATCGGCCGCGACCGGAATTCTGCCGGCCTTTACTTCGCGCTCCATCTCGTTGTAGATGGCGCGCAGCATCTTCAGATCTTTCGGTTTGCAGAACGGTGCGACGCTCGCGATGATCGAGCCTTCGATCAGGCAGCGCGCGCCGAGGATGTCGAGCAGGCTATCGCCGAGTTCGGCCTGCGACAGCGACGCATCACTCTGCGCGGACGGCGTCGCGCACAGGTAGACGCCCGAGCCCATGCGAATCTCGACGAGCCCTTCCAGTTCCAGCGCGACCAGCGCCTCGCGCACCGACGGCCGCGACACGCCGAGCGTCTCCGCCAGCGCGCGCTCGGGCGGCAGGCGGCCGTTCGGCGCGAACTCCGGCTGAGCGATCAGCGCGCGCAATTTTTCCGCGATCTGAAGATAGAGGCGGCGAGTGTCGGCAGGTCTGGTGGTCACAAAACGATTCCCGGCGATGTAGCTTGTGCAAGCCCCATAAGGCGAGCGCCGATTGTAGATCGAAGCGCCCGGCGCGCAAATCGTGCGCGCTCGGCGGCGCGGCGACAGCGTTCGGGCTTTCCCCAACTCCGTGCGAATTGGCTTGACCAGTATCGCACTCGCCGTTATTTTTGCAAATTGGTAAGGCCAGATTGGCGCCGCGGAGACGCCAGCCGTGCAGCCCTGCTGGTCGCTCCGCATCCCGACACCCGATCAATTTCTCCATGACGATGAAGACTGTGCGCGCACGACGGCTAACGACGCGGGCCGCAAATCCGCAGTAGATCTGTAGCACACCCCGGCAGCACACCGGCGGCCACGAGGCCGCATGGTTCATCCAAATAGAGTAGATGCCAGCCCAGGAGGAGACGGTTTCATGAAGAAGAAGATGCGTTGGGTAGTGATTTTTCTGTGCTTTCTCGCGATCGCGGTGAACTACATCGATCGTGCGAATCTCGCGGTCGCCGCGCCGCAAATCGAAAAGGCGCTCGGCATCGGCCCCGCCGAGATGGGCTTCATCCTGAGCGGATTCTTCTGGACCTACGCGTTGATGCAGATGCCGTTCGGCTGGTTCGTCGATCGTGTCGGCGCGCGCATCGCGTTGCCGCTCGCGGTCGGGTGGTGGTCGGTGTTTACCGCGGCCACCGCGGTCACGACCAGCGTCGCGGGCATGTTCGGCTGCCGCCTGTTGCTCGGCGTCGGCGAGGCGGGCGCATATCCGTCCTGCGCGAAGCTCGTCAGCCAATGGTTCGAGCCCAAGGAGCGCGCGATCGCGACCAGCATCTTCGATAGCGGCTCGCGGGTCGGCTCCGCGCTGTCGATTCCCGTGGTCGCGCTGATCATCGGCACGCTCGGCTGGAAGGCTGCTTTTGTCCTCACCGGCTTGCTCGGCGCGGTGTGGATCGTCGGCTGGTTCGTGATCTATCGGAATCCCGTGCAGGACGCGATGGAGAGCGCGCGCAACGCTGCGCCGGCGGCTCGAGCGAGAGGCGGCCAGGACAACGTGACGTGGGCATCGCTGTTTCGCCATCGCACGCTGTGGGGCATGATGCTCGGCTTCTTCTGCCTGAACTTCGTGATCTACTTCTTCATTACGTGGTTTCCGAGCTATCTCGTGCAGACGCGCGGCTTCTCGCTGAAATCGCTCGGCACGCTCGGCATGATTCCGGCGCTGATCGCGATTCCGGGCGGCTGGCTCGGCGGCTATGTGTCCGACGCGCTGTTCCGGCGCGGCTGGAGCCTGACGGCTGCGCGCAAGACCTGCATGGTCGGCGGCATGCTGGTGTCGTCGGTGATCACGCTGTCGGCGTTCACGGAGAACACCTATCTGATGCTCGCGTTCTTCGGTATCGCCTATGGCAGCCTCGCGTTCGCCGCGGCGAGCATCTGGTCGCTGCCCTGCGACGTCGCGCCGACACCGCGCCATGTCGCGTCGATCGGCGGCATCCAGAACTTTGCGTCGAATCTCGCGGGGATCGTGATCACGACGTTCACCGGCGTGATGGTCGCGATGACGAAGGGCTCGTTCACGATCCCGCTCGTCGTCGCGGGCGGCTTCTGCTTTCTCGGCGCGTTCAGCTATCTTTTCATCGTGGGACGCATCGAGCCGCTGTCGCTGGAATCGGAAAGCCGCGATCTGCCGAAGGGCGCGGGCTCCACGATCTGACGTATTCTGTGTCAACGCATACGGATAACCCCATTTTCGAGGCTTTTCATGTCGACTCAAGCTAGCGTCGCGTCCGCGATCATCCGCCTGCACCCCGGCGACGACGTCATCATCGCTACCCGGCAGTTGCTGCCGGGCACGCGCATCGAGGCGGAACAACTGGTCGTCGCCGGACTGATTCCACCGGGGCACAAGATCGCGACGCGCAACATCGCGCAAGGCGAGCCGGTCAAGCGCTACAACCAGATCATCGGCGTCGCGCGTGAGGCGATCGCGCGCGGCCAGCATGTCCACACGCACAATCTCGGCATGTCGGAGTTCGCGCGCGAGCACGCGTTCGGCGTCGATGCGCAGCCGACCGTCTACGTCGACGAACCCGCGCATTTCATGGGCATTCGCCGCGACGACGGCCGCATCGCGACGCGCAATTACATCGGCATTCTGACCAGTGTGAACTGCTCGGCGACGGTCGCGCGCGCGATTGCCGATCATTTCCGGCGCGACGTGCGTCCCGACGCGCTCGCCGACTATCCGAACGTCGACGGCGTGATCGCCTTGACGCACGGGCTCGGCTGCGGCATCGATATGCAAGGCGAGGGCATTGCGATCCTGCGTCGCACGCTGGCCGGTTACGCGGTGCATCCGAACTTCGCGTCGGCGCTGTTCGTCGGGCTAGGCTGCGAGACGAATCAGATCGACGGCGTGCTCGCCGCGGGCGGTCTCGACGCCAGCACGACGAAGCTGCGCAGCTTCACGATCCAGGACAGCGGCGGTACGCGCAAAACGATCGAACTCGGTATCGCGATGGTGCGCGAGATGCTCGCCGACGCGAACCGCGTGCAGCGCGTGCCGGTGCCGGCTTCGCATCTATGCGTCGGTCTGCAATGCGGCGGTTCGGACGGCTACTCTGGCATCTCCGCGAATCCGGCGCTCGGCGCCGCGGTCGATCGGCTCGTGCGGCACGGCGGCACCGCGATCCTGTCGGAGACGCCGGAAATCTACGGCGCCGAGCATCTGCTGACGCGGCGTGCGGTGAGCGCCGCGGTCGGCGACAAGCTGCTCGCGCGCATCGCATGGTGGCAGGACTATTGCGCGCGCAATGGCGGCGCGATGGACAACAACCCATCGGCGGGCAACAAGGTGGGCGGCCTGACGACGATCCTCGAAAAATCGCTCGGCGCGGTCGCGAAGGGCGGCACGACGAATCTGGTCGACGTCTACGAATACGCGCAGCCGATCGCCGCGAAGGGCTTCGTATTCATGGATTCGCCCGGCTACGATCCGGTGTCGGCGACGGGACAGGTCGCCTCGGGCGCGAACCTGATCTGCTTCACGACCGGGCGCGGCTCCGCCTATGGCTGCGCGCCGTCGCCGTCGTTGAAGCTGGCGACCAACACCGCGTTGTGGGAGCGCCAGCAGGACGACATCGATATCAATTGCGGCGGTGTGGTCGACGGCAGCGCGAGCATCGACGAACTCGGCGAAGCGATCTTTCGCATGATGCTCGACTGCGCGTCCGGCACGCGCACGAAGAGCGAGCTGCACGGCTATGGGCAAAGCGAGTTCGTGCCGTGGCAGGTCGGCGTGGTGACCTGAGCGGGTGCATTGCAGCGACACAGCCGAAAAGCCGAATGGATCACGCATTGGAGGATGCAATTGGAACGCCGCCTTTATTCAGGCCGCGAGGTGAAGCGCGCGCAGCGGCTCTGCCCGTCTGACGAACTGGAGATACCGGATGCAGCACGAACCGATCTCCGCGACCCGCGGTAACGAAGCCGTCGCCGCGCTGCGCGCGGCGCTCGGCGCTGACATCGTGAGACTGCCGGCCGAATTTGGCGCGCGGCAGTTCGCGGACTGGAGCGGCACGCCATCGACCGATCCGATCGCGCTGATCCGCCCGCGCACGACCGAAGAGGTCGCCACCGCGCTCAGAATCTGCCATCAATTCCGGCAGCCGGTCGTCACGCAAGGCGGCATGACCGGGCACGCGGGCGGTGCCTGCGTGCTTGGCGGGGAGGTCGCGCTGAGCGTCGAGCGGATGAACGGCGTCATCGACATCGATCCGGTCAGCGCGACGATGACCGTGTTCGCGGGCACACCGCTGCAGGTCGTGCAGGAAGCGGCCGATCACGCCGGCTTCATGTTCGCGCTCGACCTCGGCGCGCGCGGCAGTTGCACGATCGGCGGCAACATCGCGACCAATGCGGGCGGCAATCGAGTGATCCGCTACGGGATGATGCGCGACCAGGTGCTCGACGTCGAAGCGGTGCTCGCCGACGGCAGCGTGATCGGCGGCGAGCGCAAGATGATCAAGAACAATACCGGCTACGACCTGCGCAACCTGCTGACGGGCAGCGAGGGCACGCTCGCGGTCATCACGCGCGCGGTGCTGCGCCTGCGGGCCAAGCCGCGCGCGATCTCGACCGCATGGTGCGGCATGCCGGACTACGCGGCGGTGACCACGCTGCTCGGCCGCGCGCAGGAGCGGCTGCCGGCCGGGGTGTCCGCGTTCGAGGTCATGTGGCCGAGCTATTGCGACTTCGTGCGGCAACGCCTGCCCGAACTGCGCGTGCCGCTCGCGAGTGATCACGCCTACTACGTATTGCTCGAGACTTGCGGCGCGGACCCGGAACGGCAGTCGGCGGCTTTCGAGGAATTCCTCGCCGACATGTTGAACGCCGGCGTGATCGCCGACGCCGCAATCGCGCAATCGGACGCGGACGCCGCGGCGTTCTGGGCGATTCGCGACGCGCCAGCCGAATATCCGCGCCTGATCCCGGGACGCATCTCGTTCGACATCAGCTTCGCGGTCGCGCAGGCGGGCGACGCGGCGCAGCGTTGCGACGAGCGGTTGCGCGCGCGCTGGCCGCAAGCGACGATCCTCGTCTATGGGCATCTCGGCGACGGCAATCTGCACGTGGTGGTGCAAGAACCCGGCTGGACCGACGAGGCCATCGACGACGTCAAGCGCGTCGTCTATGAACTGACGGGGGAAATGGGCGGCTCGGTATCGGCCGAGCATGGGATCGGCGAGGAGAAGCTGGGCGTGCTCGGCCTGTCACGCTCGCCGGCCGAACTCGCCGCGATGAAGGCGATCAAGCTCGCGCTCGATCCGCACAATCTCCTGAACCCTGGCAAGGTGATCGCGATGTAGTGTGCGCGGCGCGAATCTGCGTGCGCAGCATGTTCCCGAGTCGCTTGCTCAGGCACTCGATCTCGCCGAGCGCGACGTGTTCGAATTCGGCGGGGCGCAGTGCGATCGCATCGTTGCGAACGTACTCACGAAAATATCCGGCGGCGCGTCATGGCATCGGCGACGCGGTACGCCGGAGCTGTGCCGATTCAGGCGTCTTCGCCGGTTGCGAATACGCCGTTTTCCGGTGCCGTCCGTTCGACGTCGATGCATTGCACGCGCCAGTGGCCGCTCGCGAGGATGCGGCCGTGCTCGGCGCACCACTGCACACGGCCGACCTCGCCTTCGAACGGCCCGTCGAGCTGATTCAGATCAAGCCCCTCGAGCACGCAGACCGGCGCGGAGCTATGCGGCGCGCACACGAGCGTATTGCCGCAATCCATATGCAACGCGCCCCATTCGGGCAACTCGAGCCCGAAATGACCTTCGCGCGACCATTGCCGCGTGTCCTTGTCGAGCCAGAGAATGGCGAAGGCCATCGGGTTGACACGATCGAACGTGTCGAGATGAACAGTCAAACGCATGACATGTCTCCGCAATGTAGACAACTGATTCGCATTGCCGGCGCCATCGCGCGTCGGCAGCGGGCCCGCTGCGTGCGCATCAAGTCCTTATTGGCTAAGTACCCATTGCACGAGCGTGTGCGCGTCCTGCGCCGATAACGGCCCACCGCGCTCGGCTCGGTCTCGCCATAAGCAACGCCGGCCGTCAGCGCGCACGCCGAGCACACGAGCAGACAGTTTCGGATTCGCGCAATCACGGCACGTACTCCCGTATCAGGAATAAGATCAGTGTACGGGCGGCGAAACGGCCCTCATTGACTTCGATCAAACGGTCTACGGCGCGGGCCGATCGCGCGACACAATGGCGCGCCTACGCTGATGAGAACGGCGCGCGCCTCGCTGTCTGCCATGACGGCAGCTTGTCGCCGCCGAAGCATCTGAAGGAGAACCCGATGCGAGCGATGGTGTTCGACGGCAACTCGGCGACACTGACCGAGCGGGAAGTGCCTGATCCGCGGCCCGGTGCCGGGGAGATCCTGATCGACGTTCATGCGTGCGGCGTGTGCCGCACGGACCTGCATCTGGTCGACCGCGAGCTCGAGCATCCAAAGCGGCCGGTGATTCCCGGCCACGAAATCGTCGGCGTGGTGGCCGAATTGGGCGCGGGCGTCAGCGGTTTCACGGTGGGCGAGCGGGTCGGCGTGCCGTGGGTCGGGCGCACCTGCGGCCACTGCCGCTACTGTCTGTCCGCCCGCGAAAATCTCTGTGACGACGCTGGCTTCACCGGCTACACGATCGACGGCGGCTACGCCGAGCGCACCGTCGCCGACAGCCGCTACTGCTTTCATCTGCCGCCGCACTACAGCGATATCGAGGCCGCGCCGCTGCTGTGCGCGGGTCTGATCGGCTATCGCACGTTGAGCATGGCGGGCGACGCCGAACGGATCGGCATCTACGGTTTCGGCGCGGCCGCGCATCTCGTCGCGCAGGTGGCGCGTCACCAGCAGCGCACCGTCTATGCGTTCACGCGTCCCGGCGACCACGCGGCCCAGCAACTCGCGCTGCGCCTCGGCGCGGCATGGGCCGGCGGCAGCGACGAGGCACCGCCCGGCGAACTCGACGCCGCGCTGCTGTTCGCGCCGGTCGGCGCACTGGTGCCGCTGGCGTTGCAGGCGGTCGCGAAAGGCGGCGTGGTGGTGTGCGGCGGCATTCATATGAGCGACATTCCGTCGTTCCCGTACGCGTTTCTGTGGGGCGAGCGGCGGATGGTGTCGGTCGCGAATCTGACCCGCGACGATGGGCTTCAGTTCATGCGCAGCGCCGCCGAGATGCAGCTCGCGATCGAGACGACGACTTACGCGTTGTGCGACGCGAACCGCGCGCTCGACGATCTGCGCAACGGCAACCTGACCGGCGCGGCCGTGCTCGCGGTCCGCCCGTGATCCGCTAGCGAGCCGTTCGCGCTTGATACAGATCAAGCCGCGCGCCGCGTCGGCGTTCATCATGTAAGCGCGAACCGTTGGCGTCCCCGTCACGGGCCGAGGTGTGAAGCGACGCGCTTGACGCGCCGCCTCGCGGTGCGACGATCCGAGGAGAGCCGATGAACACTGCTGCCGGGCGCAACACCTTCCACCGCGTGATGATCGCGTCCGCGGGCGGCAGCGGACTGCCGCTCGGCACGCGCGTCGCCCGGCAGTTGGTCGCGGCGGATGCGCGCTTTCGTCTCGTCGATATCGTTTGCAATCCTGCCGCGCTTTATCCGACGCTGATGCTCAGCTATCCGGACTGGTGCGAGGCGCATCGCGCGATGCTGCACGGCGCGCAGGCCGCGCTGCGCGACGCGGTGATCGCGTTGCACGGCGTCGTCGCGGCGACCGACGCCGAGATCGTCGATCTCACCGCGCTGCATCAGGGCGCGGCCGAAGCGCTCGCCCACACGGCGACGCAATGGGACGCGGATCTGGTCGCGGTGGCCGCGCATCCGCGTGAACATCGCTGGGACAGCCGTATCGATCCCGAGGAACTGGTCGCGTCGATCGGGCGTCCGGTGCTGTACATGCCGGCGAGGTCGACCGACGCGAGCGATGCCTCGGCGGTGAGCCGCGTGCTGGTCGCGATCGATGGCAGCGACACCGCGCTCGACGCGCTGCGCACCGCGCTCGCGGTAGCGCCGCCCGACGCACGCATCAAGGTCGTCTACGCGGCCGACGACCGCTTCGCGTGGTGCGAATGGTTACCGTTCGAAGTCGTGTCGCAGCATCGAATCGATGTCTTGCGGCGCGGCGCGGCGATGCTCGAACAAAGCCGGCGCGCGGCCGAAACCGCGTTGCTCGAGTTCGACGATGATTCCGGCGATGCGTCGAGCGCGATTCTGGACGAAGCGCAACGCTGGCACGCGGACCTGATCGTGATGGGTTCGCACGGCATGCGCGGCGCGCCGCACCCGTTGCCGGGGCACGTGACGTCGCGCACGCTGCGCGACGCGGCGTGTCCCGTGCTCGTGTGTCCGCGCGGCGCGTCGTCATTGCGGGCGGACGACGTGCCGCACGGCGAGTGGCGGGAGCCGTATCCGGGCAGTCCGGGCGGGCCCTTTTATCTGTAGCGGGAGCGCGCCACGCGCGTTGACAAATCCAACCTCAGTGGAGAATCGGCATGTACCAACATATCCTCGTCGCGCTAGACGGCAGTGCTTTCTCGAAACGCGCGCTGAAAGAAGCGGTGAATCTCGCCGCGTTGACGAAGGGCGTCGTGCATCCGGTTTATGTGGTCGACAAGACGCCGCTCTTTTCCTATGCCGGCTATTACGACCCGCTCACGCTCGTCGAAGCCTTGCGCCAGGACGGCCAATTGGTGCTGGAGGAGGCCGAACAGGCCTGCGCCGCCGCCGATGTGCCTTGCCGCCCTGAAATGATCGAGTCGGAGAGCCTGTCCGACGACGTCGCCGCGATCGTGCTGCGCCACGGCGAGCAGATCCACGCCGATCTGCTTGTGCTAGGCACGCATGGGCGACGCGGCGTGCGGCGCCTCGTGATCGGCAGCGTGGCGGAGCGGGTGCTGCGTTTCTCGACCTGTCCGGTGCTGCTCATGCGCGAGCCAAGCACCGAGGATGCGCCCGCAGAGTAACCCGCGACAGCGGGGCGCGGCAGCGCGTGAACATTACGCGAGCGCGTCGGCCGGTATCTGGATCGAGATCCCGAAGCCATGGCCCGGCGAGCTGGTGAACGACACGTTGCCGCGCAACTGCCGCACGCGTTCGCGAATGCCGAGCAAACCGAATGAATCTGTTCCCTGCGACCGATCCAGCGCGACACCCACGCCGTCATCCTCGATATCGAGCGATACGATGGGGCCCGCGCAGGTCATGTCGATGCGTACGCAGCTGGCCTTGGCGTGCCGCGCGACGTTCGTCAACGCCTCCTGAACGATGCGAAACAGCGCCGTCGCCGCGAATTCGCCGCACACCGGCTCGGCCGGTTCGAGATGCACGCTCGAGCGCACGTCGTAGCGTTTCGTGAAGTCTTCGGCCAGCCAGTCGAGCGCGGCGGCGAGCCCGAGGTCGTCGAGCAGCGGGGGCCGCAGATCGGCGGCGATACGCCGCAGCGAAGCGGCCATCCAGTCGATCTGCTTTTGCAGTTCATGCGTCTGCGCGGCCAGCGGCTCGGTGTCGGCCTGGCTTTTCAGCTTCGCTTCGAGCAGCGCGACGCTCATTTTCAGCGCGGTCAGCCGTTGGCCGAGATCGTCGTGCAGTTCGCGCGCCATACGTTTTTGCTCGTTTTCGCGGGCGATCTGCACGTGCGTGGATACCTGATTCGCGCGTTCGAGTTCCGCGAGGCGCATACGTTCGGTCAGGTCGCGCGTGATCTTGGCGAAGCCGAGCAGCGCGCCCGACGCGTCGTGCACGGCGGAAACGACCACGTTGGCCCAGAAACGCGAGCCGTCGCGACGTACGCGCCAGCCTTCGTCCTCGGTGCGGCCTACGGCTGCGGCGATTTCCAGTTCGCGGGCGGGCTTGCCGGCCGCGATGTCTTCCGGGGTATAGAACTTCGAGAAATGCTGGCCGATGATTTCTTCGGGCGTGTAGCCCTTGATGCGCTGTGCGCCGGGATTCCAGCTGGTCACGCGGCCGGACACGTCGAGCATGAAGATCGCATAGTCCTGAACCGCATCGATCAACATGAAATAGCGATCCTCGACGGGCACATCCGACACGGACGCCGCACCGGTGAAGCAGGAAGACTCGCCGCTCGACAGATCCATCGCTCCTCCGGGTGGTCACGCAAGGTCGCGCACCGCAACGCACCGAGTTATATCAGTTCGGGAGCGCTTGTTCCACCCCGCATGTCCCGCGAACGAACGTGAGGCGAGCGACGCGTCGGCGTTCAAACCCGAGCCAGTCCTTCCGCGTCTTCGATGCGGATCGTTTTGCCGTTCGCCTTGACGAGGCGCTCGCGCTGGAACTTCGAGAACATCCGGCTCACCGTTTCGAGCTTCATGCCCAGAAAGCAGCCGATTTCCTCGCGGGTCATGCGCAAATGAAACTCCGCCGCGGAAAAGCCGCGCGCCTTGAAGCGCTTCGACAGGTTCAGCAGAAACGTCGCGACGCGCTGTTCGGCGGTCATCGTGCCGAGCAGCATCATCTGGCTCGACTCGCGCACGATCTCGCTGCTCATCATCTGGTAGATGTGATGCTGCATCGGCTTCATCTCGCGACAGATCGCCTCGAGCTGCGCGAACGGAATGATGCACACGACGCTGTCTTCGAGCGCGATCGCATCGCAATTCTGCTTGCCCTCGCCGATGCCGTCGAGGCCGAGCGAGTCGCCGGCGATCTGGAAGCCGGTCACGTGCTCGCGGCCGTCGCGATGCATGACCACGGTCTTGAACGATCCGGCGCGGATCGCGTAGAGGCTTTGAAACGCATCGCCCGCGCGATACAGCGTATCACCGCGTTTGATCGAGCGCGTCGAGCCGATCAACGTGTCGAGTCGGCTCAGTTCGTCGGATGTCAGCTCGGGCGGCATGCAGATCGCGCGCATCGCGCAGGTGGAGCAGCGCGGCACGGCGTAGCGTGTGGCCGCGGTGCGTGGCACGACGTGGATCGGTACGACGTGCGAAGTGCGGGGCGCGTCGTGGCGGGGTTCACAGACTGTGGCAACTTGCATGCTCGGCTCCTGGCGGTCAGACCGGATGCGCACGACGCGCATAGGCAATCGCTTCGATGGCACGGCAGGCGAGTTCGAACTCCGAGGTCTTGTCGAAGCAGAAGTCGGCGCCCGCCGCTTCGCACGCTCGGCGAAACGCCGTCGTGCAATGATTGGTCAACACGATGCTGACGATGGACGGCCGCACCCGCGACAGCGCCGCGAGCAGCAGCAGATTGGTCTTGCCCGAGAAGCACGGGTCCAGCACCGCGACATCGGCGCGACTCGCGACGATGTCGTCGAACGTGTGCTCGACGCCGGCGGACTCGCCGACGATTTCGATGCCGGGAATCAGCGCGATCAGGCAAGCAAGCCGGCGTCGGACCTCGGTCGCATCGTCGACGAGGAAGACTCTCGATAAGGTGGCTGGCGGAGCGGTGTCCATACTGACCAGTATTGGCGACCTCATCTCAGAAATATATCGGCGGGGATTTAAGCGGCGCTAGGAGTTCGGGTAGTGTTGTAGGAATATTCCTAGTGCATGGCTGGCGATGGGGTATGTAGCCGAGTGCGAGTACACGGCTACTTTCGACGTGACGGCTTCGAAGGTCGCAGGCATGCAGTTGATCAAGTAATCACGGAACAAGCCGATAAAGACCCATTGACCTGCGTCAAGCCGCGCGGCGGCGCGCGCTTCACACTGTCGGCGCGGACACGCGACGGCACCGCTTCGGTTCATGCCAGCGCTTTCACAGGGAGTCCAACATGTATGCACGAATTCTGGTTGCGCTCGACGACAGTCCCAGCGCGCAGCGCGCCTTTGCCGAGGCGCTGAAGCTCGCGAAGCTGACGGGCGCCACACTCGAAGCCTGCTGCGTGGTAGGGCACGGCAAGTGGTCGGACAATGCCGATGTGGCTTTCGAGCCGGAACCGGCGGCCGCGGCGCAAGAATTCGCCAGCCGCGCGCTCGATGCGCCGCGCGAGCTGATGCGCGAGGCGCAGGTGCCCGGCGGCGTGCGGGTGATCGACGCGTACGCCGAAAGCGTGTCCGCGGTGCTCGCGCGCGTCGCCGACGAAATCGAAGCCGATCTGATCGTGATGGGAACGCACGGCCGCCACGGCGTGCAGCGCTTTCTGCTCGGCAGCGTCGCCGAGTCGCTCGTGCGTGCGACCGACAAGCCGGTGCTGATCGTGCGGCATGACGAACACGGGCACGCGCGGCCCTGAAGCGTCGCGTCGCGCAGCCGTGGCGCGATCGCGTCGGAGCGGCCGCGCAGCAGGCCGGTTTTCGCGGCTCAGGTGAGTTCGTTTTCGGCGCAGGCCGGGACTGACTGATCGCGCGTCGCGCCGTTCGCGTGCGCGGGAACCATCAGCACGGGGCAGCTGGCGCTGCGCAGCACGCGCTCGGCGACGCTGCCGAGCATCAGTCGTTGAACACCACGGCGGCCGTGCGTGCCCATCACGATCGCGTCGGCGTGCCATTCGAGCGCCGCCTCGACGATGCGATGCGCGACGTCTTCGCCGGTGATCGCGGCTTCGACGGTGCGGGCCGTGCCCTTGATCCCGCGCGCGGTCATCCGGCTCTGGGCATCGGCCGCGATCCGCTTGCCTTCCTCGATGAAGGCGTCCTGGATCACGCAAGGGTCGAAGCCGGGCGCGTCGTAGGCGATGACGGGCACGTCGATCACGTACAGCGGCTGCAGCTCGGCGCCTGATTCGGCGGCAAGGGTCAGCGCGGCGTCGAACGCACGGGAGGCGGTGTCGCTGCCATCGAGCGCGACGAGTAGGCGGTGAAACATGGCGGACTCCTTAAGCGCGCACTTCAGTGCGACAACAGCACCGGCACGGTCATCGACTCGAGCATCGTGCGCGTCGCGCCGCCCAGTACGACTTCGTGCAGACGCGAATGCGCGTAAGCGCCCATCACGATCATGTCGCAGCCGAGGTCGGCCGCCTGCGACAGCAGCGCGTCGCCGACCGGCGTGCCGTCCGCGACGCTCAGTTCGCGCACGTCGATCTTGACGCCGTGACGCGCGACGGTGAGTGCGATGTCGTCGCCCGGAACCGTGTCGCGCGGCGGACGATCGCCCGACGAATGAACCGTCAGCAGCGTCACTGTGGACGCGTGCGCGAGGAACGGCAGCGCGTCGTGGATCGCGCGGGTGGCTTCGCGGCTGCCGTCCCACGCGATCAGCACGTGGCGGCCGGGCGCCGCGAAGGTGCCGCCCGACGGCACCAGCAGCACCGGCCGCCCGGCCGACAGCACGACGTGCTCGACGAACTGTTCGGCGACGAACGCCTCGGGATCGGTCGGATCGGTCTGCCCGAGCACGATCAGATCGGCGAGACGCGCATAGGGCGGCACGACGTCGTTCGCGTAGCCGTTCGCGGCGATCCAATGACCGTCGACGTTCGCGCGCGCGAGTTCGGCACGAAACAGCCGCTCGAGCGCGCTGGCGCGCTCGTGCCGCAGACGCTCGTGCTCCGCGTAGTAGTCGGCGGTGCCGGCCATCACGAAGAACGCGTGCCGCGGTGGCACGTACGTCGAAAACAGGCCGGTCAGCGTCGCATGAAAGCGGTGTGCGAGCTGCAATGCGATTTCGAGGCGCGGATGTGCACGAACGCTCGTATCGAGGTGAACGAGAATGCTTTTGTAGCTCATCGCCAAAGCTCCGTGACAGAAACGTGGGGAAACGGGCACAAGCAGGCTCGAGCCCGTCGTCAAATGGAGTCTATGAGCCCGGCGGCCGCGGCTGTTGATGCAGATCAAGCGCGGGCCGCCGCGCGCTCAATACAGTGGTAGGCGCGCTCGACGGTTTGCAAGCGCGCCTGGCAATCCTATGCTGTGCTCTGGAGGGCAGCGATCATGGTTTCCGAATCCGATGCGCCGCCCGGGCGCCCCGCTTCACCGTGGACCTCGACGGCGTCCGGACCGCCCGAAGGCTGGCTCGACTACGCGGCGGCGTATCAGACCGCACAGGGCGCGGCACACGAGTACGCCGAGCGGTGCTTCGCCGACTGGAGCAAGTCGATCGCTTTCGTCGCGCAGCGCGAGGCGGACTGGTTCGGCGAGGCCAACCGCGCTTGCGCCGCCTGGTATGCGGGGTGGCAGGCGGCGTACGGCATCGCGCCAGGCGTCGCGCCGCTCGCGGGCGGCCTGAGCGCATGGTGGTGGAGCTCGCAGAACGCGCTGCCGTTCGCGGGCGTCGTTTAGCCGCGCGAGCCGGCGAGGCCGGCGCGCGCACCGTCAATGGCAGACACGGCAAGGAGGAGTTCAGATGGGAACGGATCGCGTGGCATTGGTCACAGGCGGGATGGGCGGTTTGGGCACGGCGGTCAGCCGGGCGCTTCATGACGCGGGCATGACGGTCGCGGTGACGCACTCGACGCACAACGATCACGTGTCGACATGGCTGCAGCACGAGCGCGACACGGGGCGCGACTTTCACGCGTACGAAGCCGACATCGCCGACTTCGATTCATGCGCGCGCTGCGCGCAACGCGTGCTGACCGAACTGGGCGCGGTAGACGTGCTGATCAACAACGCGGGCATCACGCACGACACGAGCTTCGCGAAGATGAGCAAGGAGCACTGGGACGCCGTGCTGCGCACCGATCTCGATGGCCTGTTCAACATGAGCAAGCCGCTGTTGCCCGGCATGCTCGAGCGGCGCCACGGCCGCATCGTCAACGTGGGGTCGGTCAACGGTTCGCGCGGCGCCTACGGGCAAACCAATTATTCAGCTGCCAAAGCGGGCGTGCACGGCTTCACGAAGGCACTTGCGCTCGAAACCGCGAAGCACGGCGTCACGGTGAACACGGTGTCGCCCGGTTATCTCGCGACCGCGATGGTCGAAGCGGTGCCGCGCGAGATCCTCGACACGAAGATCTTGCCGCAGATTCCGCTCGGCCGGCTGGGACGTCCGGACGAGGTGGCGGCGTTGATCGTGTTTCTATGCTCAGAGGAGGCGGCTTTTATCACCGGTGCGGACATTGCGATTAACGGGGGTATGCATATGCAGTGAGGGTGCTCGCCTTCACCGCGCTTGACCCACGTCAATGACCGTCTTTCTGGCAAGAACAAGATAAGCCTCATAGCAAGCGCCTGGATCCTGAGTCTGCGCGGAACAGGTTCGATCGACATTCGCAAGGGGAGGCGAAGATGGGCATCGACATGCAGATCGTCTACCTTGGCTTCGCGGGTGCCGCTCCGCTCGAAGCGGAAGCAGGTGCGCAACTGGTGCGTCTCGCGCGGTTTGGCGCGCTCGTGTCGCACTGCCATCTCGCCATCGAGGCGTTGCGTCCGGGATCGGCGCATCCGCTGTATGACGTGAGGCTGGATCTGGTCACGCCCGCGCACGAGTTCAAGCCCGTCGCGCACTGCACTGACGACGATGCCAAAGCGGCGATCCGTCGCGCGTTCGATGTGGCGGAAATGACCCTCGAAACAGCGATCGGCACCGAGCGTGGGAACTGACGAACTTGCGTCGTGACGTGACGCTCGGCGTTCGTCAGATGCGGACTGCCGACGTTTTCCCGGTCACCTCACGCCGATTCGCGGTTTGCCGAACCCCTGGCCGCGCGGCGCGGCCGGCAAACCTTCAACGCGGCGTGCTCGACATCGCGCCAGAATTCGCAGAGCCCCGGGTGAACCGCATCGCGCCAACGCGGCCCGATGAAGAGATCGTAGTGATTGCACTGCTCGATGGTGAGCTGCCGCGCGGCTCGCATCGGCGATGCATCGCACAGCGCATGCGCGCAATGCGTTTGCCCCGCGCCCGTGATCTCGTCGCTGTCACCCTCGATCGAGCACAGCGGGGTATCGCGCAGCGCGGCGATTCGTACCCGGCGCCCGGCGACCGACCACAGATCGCGCGGCAACAGATGTTCGTGAAACACCACACGAAGCATGTCGAAGAAGTAGCACTCCGCCATGTCGAGCACTGCGGCATATTCGTTTGCCGAGCGCAGCGCCCGCTGCGCACCGGGCATGTCGCCGGCGAGCCATCGGGACCAGTAATCCGCTTCGAGTCGCAACTGCCGCTCCGGATGCGCGGCAAAAATCGCGGTCTGCTGGATGAAGCCCGGATACACGAGACGCCCCGCGCCGCAATAGGGCGGTGGAACGATATCGATCGCATGGTCGTGAAACCACTCGAGCGAATGGGAACTGGCGAAGCGGTCGGTGATGGTCGGGTTCAAACGGGTATCGATCGGGCCGCCGAGTAGCGAGAGGCTCGCGATCGGCGCCGCCTCGTCCATGGCGAGCAGCGCCGCGGCGCCGAGCGCAGGCACGCTCGCCTGACAGATCGCGATCACATGAACCGGCGAACCGAACGCGCGGGCGGCGCCGACGAAGCTTTCGAGCGCGTGCACGTAGTCGTCGAGCGATAGCGGGCCCGCTTCGCGCGGCACGTCGCGCGCGTCGGCCCAATCGGTCACGAACACGTCACGTTCCTCGAGCAGCGTTTCGACGGTCTCGCGCAGCATGACTGAGTGATGTCCGGCGAGGGGCGCGCACAACAGCACCGGCAGTTTGGCGTCGGTAGGGGGTGTAGAGGGGTTGCGCTTGAACCTGAGCAGCGCGCCGAGCGGCAAGGAGGCGACGACGCTTTCGTCGACGGTAACGCGGCTACCGTTGCCGGCAACGGAGTGGATCGCGAATGTCGGCGTTCGTTCGAAAGCGCAGGCGGATCTCAGCAGCCAGTAGCTGAACGCGTCGGCCGCCTGTTCCGGGCCGAGCCAGCCCGCTTGCGGGCGCGGCCCCGACTCCGGTTCGGACAGAACTCCCCCGACCATCGCGCGCGCGAGGCGTTGCTGTGCATCGATGAAGGCGTACCACATGATGAACTCCGACGTTCGTCGATCATGAGGGCAGCGTTGCCGCACCGGCACGAACTCGTGACGCGGATACCGTCGCAAAGCTTACCGCGAAACGTCGGGGCGAGGGGCGCGAAATCGGTGCGCGCGGCGCGCCAAGCACGCCGCGTGCAAGAGGCATTGCGCGTTTTCCCGGCAGGGTTTTCACGCGATGGCGGGCGTCTGAAACGGAGCTGAAAGTATCGGGGAAAGCGAACGACGTCGAGCGTGACTCATGGTTCGTGTTGACGGTTGACGTGGATCAACGAGAGAGGCGTTGCGGGCCATTACGCTGACGATGGCAGTCGCTCGCGACAACCCCGAGGAGCATCCAATGGCCATATCAGCAAACGCGCAGGAAGGAACCTGGTCCGTGAGCGTCGAGACGCGGGAGGCGCAGGAAGGCGGGTTTCTGTCGACGATCCATGTCAAACATGTGTCGCCCGAGGGTGACTTCGAACGCACCTTTCATCAGTCGCAGGTGTTCGCCGTGGAAAGAGAAGCGGTACTCGAAGGCTTGCGCGAAGGCATGACGTGGATCGCGCTGAAGACGACGCGGACCATCGGGGTGTAACAGCGCACCGCGCCTCGCGTGCTCGCCGCAACAGGCAACGCGTGCGAGGTAGCGGTGCTCGAGCGTCGCGATGCGTGTCTTCAGATTCCGCTCGTCGGATCGACACGTGTCGCGGGATCGCTTTCGACGACGCTGCGCGTCGCTTCCCAGTACGGTTCGCGATGATAGAACTGATGGACCGACGTCCCCCATGCGCGATCGGCCATCGCCGGCCAATGGTCCTTGTCGAAGCCCGGCGAGCTTTTCACCTGCTCGGCCGTGGCGTCCAACTGGAAGCACTTGCGGTCCGTGTCGAGCGTCAGCGAACGCCACGGGATCGCGTGCAAGGTCCCGCCGATGCCGAGAAAAGCGCCCTCCGTCAGCACCGCATACGCGATGCGGCCGCTGCGCACGTCGAGCATGATGTCGGAGATTTTGCCGAGGTCCTGGCCATCGGAAGAGATCACCTTGTTGCCGTCGAGCGTCGCGGCGGCCATGACCTCGGGTCCGGGACCGTCGCCGACGCCGGCGCCGGCGATACGTGCGCCGGCGCTGGGCTGTACGGGAGTCGCGGAGGCGTTCGGGTCGAGAGGATCGAGCGGGTTCATGTCAAAACTCCTGATTTCCACGGAATACCTGCCGATCGCAAGACCCGTACCCGAGACCGGATTCGAAGACTAGAATAAAAACACGCCGTGTCGAGACGGCTGCGCTGCGCCCGGATAGGGGGAGCGATCATGCGTTGTGGAATCGTTGGTCTATGCACTGGCGTGGCGGGCGTATGTGTGTTGTCTGGCTGCGTCTATTACGGTCCTTATTCGTACTATCCGGGAGCCGGTGGCTATTACGCCTGCACCAGCGCCACTGCCACTGGCCCCGCGCAAGCATCGTCTGGCAACGCGCCTGTGCCGGCGAGCGGTACGGCGGCCGCGAATCCGGCGCCAAACGACTTGCCGTTGTCGGGACAGAATTGCACGTACGTCGCGGTACCTGCGCCTGCTTATTACGGCTATCCCGGGTATTACGGTTATCCGGGCTATTACGGTTATCCCGGCTATTACGGCTATCCCTATGGCTATTCATGGCCGGGCTACTACGGATGGTGGGGACCGTCAGTGGTGATCGGAGGCTACTGGGGCGGTGGCTATGGCCGTGGCGGCTATTACGGCCACTGGCACGGAGGACATGGCGGGCACTGGCATTGAGCAGCCATCACGCCAGCCAACTACGAAAACGTCTCCGGATAAAGATCCTCGCTCATGTCGAGATTGCCAGTCTGCGCGTAGATCAACGGGTCGCCGTCCGCGCCGGCTAGCGCGCCATCGACGACGCGCCCAACTATCAGCCGATGATCTCCCGCCTCGATGTCGCCGGTCACCCGGCAGTCGAAATGCGCGAGCGCATCGAGCGGCAGCGGCGCGCCGGTCACGTCGGTACGCCAGCTTGCGGTGAACGCATTGCGGCGCTCGCCGTCCGCTACGCCGATCACATACACACCCGCAGTCAAATGCCGGAAAAGCTGCGCGATCCAATTGCTCATAGGGCCTCCTGGATAAAATTTCGGCGCGTGTTGCATGCCTGTGCGGCTGCTCCGGAAGATGCAAAACTTAAATATTGAATCGATATAAACATCTCGAAATAGAATGAATCTCAGCGCGGTTGTTCGTCGCTAATGCGCTCTTCGGTCCAGACCCGCGCAAGCAGACGTGACGCGGTGCACGCCTGTGGGACGAATTCAGGCTATCACCGGGCTATGCAAACGATAAATATTATATTTAGCTAAAGACATAGAGCGTGCATGTTCGGGGCGACCAAAAGCTTTGCACCAAGCGAGTGCGGTCGGCACGAGTGCGTGCACCGATTGGCACTTTCATCGGCTCAAAATAGAGCACTCCTGTTTCTCTCATAGGGACGTAAAAAAATCTTCGCGATAATCCCGCTATTCACCTGAAGAATGAGAGCGTATTGCCGATAACCAGTTATGTCCGGTACTGCATTTCGCGTCGGTATGGCCTTGTGTTATAGCGGGCGCCAAAGCGGTGAGGTACCTGCTTATCCGTTCGGGTTCTTACATTCTCAACAAAGCGAACTATGAATTTCGGCAATATGAAACTCGGCGCCAAGCTGATCAGCGCTTTCATCCTGGTTTCGATCATCAGCGCTGTTGTCAGCGGGATCGGCCTGCACAACATGGCGGAGATCAGTGCGAACGCAGACAAGACGTATCGGCAGGACCTTGTCGGGCTCAACCTGATACAGCAGGCCAACGCCGACGTACTGAGAGTCGGCACCTATCTGCGCAACGCGGTTCTGGCCACGACGGCCGCACAGCGGGCTGGCTCGCTCGATCAAGCTGACAAGGCCTTTGCCTCGTCACGCGAGCACCTCAATCAGGCGGAGCCGCTCGTCTATACCGACAAAGGCAAGGCTACGTTCGCCGACCTCGATCAAGGTTGGCAGGACTACATCCAGGCCTTCAATGAAATGAAAGGCAAGATCAACGCGGCGGCGTTAGGGGACCGGGACAGCCTGACCGAATACATGCTGGGCGAGTACCACCACAAAGGCTTCAAGACCCTCGTGCTGATGGGCAATCTGGTTGCCCTGAAACAGGCCGACGCGCAACGGACAGCTGAAGCCAACGATGCCGTGTACGAGGAAGGTCGGACTTTGATGCTGGTCTTCGTGGCGATGTCCGTGTCGATCGGCGTGGGAATCGGCATATGGATGATGCGTAGCGTAACGCGGCAACTGGGTACGGAGCCGGCGACGGCTGCTGCTGTGGCCAGAAGCGTGGCGGCCGGCGACCTGAACATCAGTATCGCCCTGCGGCCCGGCGACACGAACAGCCTGATGGCGTCGCTCAAAGCCATGTGCGACGCCCTGGTGCGGGTCGTATCAGAGGTGCGCGAGAACGCCGAAGGTGTCGCGACTGCGAGTGCGCAGATCGCACAAGGCAATCTGGATCTGTCGAGTCGCACGGAGCAACAGGCGGCGTCGCTCGAAGAAACGGCTTCCAGCATGGAGGAACTGACTGCGGCGGTCCGCCACAACACGGACAATGCAACCCAGGCTGCCACGCTCGCGGGTACCGCCTCGAGCGTCGCGCAACATGGCGGCGAGATCGTCGGGCGCGTGGTTGAGACAATGCGTGACATCTCCACCAGCTCGGCCACGATGTCCGAGATTATCGGCGTCATCGAAGGCATCGCCTTCCAGACCAACATCCTCGCGCTGAACGCAGCGGTCGAAGCGGCCCGCGCGGGAGAACAGGGGCGGGGCTTCGCTGTCGTTGCGGGTGAAGTCCGCACGCTCGCGCAGCGCAGTGCGACTGCCGCGAAGGAAATCAAGGAGTTGATCTCCGACTCTGTCAGCCGGGTGGAGGCAGGCTCGATGCTCGTCGAAGAAGCGGGCGGTGCGATCAAGGAAATCGTGCAGTCAGTGAAGCGCGTGACCGACATCGTGGGTGAAATCTCGTCGGCATCGAGCGAGCAAAGCACTGGTATCGAACAGGTCAATCAGGCAGTCAACCAGATGGACCAGGTCACACAGCAAAACGCTGCGCTTGTCGAAGAGGCGTCGGCGGCAGCCCAGACAATGGCCCGGCAAGCGGAAAGCCTGCGCAAGACGGTCGCTTTTTTCAAGGTCGATGGCGAGAAGGCTGCTTCATCGCGAGCGACGACGCAAGCGGCAGTACCGCAACGGACGGCCCTGAACCGCGCCCCGTCCTCTGCTGTAACACCGGCAAAGCTTGCGAGGAGACCAGTCCCCTCTTCAGAACGTCCGGTAGTCCTCGCCGCCGCGACTGAGACGGACTGGCAGAAATTCTGAGCGATTCCGACCGGTTCCGGGTGCTGGATGACGTCGATTCATACCGTCGGCGCGTGCCAGCCCCGCGGGAGTCGAGCGGGCGAAGATCCGCGATACACGTGCGCCGGATGGCTATCAATGCGGCGCGGCGACTGCCTCAGGCACGCAGGCAGCGTGGATGATCAACAGTGCAGCCAGGGCGTGTGATTGTGGACGGAGACACCCGGGCCCGCCGGTCAAGCGGGTTCGAGGAAATAGCGTGATGCGCGACTGCACTCGACGTGCAGCGCCTTGAATGTCGTCTCGCCGTCTCCGCGCACTGGCCATCGCCGATCTCGTCTCGCGCCGCTCCGACAGGCAGCGCGTGACGGGCAGATGCGCAGCGGTGAGATTCGATTAACGGTAACTCGTGAGATCGTAATCAAAACTATGGGATCAAACGCTCCGCTCAATGTCTCGACAATGGTTGTGAACTCGTTGGAGTCCGCCGGAATAGACCACGTGTTCCTGGTCCCGGGAAAACTGATCTATCCGCTGCTGGACGCAATCGACAACTCCCCTTTGATTCGCGGAATCGTAGGCGCTCATGAGACTGGCAGTGCTTTCATGGCCGATGGCTATGCCCGCGCCAGCCGGAAATTCGGTGTTTGCGCAGGGATTTCCGGCCCAGGCACGATGAATTTCGTGCCCGGCATGGCGGCCGCTCACGCAGACCGGATTCCGATGCTCTATATTGCCGGCGGGATCTCGTCGCACGCGGAAGGCAAAGGGGCGTTCCAGGATGCCACGCCCGGAGGCATTTTTGAAAGCGGCGTGGTCAGAAGTCTGGTGACGGATATCGTCGAGCTAAAGAACAAGGAAAATACTCAGGCCGAGATGCGTCGTGCGATCGAAGGGTTGAACTGGATGCGTCGAGCGCAGTCATTCATCAGTATCCCCGTAGACGTTCAAAAGCAGGATGTCCTGCCCGGTCAGGAGGTGGCACGGCAACCCTACGCTCACCGCGAATTTAACGCATGCGAAGTGCCCGCGAACCGCGCCGCTCTCGATGCCCTGTGCGATCAGTATCTGTTTCAGTCGAAGAGAGTCGCGTTTCTGGTCGGAAGTCGCGGCAATGATGCGGAAACTGCAAAGCTTCTTCTCGAGGTTGCCGAAGGCTTTCACATTCCAGTCGCAACGACACTATCGGGAAAAGGTGCATTTCCTGAGCAACATGCCCTTGCACTGGGTGTGTACGGATTTTCAAGTCATTCGCGCGCTGCACGGGTGATCAACTCCGACGAACTTGATGTACTAGTCGTGTTTGGTAGCGACCTGAACCAGCGAGACAGCATGAACTGGAGCAGGAGGCTGACAGGGGGGAAGGAGCTATTCATCTTTGATGACAGCTTCGATTCACCGGCGATGGGGCACATTTCGCGTCAAGGAATCTTCTCCGGAATTTCCGCGAGCTTCCGGTTGCTGGCTCAGAAAGCCGCGGACAACCGTCCCGGGCTGCCGCAAGCACTGCAAAGAAGAAAGGGGTGGATTGCCGAGATCAACGAGACCCCCCTGTACGACCACCGGTTCGAGCAGTTAGGAGACCGAGTTTCCAGCGGTGACGAAGCGCTATATCCTGGAGACGTAGTTAAGCACTTGTGCCGGATTCTGCCGAAGGACAGCAACGTCGTGGTGGATTCCGGAGCCCACCGCATCTTCATGGCCCATTACTGGCTGTCGTCAGGTAAGGGCAACTACTTTTCGTCGAGCTCGCTCGCCCCGATGGGCTGGGCCATCGCAGCCGGAATCGGCGTCAAGCTTGCGGCCCCAGAACGCCCGTGTGTCGTGGTGACCGGCGACGGGTGCATGATGATGCACGGCATGGAGATTCAGACCGCGGCTCGATACCGAGTCAAGGTGATCTATGTGGTTCTGAACAACGCCGCACATGGCGCAATCCATATCGACGCTATCAGGAGTGGTTCGATTTCAGAGCAGTTCACCAAATTGCCCTGTCATAGCTGGTCGGCTTTTGCATCGTCGATCGGTGTGGCCGCGCGCGCGGTTGAGCGCATCGACGAGCTTGATGGTGTACTGAGTGAAGCTTGTCAATATGACGGCCCCTTTCTGATCGAAGTCATCACCGGAGTTTTTCCCGCGCCGAACCGGTACTATGCAGAAGCCGAAGCCTGTCCGTGAGATTCCATCCTTCAACGCGGCAAAGCCAACCGCATTGCTGAACGACGCCGCAATCAGACTGTCTGAACGCCGCGCCGCAGTTGTCAACGAAATGTCATTCGAACCGCCTAAGTTTAGACGTTCGAGCCGATGGCAAGGCTCGACGCGGCGATGGGCACGCCGGGCCTGCGGAATGCGCAAGAGAGGGATCGCGGCGCGTAGCTTGCTGCAACCATTGAACCGGTCAGTCAATCTCGTGGAGGCAAACCATGCTGTTCAAACGAGGAATTGCAGTTCTTGCCGTTGCTCTACCGCTTGCGGCCGCGCAAGCGCAAACCGTCAACATCACCGGCGCGGGCAGCACTTTTGCGGCCCCGATCTATAACAAGTGGGCTGACGCCTACCAAAAGGCGGGAGGCGGCAAGGTCAACTACCAAGGCATCGGTTCAGCGGGCGGCATCAAGCAGATCATCGCGAAGACCGTTGATTTCGCAGGTTCCGATGCGCCGATGAAGGACGACGAACTGGCGAAGACTGGCCTGTTCCAATTCCCGACCGTGGTCGGCGGCGTCGTGCCGGTCGTGAACCTGCCCGGCGTGAAGCCGGGTCAACTCATTCTGTCGGGTGCCGTGCTTGGCGACATCTATCTGAACAAGATCAAGAAATGGAACGATCCGGCGATCGCCGCGCTGAATCCGGGTATGAAGCTGCCAGATACGGACATCGCCGTGGTGCGCCGCGCCGACGGTTCGGGCACGAGCTTCATCTGGACGAACTTTCTGTCGAAGGTGAACCCGGAGTGGAAGTCGAAGATCGGCGAAGGCACGACGGTGAACTGGCCGACCGGTACGGGCGGCAAGGGCAATGACGGCGTTGCCGCGTTCGTGCAACGCCTGCCGGGCGCGGTCGGTTACGTCGAGTGGGCATATGCGAAGCAAAACAACATGATCTACACCAGCCTGAAGAATTCGGCCGGTATCGTGGTTGCGCCGAAGACCGAAACCTTCAAGGCGGCCGCCTCGGGCGCGGACTGGAAGACGACCTTCTACCAGATCCTGACGAACGAGCCCGGCAAGGACGCGTGGCCAGTCGTCGGCGCGACCTTCGTGCTGCTGCATGCGACGCAGGACAAGCCGGCGCAAGGCGCGGCAACGCTGAAGTTCTTCGACTGGGCGTTCAAGAACGGCGGGCAGGCTGCCAGCGATCTCGACTACATTTCGCTGCCGGATTCGGTCGTGTCGGAAATCCGCGCGCAATGGAAGACCAAGGTCAAGGACGCGTCGGGAAAACCGGTGTTTCAGTGAAGGCCTCGATGCCACCCGCCTCAAACAGCTTGTAATCGATCATGGACGAAGTCAATTGACGCAGGTCAATTGACTGACGCATAGAGGCGGGTAACGTGTGTGTGACGGTTCTTTATCACCGCACGCTCGGAGCAAGCCATGGTCACGCGCAACGTCGAGGATGTCATCAGGCAGATTGCCGCCGCTACCGACACTCCTGAGGAAACGGTCTCGCAGATGTACGCGCAGACGTGGATTGAATACAGCGAAGGTGCACGAATCACGGACTACCTGACGGTGCTGGTCGCTCGTCGTGTGCGGGACGACCTGCGTAGGCGGCAAGTGCGGGATTCGCTGGTATCTCTCGGACAAGCTGACTAATATTCTGCGTGTGGGCTCACCACGGTTCACGCGACTCCGGTCGGATTGCGGGCCGATGGCGTCCAACTTCCGCGGAAGGGGGACATATGACGCCATTGTCATTAAGTCGTCCGATACTGCGCGCACTCTATCGCCGACATCCGTCTCAACACATCTCACCCTTCATCGCTGGATTGTCGTTGGCGCACGCGGCCTTTGCCGGTGGCGTGCTTCCGCAGGGCGGGCACTATGTTGCCGGGGCGGGAACCATCGCCGGTCAGGGCAACGTGATCACCGTCACGCAGCCGAACTCGACTCGCGGCGTGATCGACTGGAGCAGCTTCTCGATCGGCAAAGGCAGCGCCGTTAACTTCGACAACGGTTCGGGCGCAACGCTCAACCGCGTGACGGCCTGCGCGCCTTCCGCGATTCTCGGCAGCCTGAAGGCAACTGGCAGCGTGTATCTGATCAACCCGCAAGGCATCGTGGTGGGTCGTAGCGGGACTATCACTACCGGCGGACGATTCGTTGCTTCAACACTCGATCTGCCGAATACACCCTTCGTGAATGGCGGGACGCTCACGCTCACGGGCACATCGAATGGCAATGTAGTGAATCTCGGCAACATCAGTTCCAGCGGAGGCGATGTTTTCCTGATTGCACGCGGTGTCGTGGTCAATGCGGGCTCGGTCAGCGCACCGAACGGCACCGCGGAATTCGTCACGGGGCAGCAAGTGGCGTTGCTCGAATCGTCGGGCAGCAGGCAGGTATTCGTGCAGATAGGCAGCACAGGGACCGTGATAGATCGCGGTGCCACGCAAGCCGCGCAGATCAATCTGGAAGCGGCCGACGGGAATATCTATGCCCTTGCAGGTGGTGGCTCGCGTATCCGCGCGACGGGCACGGCGATGCGTGGCGGCCACATCTGGCTGGTCGCCGACAACGGGCACGTTACGCAGCAAGGCACGATCGCCGCAACGAATGCCGACGGCAGCGGCGGCACCGTCGATACGCTTGCCGACACACTCACGCTGGCGCATGGCGCCCGCGTGCGAGCAGGGCTTTGGAACGCGTCGACGCCAAACTTCACGATCGATCGCGGCACAGCCGACGCCTTCATGCGCAGTCTGAACGCCGGCACGTCCGTCGATGCAACCGCGACCGGCACGAACGGCGCAAGCGGCGACATGACGGTTGCGTCGAATCTCAACTGGCGAGGACCGGCGTCGTTATCGCTCGCGGCTTTTGGCAACGTGACGATCGCACCTGCGACGACGCTCAGGAGCACCGGCAGTGGCAACCTGAGTTTGCGGGCCGACGTGACGGGCATCGACAACGCAGCCAGCGTGACCAACCGCGGCACGATCGACTGGTCGGTAAGTACCGGTTCGGTGAGTTCGTTCTATGACATGAACGGCAGCTACAGCCCAGGAATCATCCGCTCGAATACCGCGTGGACTGCCGCGCCCTATAGCGGTCTTCTCACGCAAGTGACCGGCTACAAGCTCGTCAATTCGCTTTCCGACCTGCAGAACATATCGCTCGATCTGACCGGCAACTATGCGCTCGGCAAGGATATTGACGCGAGTGCGACGAATCTCTCTTCCACCCCCTCCGGCGGCGTCGACTTCATCTCGCTCGGCAGCGCGGCAACACCTTTTTCAGGCCAGTTCGACGGCATGGGACATGTGATCGACCACTTCAGTCAGCAGGAGTATTACTCGCCGTCGGGTACCCGGTCGCTTGGCCTGTTCGGCGAAATCGGGAGCACGGGCGCCGTACGCAACGTCGGCATGACGAACAGCGAACTTACGGCCATCTTCGACATTTCGTTCAACGATCCCATCTCTGTCACGTACGGCATACTGGCCGGCCGGAACCAGGGGTTGATCACCTACGCGTATACGACCGGCCTGCGTACGTCGCCCCACTATGGGAACGTTCCGATCGGCGGTTTGGTGGGCACCAATGATGGTCTCATCGAGCGCTCGTGGAGCAGCGCTTCAGTGAATGATGCCGGCGAGGCAGGGGGGCTCGTCGGCGTCAACACCGGCCGGATCGTTCAATCATTTACTACCGCGGATGTTAGCGGAGATGTGCGGATGGAACCGGGCGGACTCGTCGGCATCAACAGTGGCACGGTGTCACAGTCTTATGCCGCCGGCAGGGTGTTAGGGCTTTTTGCGGCTGGCGGATTGGCGTTCGCGAATAGCGGCGTGATCGAGCAGTCGTTCGCGGTTGGTCCGGTGCTAGGACCTTCCTACCAAGGCCCGGGCTACGGCACTTACGGGGGAATCGTGGCATACGGCGCCAGCGGAACGATTGCAGGCAATGTCTACTGGGACAAAGAGACGACGACACGTACGGTGAGCACTGGAGACGTGTCGCAACTGCCCGCGTCAAACGGGTTCACGACTGCTCAAATGAGCAACCCGGCGAGCTTCGACGCATCGTGGGATTTCAGTCCAACCGGCGCGTGGGTCATGCCTGCCGGCGCGACCCACCCCATCCTGCGCTGGCAACTCGGCCAGTAAGCGCTGCTGTGAGGCCGCGGCAGCAGTACCGACGCGCGCCCGTGAACTTGCCCTGATAGCTCGGCTCGTCCTTGCGTCTGACGATCAGGCGCGCAATGTGCTCGGAGATAGACCCGTTGATCGCTTTTGCGGCGAGGGCGTCGTGTGCACCGCGCCATGCGCCGCTAGGAGTGCTGTCAGCGGATCATCGGAGCGCACGGTAAATCTAGCAGCGCGGGCAACCGGCGCCATTGGCCGGAACCACAAGGAGAAATCGATGACCCTGCTCATCTATCTGGTCGGATGGATCATTTTCATTGGCGGCGTCGCGTGGGGATTGATGGCGCTGCATGTCGCGCAGCACATCATCGCAATCGTGGCCGTGATCCTGCTCGGCATTGCGGTGATTACGGGCGCCACGCGTGCGCGTAATCGCGATCGGTCGTCATAGCCTTTGGCGTTTGCCTGTCGGATCCATCAGGTGGGAACGCTCATCACACGCCACGCCACGCTCGCGATGTACCATGTCTGCGTGAAATCTCGCGCTGGATATCGTGGAGTACATCATGGGAAGCGCATGGAAACGCCGCTTCAAACTGTTTATCCAGCGTTTCTGGCAGCCAACCAGCGCGTGCATGACCTGTATGCCGGGGAGCTGGGGCAACATCATGAGCCTCACGCACTGGGCGATCGCATTCAAAACCGGGCTGCTCACCGGTGTGCTCGCCCTGCTGCTCACCTTCACGCCGGCGGCGAAGTGGTACGGGAATCGCTATAGCAACGCACTGCTCGTCGGTTGCCTGACCGCTATCGGCGATGCCTACTCTCATTTGAGCCAGTACCGCTTTCATGTTCTCGAACACGTCGCGACGGGGGTCATGTCAGGCCTGTTCGCGCTCGCTGCGTCGTACCTGTTCGAGGACCGCGCGCGCCGCATACGCGCGGCGTGGTCGCGCTTGTTCGGATAATAAGACTTCGATCTCGAACATCGTGAGACCTCACGATGAGTGTTGCGCGTGACACGTTCGCGCCCGGATACCTCGCGGTGAATTGTTCGCGTCAGTGCGGTGACGAAAGCAGTTTGAAGCGCTTCCACAGCTTCTTCAATGTCTGATGATCGGCAGCGACGCGTGACGCGAGGAAGCCGCGTGCGAAGGCCGCGCCCGAGGCTGCTTCCGGCGACGTTTTCAACAACGACTTCAGAAGCTGATCGGCGACGACGGCATCGTTGCGCCAGCCGAGATCATCCTGAAGCGCGGTGAGCGCGTCGACATAATGGCGAACGGCCTGCTTCGGGCATAGCGACGCAAAGAACTCGGTGGCGTATCGAACTTTTTTCGCCGCGATGCGGGCGCGGTGACGACGGTGATCGTCCAGATCGGCCAAACCCTTGCCACGTTTGATCAGTTTCTTGTGCCGACGACGCAGGACATCGGCGGCGAATGACTTCACCGGGCCGCTGATTGCGTTGCGCTGTTCGTCGGACATCTCATCTCGCCAACCTTTGCGGTTCATCCAGAGCGCGAACTGGAGCGCGAGCCGCGTGTAGCGAACCGACTCGACCGCGGCCGCCGCGCGCTGCCGGTTGTTGACGGCAATCTGCTCGCACGCCTGTCTGACGGGCCGGATCTCGTCCGCATTGCCGTCGGCGCCGGCATGGTCGAGCGTCGATCCCGCAAGCACTTCCCAGTCGCGCGCGCCGCCGAGTTCCGAGGCAATCCAGCGCAACTCCTCGTCGAATCCGGACGAGGCGGGGATGACCTTCGCAAACAGGTCGAGAGCCGAACGCAAGCGACGAAGTCCCACGCGCATCTGATGGACGCTCGATGGATCGTGGCCCGACACGACGCCCCGTTCATTCGCGTGGACCTGGTCCAGACAGTTGCGCACAATCACGCAGAACGCATCCTCGACCGAGTCGCGTTTGTTCAGTCGCACTGGTTGCGCTTTCACCGCCTCGCTGTGCTCGTCGACGAGCAGTGCATACCCGATATCCGCCTTGCTGCGATGATCGATACGCAGCGGCACAGTTTCGAGCATTTCCAGCGCGACGCGGTACAGCATATCCGGATTGCCCTGTTTCAGTTCCAGTTCCACCGCGGCGATCTGCACTGATCCCGAATCCGCTTCGACGCTTCCTTCGGCGAGAGCAAGCTCGAGTTCGTCTCCGGACGGCTGGCGCAGCACAAACGCTGACCGGTTGATCCGCGTGACGAACACCGGCTTCAGTTGGGCCGCGACGGTCTCGTCGCGAATCAGCTTTCCGCAGTCGCTGTCGTCGGGGATCTGGTCGTACAGCAGCGTCAGATCGGGCGCGTCGCTATTCACTGGCATCTCGAACTCGTCCCGGTCGAACAACCCCGCCTTGGCCGATCCTTCGCGCTTCAGCGTCTGGATTTTCTCGTTGCCGACGGTGCGCACGCGCAGCGAAGCCCCGCACCAGTGAAATGAAAAATCGGGCGTATCGAAATAGGTGCTCGTCAGCAGGTGAGGCGTTCCCGCTGTGGCTTCTGATTGCGCAAGCATCGACGCGTTACGCAATTTGACGAGATCTTCGTTTGCAACGCGCAGCTTCAGCTCCCGTTCCATGCCGCCTCCGAAATGAGCACCGGACTGTCAGACTACACCGGATTGGTTGGACCGCGTCACGGCCGATCGTCCCCAGTGGCCTCGGATAAAAGTCGTACACGGAAAAAGTGGATGAGACGGTCGACGAGCCTGGCGCGAATGCCTGTACACGTTGGGACATCTTGATTAGGAAATGATCATTTCCTATAATCGCCGTATGACTACACGCAACCATGCTGCCAGACAGCCACGTGCTCCAGGTCGTCCACGCGAATTCGACATGGACGTCGCGCTGGACGGCGCAATCCAGATTTTTCGTGAGCGCGGTTATCAAGGGACGTCTCTTGGCGACCTTGGGTCCGCGATGGGGCTCACCGCCGGCAGTATCTACAAGGCGTTCGCCGATAAGCGAGCGGTATTCCTTGCCGCGCTCGAGCGCTACATCCACCTACGAAATGGCCAGTTGCAGAGCCTGCTCGACGCGGAGCAGACCGGCCGCGACAAGGTACGGGCCATTCTGCGGTTTTATGCTGAGTCTGCAATTGGCGAAGAGGGCAAGCGAGGCTGTCTCGTAGTCGGAAGTGCAGTCGACCTGGTGGCCTTCGATGATGAGGTCGCGAGTCACGTGGTCGCGTCTTTGCAGCGAACGGAGCGTCTGTTGTGTCGTTTGATCCGAGTGGGCCAGACAGACGGTTCGATCGCGTCCGCCGTGGATCCGGACGCTACCGGCCGCGCACTGCTGAGTCTGACGCAAGGTTTCAGGGTCGTCGGCAAAGTCGGGCGATCCCGGGCACACATGATGGCGGCGGCGGATCAGGCCATGCGTCTGCTGGACTAAGCACAGCAAGACACAGCATCGCATGACCTCCGCGTGCCGCTCACCCTATTAGGAAACGTCCATTTCCTAACATCATCAGCCAATGAGAAAAGCCGCTCAACGGTGTCATCCCCCAACCCAGAGGAGTTTCGTTCGTGAAAACACATCACTCGCCGGTGCCATCAGGGAGTTCCGGATTCGTAAGCACGTTGCCAGTAGCAAGGCCCGTTGCGGGGTTAGCAGGATTCGAGCACAAGTTCGCAACCGTAGACGGACTGAGGCTGCACTACGTCACCGGTGGAAACCCACAGGGCGACGTGGTCGTGTTGCTCGCGGGCTTTCCCGAGAGCTGGTTCGCCTGGCGCAAAGTGATGGGACTGCTTGCAAAGACCTACCGAGTCGTCGCACCGGACCTTCCCGGACAAGGTGATTCGGATCGTCCGATGGACGGCTACGACACACAAACCCTTGCGAGCCATGTTCACGGTTTGCTCCAGCAACTGGGGATGACCCGGTACTTTCTTGCTGCACACGACATTGGAGCGTGGGTGGCTTTTCCTTACGCCGTAATGTTCGGCGACGAGATCCGGCGACTCGCGCTGCTGGATGCGGGGATCCCCGGCGTGACGTTGCCTGATGCGTTGCCGAGCGCGCCCGAGCGTGCATGGCGCACCTGGCATTTCGCATTTCACGGGCTACCGGACCTGCCGGAAGTGCTGCTCGCCGGCAAGGAACGTGAATACCTCGACTGGTTTTTGCGGCGAAAGGCGGCCAATCCCGATACTTTCACTGACGCCGATATCGATGAATATCTACGCATTCTCAAGAAAGACGGCGGCTTACGCGCGGGCCTTGCGTATTACCGGGCCGCGCATGTGTCCGCCCAACAGAATGCAGAACTGAAGCAACGAGGCATGCTCGACCTGCCACTGCTGACGCTCGGTTCCGATCAAGGTTCCATCGCCGATATGGCAACACCTTTGAGAGCCTTTTTCACCGACGTCAAAGGCCGCATCATCAGTCACTGCGGGCACTTCATTCCAGAAGAACAACCGCGCGCGGTCGCCGATGAACTCACCGCGTTCTTTGGAAGCGCAGAGGGGTAACGGGGCTACGGGGGCGCAAGATGCCGCGCATGGCTCAGGCGATGCGGGCGTGCTGTACGACGATCCATGCGGACCACACAAGCAACGCAATGCCGAGCGGCTTGCCGATGGAGCTGCCCCAGCGGAAATTCTTCTCGGCCGACATGATCGCGCCGAGCGCCAGCATCCAGCCGACGCTGCCAGTGCCGACCGCGAACATCAGCAGCATCAGGGCCCAACAGCAGCCGATGCAAAAAGCGCCGTGACTGATGCCGAGCGCAAAGCTCTCGCGGCGCGCGCTCCTGCCGCGCCAATGCTCGGTGATGAACATCAGCGGCGAGCGGCATTTGTCGAGACATCTATGCTTGAGGCTGCTGAACTGATAAAGGCCCGCGAGCGCGACGATCGCGGCGCCGATCAGCCAGCCGTTTGCAAGCAAGCTCGCAGACTGGTCCGCGATCAGATGGAGCGCCGCGTCGAAGCCGTGCGCAAGCACGCCGAACAGCGCCCACATCGTCGCATAACCGACGATCAGAAGCGCCATCAGGGTGCGCCGGTTGGCGCGCGCGACGGTCATCCGCCGGAACGTGTCGAAGAGCGGGAAGGCGGTCGGCAGCATCATGGCCGCGATCATCAGCAGCCATGCGACGCTGTGCAGCAATGCCGCAATCGTGAGGCTCGCGCCGGGCACCTGACGGCATATCGCGCCGACGAGCGGCAGTTCGGCCCAACTCGCATGATGCAGAAAACGCGCATAGGGCCCCGCGTCCCATATCCATAACGCGATCCACGCGCTGCCCGTCAATGCGACGAACAGCGGCGCGAACAGCCGCGAGCGTGCGAGCATCTTCACGACGCGAAGCTGAACGATCCCTGAATGGCGTTATGTCCGGTCAAGGCGAGGTCGAGACCGAGCTTTTCGTGCCGCAGGCGGAATGCGTTCGCCTTGCCGACGAAAGCAGGGGAGCCCGGTATCGTCGAAAAGATGCTTTCGACCAGTTTGGTCGGCTCGCCGGTCGGGCCGCGATAGGGCTCCAACTCGGCCTCGATGGCTTCGCCGACTTTCATCCTGCCCTTGCCGTCGACGACCGCGTATTCGATCGGCGCGCGTTCCACGGACACGACTTCGCCGATCAACTGCACGAGATCCGCGATGGGGCCACCGCGCTCGCCACGGTGCACGCTAACCAGGGCATCGAATTGCGCGTCGCTCGCGCGCTCGTCGACGAACATCGCGACGCGCCAGCCGCCTTTGAGCACGTTGCCGGGAATGAACGCCGCGAACGCGATCGTCAGGCCCGATACATCGACGCCGTCGATCATGCCTTGCTCGTAGTGGTATGCAAGCGCGCTGCGGCAAATGCCGTTATCGGGATCTTCTCCGATCCAGCACGGACACAGCACCTTGCATTCACACACTTCGAGGATGCTGCCCATCAGTTGATAGCTCATTCACGCCTCCGCTGCCGGTTGGATCCGGCCGGGAAGAACATCGCCGGACATCCTCTGTTGTAGCCGTTAAGCGGGCAGTAATCAAAGTGTTCGGGCGCTGCGAATGATTGAAGCGGCTTACACAGTCGGTGCTTTTGCGGTGCAGGAGGGGCGCAACTCTTATATAAGACATAAGACATTTGACCTTGCATGGGTATTGCAATTAAAATCGCGATCGAAGCAGTGCCCGGCACAGCTTGGAGTGCCTTAAAAGCCTTTCCCTGAAACGCAAATACCAGCAGGTCCACCATGCTTGAAAATTTTCGTGCTCACGTGGCCGCGCGCGCCGCGCTCGGCATTCCTCCCCTGCCGCTGACGGCTCAGCAGACCGCCGAGCTGGTCGAACTCCTGACGAACCCGCCCGCTGGCGAAGAGCAGACGCTGCTCGACCTGATCACCAATCGCGTGCCCGCCGGTGTGGACGAAGCCGCCCGCGTGAAGGCAGGCTTCCTCGCCGCCGTGGCCAACGGCCAGACCGCCTGCGCGCTGATTTCGCGCGCCCGTGCCACCGAACTGCTCGGCACGATGCTGGGCGGCTACAACATCCAGCCGCTGATCGAACTGCTGTCCGACGCCGAAGTGGGCACCGTGGCCGCCGACGCGCTGAAGAAAACCCTGCTGATGTTCGACCAGTTCCACGACGTCAAGGAACTGGCCGACAAGGGCAACGCCAATGCGAAGGCCGTGATGCAGAGCTGGGCCGACGCCGAATGGTTCACGAGCCGTCCGGAAGTGCCGCAAAGCCTGACCATCACCGTCTTCAAGGTGACGGGCGAAACCAATACCGACGACCTGTCGCCGGCCCCGGATGCGACCACCCGTCCGGACATCCCGCTGCACGCACTGGCAATGCTGAAGAACGCGCGTCCCGGTATCACCCCGGAAGAGGACGGCAAGCGCGGCCCGGTCAAGTTCATCGAGTCGCTGAAAGAAAAGGGCCACCTGGTCGCGTACGTGGGCGACGTGGTCGGCACCGGCTCCTCGCGCAAGTCGGCCACCAACTCGGTGCTGTGGTTCACGGGCGAAGACATCCCGTTCATCCCGAACAAGCGCTTCGGCGGCGTGTGCCTCGGCGGCAAGATCGCCCCGATCTTCTACAACACGATGGAAGACGCCGGCGCTTTGCCGATCGAACTCGACGTGTCGCAGATGGAAATGGGCGACGTGGTCGAACTGCGCCCGTACGAAGGCAAAGCCCTGAAGAACGGCGCAGTGATCGCCGAGTTCCAGGTCAAGTCCGACGTGCTGTTCGATGAAGTGCGCGCCGGCGGCCGCATTCCGCTGATCATCGGCCGCGGCCTGACCGCCAAGGCACGCGAAGCGCTGGGCCTCGCCCCGTCGACGCTGTTCCGCCTGCCGCAGCAGCCCGCCAACAGCGGCAAGGGCTTCTCGCTGGCGCAGAAGATGGTCGGCCGCGCTTGCGGTCTGCCGGAAGGCCAAGGCGTCCGTCCGGGCACGTACTGCGAACCGAAGATGACCTCGGTCGGCTCGCAGGACACCACGGGCCCGATGACCCGCGACGAGCTGAAGGACCTGGCGTGCCTCGGCTTCTCGGCCGATCTCGTCATGCAGTCGTTCTGCCACACCGCCGCTTATCCGAAGCCGGTGGACGTCAAGACCCACCAGACGCTGCCGAACTTCATCAGCAACCGTGGCGGCATCGCGCTGCGCCCGGGCGACGGCGTGATCCACTCGTGGCTGAACCGCATGCTGTTGCCCGACACCGTGGGCACCGGCGGCGACTCGCACACGCGCTTCCCGATCGGCATCAGCTTCCCGGCCGGTTCGGGTCTGGTCGCCTTCGCGGCCGCCACCGGCACGATGCCGCTGGACATGCCGGAATCGGTGCTGGTCCGCTTCAAGGGCAAGATGCAGCCGGGCGTGACCCTGCGTGACCTCGTCAACGCGATTCCGCTGTACGCGATCAAGCAAGGCACGCTGACGGTTGCCAAGCAAGGCAAGAAGAACATCTTCTCCGGCCGCATTCTCGAAATCGAAGGCCTGCCCGATCTGAAGGTCGAGCAAGCGTTCGAACTGTCGGATGCTTCCGCCGAGCGCTCGGCCGCCGGTTGCACGGTGCACCTGAACAAGGAACCGATCATCGAATACCTGAACAGCAACGTCACGCTGCTGAAGTGGATGATCGCCCAGGGCTACCAGGATCCGCGCAGCCTGCAGCGCCGCATCAAGGCGATGGAGCAGTGGCTGGCCGACCCGCAACTGCTGTCGCCGGATGCCGACGCCGAATACGCAGCCGTCATCGAGATCGATCTCGCCGACATCCACGAGCCGATCGTGGCCTGCCCGAACGATCCGGACGACGTGAAGACGCTGTCCGACGTAGCCGGCGCGAAGATCGACGAAGTGTTCATCGGCTCGTGCATGACCAACATCGGTCACTTCCGCGCCGCGTCGAAGCTGCTGGAAGGTAAGCGCGACATCCCGGTCAAGCTGTGGGTGGCCCCGCCGACCAAGATGGACCAGAAGCAACTGACCGAGGAAGGCCATTACGGCGTCTTCGGCACGGCTGGTGCGCGTACCGAAATGCCGGGCTGCTCGCTGTGCATGGGCAACCAGGCACAGGTGCGCGAAGGCGCGACGGTCATGTCGACGTCGACCCGTAACTTCCCGAACCGCCTCGGCAAGAACACGAACGTGTACCTCGGCTCGGCGGAACTGGCGGCGATCTGCTCGCGTCTCGGCAAGATCCCGACCAAGGAAGAGTACATGGCCGACATGAGCGTGCTCAACGCCAACGGCGACAAGATCTATCAATACATGAACTTCGACCAGATCGAGGACTTCAAGGAAGTCGCCGACGCCGTGACGATGTAAGTGTGCTGTCGGACTACGGCGTGTGGTTCGCGTCGTAGCGCCACGAAATGGCGCCGTGGGCTGAATGCCTGCGGCGCCATTTTTTTTTGCGGCGTTCGAGTCGAGGTCCGCGCGGGCCAGCCTCGCCGGGATCGCAGATGAATCTCAGGGCCTGGCGATAGCCGATCCGCATCGCAAGACAAACCCCGCGACCTGGTCCAACGCGTATCGGGCGCTTGCAAGCTCGTCGGTCGAGCGCTGGAACGCGTGATGGAGTCCCTCGTAGATTTCCAACTGCACCGTGTTTCCCCGCTGCGCAGCGGCAGCCGCGTAGCGCCGGGCGTCGTCGAGCAGCAGTTCGTCCGTACCGACCTGAATGGCGATCGGCGGCAGATGTGCGGGAACGTGGTACAGCGGCGACGCCCGTCGGTCCGCGGGATCGGCTGACCCAAGGTACGCGGCGGCGGCATCGGCGAGTATCGGCCGCGTCAAGACCGGGTCGCGGGTCTCCTCGCTGCGCGACGACGGGCCCGTCAACGCAAGATCGAGCCACGGCGAAAAAGTGGCCACACAAGAAACGTTCATCGACCGACCTCCATCAGCGCCCAGCGCCGCAAGCGCGAGCCCGCCGCCTGCCGAGTCGCCAACCAGCGCGATGTCGCGAATGCCTGACTGCGCTATCCACCGCAACGCTTCGATCACGGCATCGTATGCCGCGGGAAACGGATGCTCGGGCGCAAGCGGATAGTCGAGAACGAAGGTGTCGATGCCGGCACGCACGGCGATCTGACTCGCCAGGCCGCGATAACCGGTGGCAGACCCGAGTACGAACGCGCCTCCGTGCAGAAAGACGATCGCGCGGCCGGCCACGGCGGATTCGGGCCGAATCCACCAACCCATTACGTCCGCGCTCTCGACTCTTTCAAGATCGACGCCATCCGCTATAGGCGTTTGCGCCGTCATCGCGTCGTAGGCCTCACGCGAGGCTCCGCCGAATTCCGCAAAGAGTCGCTGAGTACGGTCGAGCACCGAGATCGCCGCCTCGCGGTCGTCGTCACTCAAGGGGTGCCGCATCTCGATCAGGTTGGTCTGCTGTACGACGCTCATCATTTGCTCCTTCGTTTAGTGGTGGTCGATGGGCAGACGATATCTATTCCGCCCAGCGTCCAGAAGAAGGCCGAACGGAATACAATCAATTCCATTCCGGAAATTTTGGGAGGCAAGGAGTGGACCGTCTGGATGCGCTCAAACTTTTCGTCCGCATCGTCGAGAGCGGGAGTTTCGCTGCGGCGGCGCGCGAAATCGGCGTGGGCCAGCCCGCGGTCAGCAAGCAGATCGCGTCGCTCGAACGCCATCTTGGCGCGCAACTGGTCAGGCGCACGTCGCGCAGCATGACGCTGACCGAGACAGGACAATCGGTCTATGAAGCGGGTTTGCGCATCATTGGAGATTTCACGGAGCTCGAATCGTCCGTCGGGCGCGGTCAGGTTTCGCCAGCCGGGATGGTCCGGGTCACCGTGGCGCCGGTTTTTGGCCGGCTGTATGTGGTGCCGCGCCTGCCGGCATTTTTCGCCAGGTATCCGACCGTGTCGGTGGACCTGTCGGCCACGGAGCGAACCGTCAATCTGGTCGAGGAGGGCTTCGACCTTTCGATCAAAAGCGGGCGGCTTGCCGACTCTTCGATGATTGCAAGGCAACTGGCATCGAGCCCAGTCGTTGTCGTCGCAACGCCGGATTACCTCGAAAAACACGGGCGCCCCGAACGGCCACAGGATCTCGCCCGACATGCCTGCGTCGTTTTCGCACCGCTGCGCGAGCCGCGGGCGTGGCGCTTCGAAAACGTCGACGGTCCCGGCTTGCACGTCCCGTCCGGCAATTTTCACACCGGCGACGCGGAACAGATTCGCGCTGCCGTGCTCGCCCATATGGGACTGGTTCAAGCGCCGGCGTGGCTCTTTGCACCGGAGATCGCGAGCGGTGCGGTCGTCAGCCTGTTGCCGGATTTCGCGCCGGCGCCGATGCCCATCCACGCCGTTCATCCTGCTGGCCGACGATTGCCGACCAAGACCCGCGTATTTATCGATTTCGTTTCGGAAATTCTGACGTCTGATCCCGGTCCGGCCTTTGTCCCGGTCAGGACCTAGCGAGTGTTCCGCCGACACCGGATCATGCCGAACAGGGATCGCGGTCCGGCCTTACCGCGCCGCAGTCAATCCCCGGTCGACAAGGCACTTGACCCGTCCGACAATGCTTGGCGAAACACGGTCGAACGGGCTGTGATCCAGGCGTCTGTTTCCAATGCGGCGTGGGTCCCAGGCGGTCGTCGGCGATTTTTTTGACGCCCCCTGTCCGTCAGCATGCGGCCCGCGCGTCATTGTGATGGCGGCCAATGCAATTCATCCGCCTCAACCCCATGACGGAGGCTCAAATGGAATACCTGTTGATGATCTACTCGGAAGAAAACGGCTGGAGCAAGATGACCGAAAGCGAGCGGCAGCAAGGCGTTGCCGCCTATCACGCGTACACCGAATCGTTGAAGAAAGCGGGGGCTCTGGTGGGGGCCAACCGGCTGCAGCACACGAACACGGCCACCACGGTGCGGCTCGTCGACGGCAAGCCGCAGGTGCTCGATGGACCGTATTCCGATTCGAAGGAGCAACTCGCCGGCTACTACCTGATCGACGTGCCGAACCTCGACGCGGCGATGTCGTGGGCGTCGCGTTGTCCCGGCGCGGCCCACGGCGTCATGGAGGTGCGCCCGGTCTGGACCGCCCCTTACGAAGCACCCACTGCATGAGTGCGTCCGGCGGCGCCCTGGGCGATGACGGCGCCGCGCGGTCGATTGCCGAGGCGGTCGCTCGCCGCAGCTACGGCAAGCTCGTCGCGCTGCTGGCGATGCGCACGCGCGACGTCGCCGCAGCCGAGGACGCGCTCGCCGACGCATTCGCGGCCGCGCTCGCGGACTGGCCGGAGCACGGCTGTCCCGCGAGTCCTGAAGCGTGGCTGATGACGGTTGCGCGCCGCCGGGCGATTGACGGCGCGCGTCGCCGCCAGGTTGGCGACGACGTGGCGAACCAGTTGATGATCCTCGCCGACGAGATCGACGAGAGTGAGGCAGGCGCGTTGCCCGACCGGCGGCTTGCGCTGCTGTTCGCGTGCACGCACCCTGCGCTCGAGGCCGCGATTCGGACGCCGCTGATGCTGCAAGTGGTGTTGGGGCTGGAAGCGAAGACGATTGCGTCCGCGTTCCTGATGTCGCCCGCCGCGATGAGCAAACGTCTCGTGCGGGCGAAGACCAAGATCCGCGAAGCGGGCATTCCGTTCAGCGTGCCCGAGCGCGAGGAGCTGCCCGGCCGGCTCGACGCGGTGCTCGAAGCGGTCTATGCGGCGTATGCGGAAGGTTGGACGGACCCGGTCGGCGGCGATACCGAGCGACGCGACCTCGCCGACGAGGCGCTGTATCTCGCGCAACTGCTGGTCGAATTGCTTCCCGACGAACCGGAAACGTTGGGCCTGCTCGCGCTGATGCTGTTTGCACAGTCGCGGCGTGATGCGCGACGCGATGCGGCTGGCGACTACGTGCCGCTGTCGGCCCAGGACCCTGCAACGTGGAACGCGCCGATGATCGACGCGGCGAACGCACTGCTGCGGCGCGCGAACGCGCTCAACGCAATCGGGCGCTTTCAGCTCGAGGCCGCGCTGCAGTCGGCGCATGTGGATCGCTGCCGGACGCGTCGCCCGAACTGGGACGAAATCGTGCAGCTCTACGATGGGCTCTTCGCCATTGCAGCGTCGCCGGTGGTCGCCGTGAACCGTGCGCTTGCCGTGGCCGAACGCGACGGCCCGCAGGCGGCGCTCGACGCGCTTGCGCCGTATGCGGACGCCCCGCGGCTGGCCGACTACCAGCCCTACTGGGCCGCACGCGCCAATCTGCTCGCGCGTGCCGGCGCGACTGCGCAAGCACTCGACGCGTACGATCTGGCAATCGGCCTTGAGCGTGATCCGGCCGTGCGCCGGTTCCTGCAGCGCAAGCGAATGGAGCTTGCGTCGACGAGCAGTTAGCGGAGTGGGTTGCGTTTGCCTGCTTCGTCAGGTCGGGCGTGGCGGCTTTGCCCCGACAGGCCTGCGCCTGAACCTTACCGCTCCGGCTGCAACAGCCCCCAGCTCACGAGAATCGCCTGGATGCTGCGCGCGTAGGCGTCGCGCTCGTGCGGCGATTCCGAGTGATACGCTCCGATTGCGCGCCATGTGTTGCCGTATCGCACCATCTTCTGCTTGAGCAGCCACGCGGCCACGAAGATATTCACGCACGGGTCCGTGAGCGCGCGGTGCGGAATGCCCCGGCTCTCGAGTTCAGGAAAGTGGATCGAATTGATCTGCAATTGCCCCACGTCGATCGAACCGTTGGCGTTGCGGTTGATGGCGCTCGCGTCGCCTTTCGATTCGCGCCATGCCACGGCGCGCAGCACGTGCGGATTGACGCCCTGGTAAGCGCCGGCCTTGTCGAAGCAATCGTCGGCGGACGGGGCGGCTTGCGCGGTCGAACTGCCGAGCGCCAGCAGCGCCGCCCAGGCGCATAGGGCCCACGACCGCAAAGGGCGGAAGGCGTTGGTCTTGTGCTGGTCCATGAGTCGGGGCTCCAGGTCCTGCTTTACTGCGCCAGCGCGGAATCGAGCTGCCGCTCGATGTCCTTGAGATAGGTGCGCGACGCATCGGAGACGACGAGGCGCGGCGTGGGCATCGCGCAGCGGCAATCGTGCTGGTGCGTCTTTTTCTTGTTGTGCGACGTCGAGCGCGGCGCGGGAAGATCGTCGTCGTCGCCGGTGGAGGGCGGCAGCATGGAGAGCGTGGGCAGCGGCGGGTAGACCTTGTCCGCAGAGGCTGTGGTGACAGCGGTGGCAGTGCCGGCCGCAGTCGCAGGCGCGCTGGCAGCGGGCTGGCCCGCCCATGCGGCCGAACCTAAGCATAGCGATGCCGCGGCGAAAGCAATCGGGCGCATCGTGTCAGCTCCCCGCATGTAGCGGCTGGATCGAGACGCTGTACGTCTGGTTCGCGCCGGTCGTAAGGTTTTCGAGCGTGGGTTTGAGCCCCTGCTGCGGCACGCCCCGCCAGATCGCCTGGTTGATGTACTTGAAGTCCTGGCCCAGCGCCGTTACGCGGATCACAGTGGGCTGCTTCTGCGCGGCGGCGAGCGCACCCGCCTTGGCGAGCACCGTAGTCAGTTGCGGATCGCGCGCGCCGAGTGCATCGGCGGGAATGTCGAACTTCATGATCACGTCCGACACCGCAGGTTTCTCGGCTTGAGCCGTATTGGGCTGCTGCAGTTGTGCACAGCCCGTTACAAACATTACGGCAAGTAAGAGCACAACGCGCGTCACGTCGGGGTCTCCAAAGTTTCGTGGCGATGTACGCGTTTTCGGCTTGGGATGCTCAGACTTGATACCTGGGGGCAAACGTTTGCGAAAAAAGAAAGAGTTCGCTCTCGCGGCGCCGCTTCCCGGAAGGTTGCTGCGTGCACCTCCGCCTTCGAGCAAAGAACTTCTTGCCCTGTCGGGTAAAGCCACAGCGATTGCTACGCGTACGCTCGTCTGAACGCGATCGACCTGACGCCCCAACCCGGCAAACCGACTCACGCATACCGCGCGAGAAACATATCCGCCGCCGCTTCCGCGATGCGCTTCTGCTCGCTGGCATCGAGCGGCACTTGCCCCATCGCCACTTGCGGCCAGAAGGCAAAAGCCTTCACGAGCCCCTGCAACTGCAGTGCCGCGAAGACGGGGTCATCGGTCTTGATGCGGCCGTCCGCGGCGGCCGCCCGGACCCACGCCGTCAGATCTTCCTCGCGTTCGCCCATGCGAGCGACCATGTCCCGCGCGCGCTCCGGTGAATGGATGCCAGCCGCGATCGCCACCCGTGCAAGCGACAAAAAGGACTCGTCGTGAAGCAGCCGCAGCTTGCGCTCCAGCAGATCGAGCAACTGCGCGCGCAACGGTTGGTCAGCACGATAAGAGGGTGCATCGCCGTCATGGCTCGCGTCCCACAGCTGATGGAGAATCGCCGCGAAAAGCGCTTCCTTGCTCGGGAAATGGTTATAGACCGTGCGCTTCGAGACATTCGCGCGGGCGGCGATACGGTCCATGCTGGTAGCGTCGTAGCCGGCCGCGAGGAATTCCTCGATCGCGGCAGCGACGATCGCGACGCGCTTTCGGTCAGTCAGACGTTGGGGGCGGGCACAGGATTCCATCCAACGATTTTACACTGGCCAGTTTACTTTTCTTGAAAATAAACTACACTGCCGAGTGTAAATTTTCTTCGGAAGGTCAACTTCATGACGTCGCTTCCCGCCTTTGTCCGCCGAATGCTCGGCGTGAACGCCGCACTGCGCAGCCGCGCGAGGTTCAGCCTGTCGCCGCAGCATGACGGCGAGCGCTTTCGCAACGTCAAGCCGCGTCCGGCGGAAAGCCTGCGCAAAACGCTCGGCCTCGCGTGGACGGTGCTGTTCAACAAGCCGCGCGGCACCGTGCCGGCCGACGCATTGCCGGTCGAAACGCTGACGCGCGCGCAACTCGACGCGGCGCCCGACCGCAGCCTGTACCGGCTCGGTCATTCGACGATGCTGCTGAAGTTGCGCGGCAAGTTCTGGCTGACCGATCCCGTGTTCGCCGAGCGGGCGTCTCCGTTCCGCAAGCTCGGTCCGAAGCGCTTTCATGCGCCGCCGATCTCACTCGACGATTTGCCGCCGCTGCACGGCGTGATCCTGTCGCACGATCACTACGACCATCTCGACCGCGAAACCGTGCTGATACTGGCGCAGCATACCGAGGTGTTTTTGACGCCGCTTGGGGTCGGCGACCGGCTCATCGAATGGGGTATCGACGCGGCAAAGGTCCGGCAGTTCGACTGGTGGCAGGGCACGGAGGTCGAGGGCATCGAGTTCACCGCGACGCCCGCGCAGCACTTCTCCGGGCGCAGCCTGTTCGACGGCAACCGGACGTTGTGGGCGTCGTGGGTGATCGTCGATCACGATTTGCGCGTGTTTTTCAGCGGCGACACCGGTTACTTCGAGGGTTTCAGCGCGATCGGCGAGCGCCTCGGACCATTCGACGTCACGTTGATCGAGACCGGCGCGTACGACGCGATGTGGCCATACGTCCATATGCAGCCCGAAGAAACCGTGCAGGCGCATATCGACCTGCGCGGCCGCTGGCTCGTGCCGATCCATAACGGCACCTTCGACCTCGCGATGCATCGCTGGCAGGAGCCGTTCGAAAGGGTGACGGGGCTGGCGCTCGCGCGCGGCGTCGCGCTGTCGACACCGCGCATGGGCGAGCGGCTCGATCTGACCGCGGTGCATCGCGGCGAACGCTGGTGGCGCGACGTTGCGCAAACCGCTGCCGTGCCGAAGGCTTCGTGGCGGATGTGCGCGTCGCGCGGGGTCCAGGAGGGGGAGTCGTCCTGAGGTCGTTGGCACCGCCACGTCTTTGCGGCGGACGAGAGCGCCCGAGCGGACTGTTTCTCGGCGGCGCGCGGGTGCGGCGCGCGCACGTTGCCGTTCCCGCCGAAGCGCTCGCGACCTCGAAGTACGCTCCGTCGGAACTGTCCGCCGCGGCGTGATACGCAACCGTCGATCTGCGGGTTAATTCTTCAGGTCGGCGAGAATGCGTTCCGCGAGAAAATCGCACACAGGTCGTTTCGAAGCGGCACTTCGCGCCAGCACGACTTCAAGCGTGCCGATTTCCGGCAGGCCATTCGCGGTTCCCAGCAGCGAGAAGTGAGCCGGTACCGCGCACTTGGCCAAAGGAGTCACCGCGAGTCCGGCCTCGGCCATCGTCAGCAGACCCAGCAGACTCGGACTTTCATACGAGGTTCGATACGTGATGCGCGCGCGCTCCAGGCTCCGGATGGCTTTCTCCCGCGCGACGCTGCCGGGCAAAAACACGGCGATCGGCAAGGGCCTTTCACGCCAGATCTCGGTCGCGCCTGGCGCGGCGGCCCAGACCATCGGTTCGTGACGCAGGAACTCGCCGTGCAATCCTTTCACGCGCGTCGCGCAGACGAGATCGACCGTGCCGTCTTTCAACATGGGCTCGAGAGCGACGCTTGGCAGGCCCACTACCTGAATCTCCGCCTTCGGATAGGTCGCCGAGAATTTCTTGAGGATCGGCGGGAACAGTGACGTCGCATAGTCGTCAGGCACGCCGATCACCACGCGTCCGGTCACGTCGGGCCGTACCACCGCTGCCCACGCTTCGTCGCGCAGGGCGATCATCCGCCGCGCGTAGGTCAACAGCATTTCGCCGTCCTGTGTCGGCACCACGCTGCGAGGCTTGCGCACGAAAAGCGCCTTGCCGAGCGCCGTCTCGAGCGTCTTGATCTGCATGCTCACCGCCGATTGCGAACGATGCACGACCTGCGCCGCGCGACTGATCGTGCCGGCGTCCGCGACCGCGATGATCATGGACAGCACGTCCAGATCGAGCGCTTTCATTTCCGTTGCCATGATGGTTGATATCAGAAAAGTAGATCGATTCCATCAATATTATGCGATTTTCTTTTGCGAGCACACCCTCGATAGTGGCGCCAAAGGAGCCCTGTGATGAATGCACGTACCAGCCCATCGATTCTGGCCCCGGCCTTTGGCGCGTCCGCGCCATCGTTTGTGACCACTGCATCGAGTCTTGCGATACCGTATGTCGAGTCCGGGCGCGGCGAGCCGATGGTGTTCGTGCACGGCTCGCTTTGCGACTATCGCTATTGGGACGCCCAGATGGCCTCCCTGTCGGGTCGGTTTCGCTGCTTCGCGCCGAGCTTGAGCCATTACTGGCCCGAGATCGATGCATTTGGACACAGCGACTTCAGTTGGGAAGCGCACGTCGAGGAAATTGCCGGATTCATCACGGCGCTCGACCTTGCTCCCGTTCATCTGGTCGGTCACTCGCGGGGTGGGTGCGTGGCTTTCCATCTCGCGCGCGAATTTCCGCGCCTCGTGAAAACGCTGACGCTAGCCGATCCCGGCGGCCCGCTGCAAACCGAACCGAGGGGGCAGCCCGCGTTCATGCCGCCGGCGACCAACGTGTTGCGCGCACGGGTCGCGGAACTGATCGAGCGGGGCGAGTTCGACGCCGGCTTGTCGATGTTCGTCGACTCGGTGAGCATGCCGGGGTTCTGGAACAAAAGCCCGGAGAGCTTTCGTCGCATGGCGCTCGACAACGCGCTCACGCTGCCAAAGCAGTTGCTCGATCCGCTTCCCGCCTATACGCCGGAAGCCGCGCGCGATATCAAGTGCCGTACGTTGTTGATCGACGGCCAGAAAAGTCCCCGTATGTTCCGCAATACGGTCGACAAGCTCGAACAGTGGATCGAGTTTGCCGAACGCGAAACGATCGACGGTGCGTCGCATGGGATGAATGTCGCGAGACCGGATGCGTTCAACAGGGCGGTTGCGACTTTCGCGGTGTAGCCCGGTTGGCGGCAGAGTGCTCCGGCGTGCACGCTGGTTTTCCCCGCCAGCAAGGTATCGATCTTGTGATCCTGGGCCAGCAACTCGGCCGCCGTACTCGAATGAACGACCGAGCCGCGCTCGAGCACCACGGCGTTGTGCGTGATGCCCAGCGCCTTGCGCGCGTTCTGCTCGACCAGAATCACTGAGAGGCCTTCGCGGATGATCTCCGAGACAGGTCCTGCACGATAATCGGCGCGAGGCCCTCGAGCGGTTCGTCGAGCAGCAGCACCTTGGGATTGAGCATCAGCGCGCGGCCGATGGCCAACATCTGTTGCTCGCCGCCGGAGAGCTGGTTGCCCATATTGGCGCGGCGCTCCTGCAGGCGCGGGAACATCCGATAGATGCGAGCCAGATCCCACGGACCGGACACGGCGATCGCCGTCAGGTTCTCTGCGACCGTCAGCGACTTGAAGATATTGCGTTCCTGCGGCACCCAGCCGATGCCGGCCAGCGCGCGCTGGCACGGTCGTAGTCCGCGCTTTGCTTCACGAGCCGCGCGCCCACTTCGGGACGCGCCAGCGATTTCGACGGCTTCAGCCGAAGCACGCTGCCTCTTCATTGGGCGGCCAGCGGCAGCCGGACACAGTTCTTGCTCGCGTATTCATCGATTCATCAATTCGGCGGGGCCAGGCGCAAAGCCGGCACGCATAGTGCGGACACGCGAGCGCCCTCGTGCCAGCGGGCGACTCGGGCGCAGCGTCGAGCGAACCCGCGGTCACGACGACGCCCGATGCCATGCAACCGGGCCTTCGACCACAAGGAGGAGTTTCAATGAAAGACATCGATCTGAACCAGCGCGTCGAAGAAATCGAACTGGCTCTTTCCACACTATTCGAGTCGCCGAAGGCGCCCGCGATCAGCAGCTACGACGACGGCCGGACGTTCTTCATCCAGGCCTCCTGGGTCGTCGAGTCACATGGCGACACGACGCTGGATGCGCGATGCGTGCTCACACTCCACTTTTCGGATTCGCAGATTCAGCGTTACGCGCAGATGGATACGGCACAACGTATCCTCGTGCGCGAACGCCTCTGCCAAATGGTCCGCGATCGACTCCGAGCGGAAGGCGGTGAGTTGCCCTTGCGGGGAGAGTGCGCCGAAGACCTGCAGGTGGAGGATCGGCTGCTGGATGTCGACGATCAGCTCTGATCCATCGCGGACGGCGTACGTCCGCGGCTTGGCGATTGGCTGTCCGAGCCGGCAGCCGCCTGCCAATCGAGTTGCGCCCGAATCTCCACGATGTAGCGAGGTCGAAAAGTGACTAGCACGATTCTTCGCTCGGGACCGGGGGCGGGAGCGACTCGAGCAACTTCACGAGCCTTGCCTGCTGCTGCGGAGTCAGTCCTTGAGTAGCGCTCACCTGCTGAACACGCGCGCGCCAGTAGGTCCGGCTGAACAACGAATCCGCGCCATCGGAGGACAGGATCCGTTCGAGATGGGAAATCGCATCTCCAGCGGTCAGGGGTGTATAGGGGCTCTCCCTGTCCGGGGGCCCTTTCCTGATTGTTGTTTTCATCCACTTCTCTCAGGTGGTGACCGGCTGGGTCCGGTCGTATACGTCCGGCTTCAATTGGCCGGTTCGTGCCAAACAACCCATGCGGGGCGCGCGCGCCCGCCAGCTACCTGGCGGGCCAGGTAGCATGACGCGCGCGGGGTCGCGTGGCGACGCGACCCATTGCAAGCGGCACGGCCCCGGTGTTCAGCAAAGCTCCGCGGCGGCCACCCACGGCATCGTCTCGAACTGCCTGAGAACGGTGTGCAGCGATCCGGAGAGCCTGTCGGCAAACGCGATCGTCATGTCTTCGACGTCACGTTTACGGTTGCTCGTAATCCGTACCTCCTCGATGGCATCTGCGACCGGCATCAATACCTGCCACACTGCGGCGACCCGCATGCAGCCGCGCCTCGTACGAACCGTAATCTGATGGCCTGTGGCCTTTAGTTGTCCGGTGGTTTCCGGTGTCATTCTTCAGCCCTCTCGATGTATCTGATTTGTTATTGGCACGGACGATGCACCTACATTCGCCCGCGCGGTTGATGCCACCACTCATGATGATCCAGCTGTCGTAGCAGTCGTGCCCGTCTGCGCTCACGGCGATAGTGATCAATCACCATCAGCATTGCGATGCTGAGGGCCGAGCCCCCAATGATCAGGCCCATCCAGGTCTCACTCATGACACGTTCCTCTCATGGAAGCACAGGGGTGTTGCGTGAATGGTTCACGCCGCTTCGTCCGATGTTCCGGCGCATACCGGCGCGGTGTGTCACGTTACTGCATGTGCTGGCCGCCGTTGATCGCGATATTGGAGCCGGTCACGAAGCCGGCATCGTCCGAGCAGAGATAGAGCACGAGCGCCGCGACTTCCTCGGGCTTGCCGAGACGGCCCATCGGGATATGCGGCAGGATCTTCGTATCGAGGATGTCCTGCGGAATCGCGGTGACCATCCTGGTGGCCAGGTAGCCCGGCGAAATCGTGTTGACGGTGACCCCTTTGCGCGCCACTTCCAGTGCTAGCGACTTGGTGAAGCCGTGCATGCCGGCCTTGGCCGCGGCGTAGTTGGTCTGGCCGACCGAGCCTTTTGAACCGTTGACGGACGAAATATTGACGACGCGCCCCCAGCCTCGTGCGACCATCTCTTCGCACAGCGGCTTGGTCATGTTGAAGACCGAATCGAGGTTCGTGCGAATGACCGCATCCCAGTTCACCTTGTCCATCTTCCTGAGAGTCATGTCCTGGGTGATCCCCGCGTTGTTGACCAGGATGTCGACCGGGCCGACCTCCGCCCGAATCTTGTCCGCGCAACGCTGGCATGAGTCGTAGTCGGCCACGTCGACCGGGTAAGCGCGGAAGCTCCGGCCCTGAGTTTCCATGTCAGCCAGCCATTTGTCCGCACCGGTGTTGTTCGGCGAGTGCGTGACTACCACCGCATACCCTGCGTCGTGCAGTTTCGTACTGATCGCTTCTCCCAGGCCGCCCATGCCGCCCGTTACTACTACGATTCGTTTCGTCATCCTTTCCATCCGTGATCGTAACGTCTGCGAGGATCGTGAATACCCAATGGCGGTCTCGCATACCCGCCATTGTTTTGCCACAATGCGCTGCCGCCTCCAGCGTCGAGGGAGGAACGGCTACGGCATTGATTGAACTGCGCGGGTTTTTATAGGCTTGTGGTATTGCGCGAATGGAGCCGGGTGCGTCAGCTCGCGGCGATATGCCGCGCCGGCGCACTGCTCAAAGATTCCAGATGCCCCGAATGGTGTTGCTCGCCTGCCGGTTCAGGGCGGCGAGTTTCTGTGCCCTTCAAACGCTTCGCTGGCGAGCGAAAGAAAAATCGACGCATTCGTTCGGCAGAATTTCAGCAAAACTTCGGACGAAAGGTCTCTCATTGCTTCTCCCTCGATTGATTTCGAACCCGCTTGCCCCGGAGACGACATGCGCAATGAATGTGCTGAATGTCAGTCGGAAACGATTCCAGAGCAAAAGTATTATTAGTAAGACTGAATAAACGCCACAAAACCAGTTCGGCCCGGATCGCACTTCTGATCGTCGGTATTCAACAGTCGAATGACGACACGGTGTCCATAATCGGGTCGCGGCCGATCGGTTGGCCATAACGCTCGTCAGTCCGGCCGTGCCGCTGACCGGATGCTTCGCCCTGGATTTCAACTGTCATGAAATGACATAACAATCGATGTTAGAAGGTTCATTCTAACTTCAAATTGTTAAATTTTTGAGAAGAAGGGCTAGGTAAATACCCTTATTCCGAAAGGTCGGCTATCAGAGGAGATAGTCGAGCTAAGTCGACGTTCGAACGTCCGAACGAAGGACGCGCATGGCCAGCGATGATGAGTGCGCTCTCCGATTGCTTCGCGGAGCACCCCAACAATGTCACGAAAATGTCCCAAATGACAGGACACTGCAGTGAGCACCACCGGATGCATCATTGCATGTCATGCAAGAAAATGACAATTCAGCCGACGCTGTCAGACACTTCTGCCTGGGCCCGGCCGGCTCGCTGCACGAGGGGCGGCTGCCCAAGGAGCGTCGCTCGTCCGCGGCGCGTGCGGTAGAGAATGGCGAACGCTGCGGCGCGGCACGCATAGCGAATGCGTGTCGGCAGCGGTGAACGGGACCGGATTTCGAAGGGCAACGCAGGCGCACATGGAACACCGTTCGCGCGCGAGCGTAAGATGGAAGCGATTGATCGATGAGTTTCAAGGGGGCGCCATGAAGGCGGTGTGCCCGCTGCACGGGCCAACGACCATCGTCGGCACGAACGCGTATGGGTTTCCGATCTATGCGTGTTGCCGCGACGACGTTCCTTATGTCACGCCGCCGGACGCCTGTACGCGTGAACCGGCGCAACGCGGACAAGAATCGAAGCCGCCACCGCGGCAGCCTCAGGCAAACAAGGAACCACGCTGACGTTCGCGGGCAACGTCATACCCGCAGCGAAACCTTATCGGCTCCAGTTGCAGTCGATCAACGCATCAACGAGGCGCCAGTCCTGCCAGTCGCAAAAGTCGAGCATCAGCGTGCCGCATGGTTCCGGACGAGCCGCGAGTCGCTCCGCAAGTTGCTCGTGAATGCCGCGATGCCGTGTATCGCCACACGCCACGACGACCGGCGCCGCCGCCATCCCCGTGCCGCTGCAAAAGTTGATGACCCACCGCTCGCCGCACAGAGCGGGGGCGAGGTTCAACAGTGAATCGATGGCGCGCCATTTGTAAGCGATCGATGTCGGCACCGGCACGCGAAACTCGTCCTGAATGGTGAATGGCGTGGGCACGACGTCGATATCGAACATCGCGTTCTCGGGCCAGACTGTCAGGTCGATGCCGAGCGGCTCTTCACTCGCGAAGCGCCGCAGTAGCACGATGCTCCCGCGTACCGCCTCCAGCAGCGGCCGCCCGGAAGCAAGGTGCCAGCGCACATCCGCATGTTTTTCCACATACCATTCGAAGGTCGCGGCAAATGCGCGGGCGCAGTCGCGCGCGGGCCATTCGTCCTTGACGGACATGACGATACATTCGCCGCGGTGAAGCGCGAGAAACTGAGCGCATGTCCGCACCACATCGTCGAAAGTCAGGCCCAGCGAGATGCCGCCGTGATGAATCGCGAAGCGATCACGCACATGGCGGCAGCGGATGTCGAGGACCCGCACGCCATGGTGCAACTGATCGTCGAGCGTGGCATGCTGCGTGCGCGCGAGCCGGTCATCGATCGTGTAGGCGCAGGTGTCGTGGCTGCCCGGCAAGGTCAGTGCGGACAGCAAGCGGCTGCCATCGATGGCCGACATCCAGTCAGCCGGCGAAACGGTGTGATCAGTCAGGGCAGGGCGCAAGAAAACCTCTGGATAAGCAAAGCGTCTGCTGCAGCGGCGGCGTGAAGTCGGAGCCCCTACTTCAACCCGCCCGAAAAGCCCTGCAGCAGATAGCGCTGCACATAGCCCGCGAGCAGAAGCGTCGGCACCGACGAAATCAGCCCCGCGCTCATCAGTTCACCCCAGTCGATGCCGTTCTCGGTCACATAACCCGCCATGGCGAGCGGCAGCGTGAAATGACTCGGCGACGAGACGAACAACAGCGCCAGCAGAAACTCGTTCCACGCGATGATGAACACGAAGATGGCGGTGGCAACGAGACCTGGCGCGCACAGCGGCACGACGATGAAGACGATGCGCTGCGCGAGGTTCGCGCCGTCGAGCGCCGCGGCCTCCTCGAATTCGATCGGCACGTCGCGCACGAACGGCAGCAACATCCAGATCGCCATCGGCAGCGCGTACAGCTGATAGGCGAGTATCAGCCCAAACAGCGAATCGAGCAGATGGAGCCACTTGGCCAGCGAAAACAGCGGTACGGCCACCGTAATCGGCGGCATCAGCTTCAGTGCCAGCACGAGCAGCAGGAACAGCAGATCGAGGCGCGCGGGAAATGCAAGCCGCGCGAGGGCATAAGCGGCCGGAAAAGCCAGCGCGAGCGCGAGCAACGTGGCGCCTGGCGCGACCCACACGGAGTTCAGCACCGACTGGGCCATGCCGCTTTGCCACACCGCCGCGAAATGCTCGAACGTGGGCGCCGAAGGCCACAACGCGAGCGGATGGGCGAGGCGTTCCAGCGTCGGCGTGAAGGCCGCGCCAGCCATCCAGATGCACGGCAGCAGCAACACCGCCAGCGCAGCGATCCGCAACAGCCCTCGCACTGCGGCAGCGGACGAGCGTCGCGCGAAACCCTGCAAGCGTGCGAGAGGCATCAACGGTCGCGCTTGACGGCCGATTTCCATATGTATCCCGAGACCAGCACCGCGCACGTGAGCAGCATCAGTACCGAAGCCGCGCTGGCGGGTCCTACGTTGAAGAACCGGAAACCCGTGTCGTAGATGTACGTCGACAGCGTTTGCGTGGCATTGCCCGGACCGCCGCCCGTCAATGCGTACACCTTGTCGAACAGCTTGAAGGTGTCGATCGAGCGCAGCAGCATCGCGAGGGCGACGTGGGGTGCAACGAGCGGCAGCGTGATGTATCGCAGGCACTGCCATTCGTTCGCGCCGTCGATGCGGGCCGCCTCGGCGATTTCAGGCGGAATCGACTGCAGCCCCGCGAGAATGATCAGGAATGCCATCGGCGTCCATTGCCAGACATCGACCAACATCAGCGACCAGAGCGCGAGGTGCGGATCGGATAACCAGGGCACCGCCGGCAGACCTGCCGCCGTGAGCAGCGCATTCAGGAAGCCGCGGTAATTGAGCCAATTGCGCCAGATGGCGGAGCACACGAGCGTGGAGAGCATCATCGGCAGCACGGCGAGCGGCAAGGCGATGCGCCGGCCCGGAAACGCGCGCACGAACAGCAGCGCGAGCGCGAGGCCGAACAGGACTTCAGCGAGCGAGGCCACGCTCATGAACTGGATCGTATTGACGAAACTCGTGCCGAACTCGCCGTCCGCAATGACCGATCGATAGTTGGCGAGCCCGATGAACGAGCGATGCCCCGACGCGTAATTCACCGAGAAAAACGAATCGATCAGCACGCGCGCCATCGGGTAGAGCGCCAGCACGCCGAGCACGAGCGCGGCTGGGCTCATCAGGACGATCAGCGGCAGATAACGTCGCAACCCGCTCATCGACTCTCTCCCACGCTTGTCTGCGCTGTCACCGCCGCTTTCACTGCAATGCGGCGTTGGCCTGGGCGATCTTCTGCGCCGCCTGATGCAAGGCTGCGTCGGGCGCGGCCTGCCCCGTCAGCGCGAGTTGCAACGCGTCGCCGAGAATCGCCTCGATCTGCTGCCAGTCTTTCACGCGAGGCCGCGCACGGCCCGCTTCGAGCGCCTTCAGCTGGTCCGGGTACCAGCGATACTGCTTGACGAGCGTCGGATTGACGAAGACGCTCTTGCGCGTCGGCGGAATGCCGAGCACGGCCAGTTGTGTTTGCGTGGCCGACGAAGTCAGATAGGCGAGGAAATCCGCCGCCACTTTCGCATGTGCCGCATCTTTCGCAATACCCATTTGCCAGATGCCGAGCATCGGCGCCGGCCCTTTGACCTGACCGGGCGGCGGTTGCAGCGCGACCTGGCCGACGACGCGCGACTTCGCCGGATCGTCGAGCGCGGGCAGCCAGGCGGGCCACACTTCGATGGCCTGCGCGGCCGTGCCGCCTTGCAGGGCGTCTCGCACTTCACCGGCGCCATATACGTCGACGTCCTTCGGCGCCCACTTCTTCAGGGCGAGCAGCATCTTCAGCGCGGCCAGCGCTTCGGGCGAATCGATCGTGACCTTGCCGTTGGTGTCGACGACATCTCCGCCATAGGCCCAAAGGATCGGCAGAAAACCGGTGACGATGGGGTTACCCTTCACGCCGCGAAACACGACACCCGAGACGTCCTTGTCGGCAGTGCCGATGGTCTGCGCGATCTTCAGCACGTCGTCCCAACTGCGCGGCGGCTGCAGGCCGCGACTCGCGAGCAGATCCTTGCGATAGGCGAACATCTCGACATTGCCGACGATCGGCATCGCGTACAAGGTTCCCGTCGACGTGCGTCCGAGGGAGATCGTGGACGTCACCATGTCGGCATCCGCGAGCGTGGCGGGCAGCGGCTGAAGCCATCCGTTGGCGATGAATTCGGGGGACCAGGTGTCGTCCATCATCACCAGGTCATAGGCGCGCGTGTTTTCGCGTAATGACAGCTTCAGTTTCTGATACAGGTCGTTGTTCGGCAACTTCAGCAACTCGATATCGACGCCCGGGTGCTGTTTCTTGTAGCCGTCCACCGCCTGCGCGAGTCCGCGGCCGTAGATGTCGTCCCGGCCTGCGATCACGAGATCCGCGGCATGGGCACCAAGGGCGGCGATCGACAGGCAAGCCGCGACGCAAGCCGCGCGCAGGCAGGCGAACAGGGTCGTCCGCTGGATCATTGAAGCCATGGCTCTTGAATTCCTCCAGGGGAAAGGCGTACGCGTACGATGAGTCCAGAGCAACCCACCCCGCTTTTTTTTGATCGCGCGCAGCGTTGCGAAAAATAGATGCCAGATGCGGCAGCGGGAATTGCAGCAACCTAGCATGACGTACATGTGTCAGCAAGCAAGGTTGCCGGGTAGTGTTCGGACCCGCACGCAGGCACGCTTGCCGCGTGGTCCGTTTCCGCGCCGCGACCGCCCTCGGCTGATCATGGCGCGGGTTGGTCCATTGAACCGCCGCACCAACCCCGCAAAGCGATGCGGCCAAATGCTTCGGATCACGAATGAGCGAGAGGATGAAGGCCGCTAGTCTCGCGGTCCACAGCCATCGCTCTCACTATGGACAAACCGCGTCCGGTGGCGCGGGCGGCAAAATTTTTTCCGCTCTGCACCATGAAATCCGTAGGGACCCGGTCATCGTTTGTACCGATTGAGCGCTGCGAGTCCCGTGAATATTGTTGTGTGCGCATTCTTCAAATGCTGCGATGTGGCGGGCAAATGTTGCTCAACGATCCTTTCGAATCGGAGATGCATGATGTCCAGTAACAGTGTGTGGCGAAACTTTCATTGCGTCGTCGCGACGGGGATGGTAGCGGCGGGCCTGGCTCTGCCGGCAGGCGCCCATGCGGCGGCAGAGCCGATCAAGATCGGCGTGATCAGCGAAGAATCCTCGGTGGCGGGCGCTTCGATCAGCAAGGCGGCGCAACTCGCCGCGGACCAGATCAACGCCAGCGGTGGCGTCGATGGCCGGCCCATCCAGATCGTCGCGTACGACGACCATTCATCGGCTTCGGACGGCGTGCGCGCCTTCCAGCGCGCGGCGACTCAGGACAAGGTAGTCGCTGTGATCGGCAGCTACATCAGCGAAGTGGCGCTCGCGATGGAGCCGTGGTCGGGACGCCTGAAGATGCCCTTCATCACTCCCGGCGCGGCTAGCAACGACATCTCGAAGCACGTTCACGACGACTACGACCACTACAAGTACACGTTCCACGGCTGGATGACGTCGGCGTTCATCGCACAGTCCATCTGCGACTTCTCACACGACGTTCTGATCGGCCAGTTCAAGATGAAAACGACGGTCGTCATGAGCGAGGACGCGGCGTGGACCAAGCCGCTCGACGAACGCTACCTCGAATGCCTGCCCAAAGCGGGACTTCAGGTGCTCGATCACATCCGCTTCAATCCTGACACTTCCGACTTCACGCCGATCTTCAACCAGATCGAGGCGAAGCACCCCGATACGATCACCACCGGCATCAGCCACGTTGGCGTGCAGCCGACCGTGCAATGGCACGACCAGCAGGTGCCGATCCCGATGTCGGGCCAAAGCTCGCAGGCCACGACCACGAGCTTCTGGAAGGACACGAACGGCGCGACGGAAGGCGTGATCACGGCCTCGGCCGCGGCGCCGGGCGTGGCGATCACGCCGAAAACGGTACCTTTTACGGATGAGTATCAGAAGAAGTTCGGCGTTTCTCCGGCGTATTGCGGCTTCACGAGCTACGACCTCGTCTACATCCTCGCGGACGCGATCAAGCGCAACAAGGGCTCGACCGATCCGGACCAGATGGTCGACGCACTCGAGAAAACCGACTACGTGGGCACGATCGGACGCTGGCAGTTCTACGGCAAGAGCGATCAGTTCACGCACGCGCTGAAGTACGGGCCCGGCTATATCACGGGCATCGACCTGCAATGGCAAAACGGCAAGCAGGTTGCGATCTGGCCCAAGTCGATTGCCAACGGCGTGGTCAAATTCCCGACCTTCATGAAGGTGCAGCAGGCAAGCGCGAACTAGCAGCGCGACGATCGCGACTGTCCGGACCCGCGCGTAGCGAAGGCCCGGACAGCGCACGCATCGACACCTCAACCAACATGAAAGGCCGGGCATGTTGCTACTGCAGATTCTCGTCGACGGCTTTGCGATCAGTTCCCTCTACGCGCTGGGCGCGATCGGTTTCACGTTGATCTTCGGCGTCTCCGGCATCTTGAATCTCGCGCACGGCGGCGTGATGCTGGTCGCGGCGCTGATGGGCTGGATGCTCGCGGGCGAGGCGGGACTTGGCACCTATCTCGGCACGCTGCTCGGCGTGTTGGCGGGTCTCTTGACGGCCTTCGTCACCTACCTGATGGTGGTGCGGCCCATTCAACGCTCGGCCGCGATTCCCGGCGAAGAGAAGGAAATCTTCGTGCTCACCGGCACGCTGCTGTGGGGCATCATGATCCAGCAGGGCATGGCGTGGCTCTTCACCGACAACCCGGTGACGATGCGCCCGCTGATCAGCGGTGTGGCGATGGTCGGCAGCGTGCGCGTGCCGTTCAACGAAATCATGATCGCGGTGGTCTGCTGGGCCGTGATCGGCATGTTGTGGCTGTTCGTGAACCGCACGCGCGCGGGCAAGGCGCTGCTCGCGGCTTCGATGAACCCTCGTGGTCTCACGCTGCTCGGTTTCGAACTCTCCCGAATCTATCTTCTCGCGTGGAGCATCTATGGGGTGCTGGCCGGTATCGCGGGCGTGCTGCTCGCTTCGTTCCTCGGCGTGAGCACCAACAATGCGGGGCAGCTCACGGCCAGCGCATTCTCCATTGTGGTGCTGGGCGGGCTCGGCAGCGTGTCCGGTTCGCTGATGGCCGCGTATGTCGTCGGTTATCTGGAAACCATTACGGCCTATCTGATCGCGCCGACCCTGCGGCCGCTGCCCGCGTTGCTGCTGCTGGTGCTCGTGGTGTATGTAAGACCCCAGGGCTTCCTGGGACGCCGCTAACAGTGCGAATGGAGCGTACCCTCATGTCCGTTCTTCTCCGTTCGCGTGGCGCATGGATCGCCGTTGCGCTCGTCGCGATGGCGGCGACGTTGCCGTGGTGGCTTTCGGGCTACATCCTCGGCGTGCTCACGGTTGCGTATTACTTCGGCGTGTTCGCCATGTCGTGGGACCTGTTGTTCGGCTTTGCCGGCGAGGTCAACTTCGGGCCGACGTTCCTGATCGGACTCGGCGCCTATTCGGCCGCGATCCTCGACGCCAGATGGGGTCTGCCCATACCCGTTTGCGTGCTCGCTGGCGGCGGCGTCGCGCTGGTGGGCGGCCTGCTGCTGGCGGTGCCCGCGCTGCGGTTGCGCGGTCCTTACTTCGGGCTGGTTACGCTCGTGGCCGTGCTGCTGCTGCAAAACGCCATCGTGATCTTTGCGGGCATAACGGGCGGCGAGATCGGCATGATGGTGCCGGACGTGATGTCGGTCGATGCGAACCATAACTACTGGATCGCGCTCGCGTTCCTGATTGTTTGCGCCGTCCTGCTGTTCGGCCTGTCGCGTTCAGCGGTCGGTCTGATCCTGCAGGCAAGCGGCCAGGACACGACCGGCGCGCAGGCGCTGGGTTTCAATGTCACGCGACACAAGCTCGTGGCCTTTTGCATCAGCGCCGTTTTCTCCGGCGTGGCCGGCGCGATGCTGGTGTTCTACCAGGGCACGGCCTCCGTGAGCACGGTGGTGGATCTCAGCGTGGGAGTACAGATCATCATCGCGGCCGTGCTCGGCGGACGCCGCACGATACTCGGCGCGGTGCTCGGCTCGATCTTCCTGATCGTCGCCGGCGAGTTTCTGCGCCCGCTCGGCCAGCTCAACACATTCGTCGTCGCGGCGGTCGCACTGGCGGCGCTGCTGTTTTTTCCAGACGGTCTGCTCGGCAATCTGCTGCGTGCGAGGGAGCGCCAATGAGCGACACGCCGCTGCTCTCCGTACGCGGACTGACCAAGCGCTTCGGCGGTCTCGTCGCCGTGAAGGATATCGGCTTCGACATCCGGCCCGGCGAGATTCTTGGCCTGATCGGACCAAACGGCTCGGGCAAGTCGACCGTCATGAAGCTGATCATGGGCATCGAGCGGCCCAACGCGGGGTCGGTCAAGGTGAATGGCGTGGAGATGGCCGGCTGGGCGCCGCACCGGATCGCGCGCGCGGGCGTGGGCATCGTGTTTCAGCATTCGCGGCCGCTCCATCGGCAGACGGTGCTGGAACACATCAAGCTCGCGCTGCTTCCTGATTCGCTCGTCAAGCTGGCCGCCGAACCGCACGTGCACCAGCGCGCGCAGGAAATTGCCTCGCGTGTGGGCCTTGCCGCCGTCATGCATCGGCATCCCGCGACACTGCCATTTGCGGATCTGCGCCGCATGGAGATGGCCAAAGCGATTGCGCGCGACCCGCAGGTCGTGCTGGTGGACGAGCCGTTCGCGGGACTGACGGTGGCGGAATCGGAGGCGTTTTCCGAGCTGATTCGCGGCTTTCGCGCCGAAGGCCGCGCGGTGCTGCTGGTCGATCACAACGTCAAAAGTCTGTCCGCGCTCGCCGACCGCGTGCTCGCGATGTACCTTGGCGAGCATGTCGCCGAGGGCACCGCCGAACAAGTGATGCAGAACGAGACAGTGCGCCGGGTCTATCTGGGCAGCAAGCTGGAGTTGCGCCAGCGCACCGGAGCCGCGGGCATTGCCAGGCCCACGATCCTCGAGGTGACCGGTGTGCGTGTGCTTTACGACAAGGCGTGCGCACTCGACGACGTCAGTCTGCAGGTGCGCGAGGGCGAGTTCGTATCGGTTGTCGGTCTGAACGGCGCGGGCAAGACGACGCTTTTCAACGCGCTCTCGGGCCTCGTGCCGTACAAGGGGACGATTCGCTTCGACGGGCGCGATCTGCGCGGCAGCAGCGGTGCCGCGATCTCGCGCGCCGGCCTCGTGCAATGCCCGGAAACGCGCGAGCTATTCGGCGACATGACGGTACGCGAGAATCTCGAACTCGGCGGATATCATCTCGTCGATACGGTGCGCGCCAAACAGCTGTCGTGGCTGTTCGATCTCTTTCCGATCCTCAAATCGCGCCAGGGCCAAACCGCGCGCACGCTTTCCGGCGGCGAGCAGCAAATGCTCGCGATCGCGCGTGCGCTGATGACCCGGCCGAAGCTGCTGATTCTCGACGAACCGACACTGGGGCTCGCGCCCGTGATTCTCGAGCAATTGTCGAAAGCGCTGGATTCGCTGCAAAAGTCCACACCCATTACCGTACTGCTGGGCGAGCAGAACGTCAGGTTTGCGCTGCCGCATGCGGACCGTGTCTACGTGCTCGAACATGCACGCATCATCTGGGAGGGCAGCGCTTCGCGCTTCGAGGCTGAGATGGGGCGCGGCTTTCTCGAGGCAGCGCCTACCGGTGAGCCCGACGCCACGACCTCCGGCGACGCGCGCAGCTAAGGCCAGCAGCGGCAGGCGAGCCCGTAGCGCGGCATCACGACAGGGACGCAAAGCGAAATCGACCCGCCGCCTTCGTCAACAGACCGGTCTGCTCGGTCAGCGACGCGGCCGCGGCGGCTGCCTGCTCGACCAGCGCGGCATTTTGCTGCGACATCTGGTCCATCTGCGTAATCGCCCGATTGACTTCCTCGATGCCATCGCTCTGTTCGGCCGAGGCCGTCGCGATGTCGCTCATGATCGACGTGACGCGGCTGACGGCCGTCTGTACTTCGCCCATGGTCTCACCGGCCCGACCGACCAGGCGCGAACCGTCCGCGACGCGGGCTGTCGACGCGTCGATAAGCTCCTTGATTTCCTTCGCCGCTGTCGCTGAGCGCTGGGCGAGATTGCGCACCTCGCCAGCGACGACGGCAAAGCCACGTCCTTCCTCTCCGGCGCGAGCAGCCTCGACAGCCGCATTCAACGCAAGGATGTTGGTTTGAAAGGCGATGCCTTCGATCACGCCAATGATCTCGCCCATCCTCTTCGCACCGTCGTGAATGTCGGTCATCGCGGCGATGACCTGACGCACCACGTCCGCACCCGCACCGGCCGTCGCCTTCGTCGCGTCGGCCAGCTCGCGCGCTTCACGCGCGTGCGCGGCGTTCTCCGTGACGGCATTGGTGAGTTGCTCCATGCTCGCCGCCGTTTCCTCGATGGACGCCGCCTGCGTCTCGGTGCGCGCCGACAGGTCCGCGTTGCCGGCCGAGATCTGCTGGGTCGCGGATGCGATCGACTCGCTGCCGCGCGCGATCTGTTCGATCATCGTGCCGATGTCCTTCTGCATCTGCCCGACGCTTCTGACGAGGCGACCCATTTCGTCATCACTGTCGAAGCGCAATTGCTGCGACATGTCACCCTGAGCGAGTCGCTCGACATGGCGCACCGTCATATCGATCGGGCGCGCGATTGCGCGAAGCAGCGTGAAACCGCAGGTGACGCAGGTCAGAAGACCGACGGCGATCGCGATTCCGGTAATTGTCACGAGGGTGTCATAGCGGTCCTGTGCCGTCTTGTAACGCACATTGCCCTGCTCGTTGCGAAACTTGTCCAGATTCGCGGTTTTCTGCGTGAGAGCCGCCGACAGCGGTGGCATCACGACCATCGCATCGTGGTCGGCGGCTTCATGATCGCCACGGCTCATCGCGTCCATCATCGGTTCGAGTGCGCCATGCAGCATCGCTTCCCGGGCGTCGGCCACGGCCTTCGACAAGGCCGCCTCGGCCTCGGAAACGGGCAGTGCGCGGTACTCTTTCCAGGCCTTGTCGGAGACCGCAAGATAGTTGCGGGCCTTATCGATGAGCGCGGCTCTGTCCGCTGCTTCCGGGTGCAGCAGCACGCGGTCGAGCGTGGTACGCACTACCGTCAGGTTCAGGTTGGACTTGCCGAGCGCGGTTGCGGCAGCCACGTCGTTCGTGTACGCCTGCGCAACGGCATGGTTTGAACCACGCATGCCGGCGATCCCCAGCACGCCGGTCACGGTCAGCAGGAACCCGAGCAAGGCGAGTGTGGCGAGAAGACGGAACTTGATGGTCAGTTTCATGCTGAATGCGGTGGAGTGAGGTGTCTCTGCATTAACGGCACCCACCCGGAAAAGTTCAGTTCTATTGATGATTCGGCGAGCCGTCGAGAAGCGCAGCGGCTTCGGTCGTCGGTGCCGGCGGGATCGCCGGTTGCGCGGCAGGACCAGGTGTGTGGAAGTGAGGCGTATTGTCGCGATCCAGCACCGCGCGCGCCAGGTTCCTGTCGAGTTGCCCCTCCCAGCGAGCGACGACGACGGTGGCAACGCCATTGCCGATCAGGTTCGTGACTGCGCGCGCCTCGTTGAGAAAGCGGTCCACGCCGAGCAGCAGCACGAGGCCTTCCACGGGAATCTTGTGCATCGAGGCGAGCGTCGCGGCCAGTGCGACGAATCCCGCCCCGGCCACACCCGCAGAACCCTTCGACGTGAGCAGCAGTACGCCGAGCACGAGCAACTGGTCCCAGATGCTCAGGTGGACGTTCATCGCCTGGGCGATGAACAAGGCCGCCATCGTCAGATAGATCGCCGTTCCATCGGCATTGAACGTGTAGCCGGTGGGCAAGACCATGCCGACCACTGGGCGAGCGCAGCCCATCGCCTCCATCTTGATCAGCATCTGCGGCAACACCGCTTCCGTCGACGCCGTGCCGAGCGTAATCAGAATCTCGTCCCTGATGTAGCGGAGAAACTTCCACAGCGATAGCCCGCACATTTTCATGACGAGGCCGAGCACGACGAACACGAAAAAGAACGAAGTCAGATACAGACAAAGCATCAACTCGCCGAACGATGCCAACGTGCCGATGCCGTATTTGCCGATGGTGAAGGCCATGCCCCCGAACGCGCCGATCGGAGCAACGTACATGACGATTCGCACGACGCCGAACATTCCTTGAAGGAACATGTCGAGCATGTCGACGAATGGCGCGGCACGAGGTCCGAGCTTTGCCAGCGAGATGGCGAGCAGGACTGAAAAGAAAATGATGGGAAGCATCTCGCCTTTGGCGAATGCCCCGACGATGCTATTCGGAACGATGCTCATGAAGAAGTCGAGCATGCCGTGTTGCTGCGCCGCGTGCGTGTAGGTCGAAATCGCAGCGGCATCGATCTGCGAGGGATCGATGTTCATTCCGCTGCCGGGTTTGATGACATTGACGACCACCATTCCCGCTATGAGCGCAATGGTCGACGCCAGTTCGAAATACAGGAGGGCTTTCACCCCAACCCGGCCCGCTTGATGAAGGTCGTTCATGCGCGCAATCCCGACCACGACCGATGCAAAGATGATCGGTGCAAGCAGCATCCGGATCAGCTTGATGAACAGGTCGCCCAGCGGTTTCATCTGCGAGGCGAGCTCGGGGTAGAAGTGGCCCAGCAGGACACCGGCCACGATCCCGATGAGGACCTGAACGTACAGCTTGGAAAGTGCTCTTCTTACTTTCGATACTGGCATGTCTGTCTTATATGGACGCCTCCCGGTTTGCCAGGTGATATTCGGTGTGTGACGGACAGGATGAGGTTGCAGACTTATATCCGGCCTGTGG